>JAJLKL010000181.1:0-10262 GCA_033838975.1 Hymenobacteraceae bacterium | reverse complement strand
TGTTTGATGATAAATGCCTGCCGTTCTTCCTTTAACATGCCGTCGTTGATTGGTGGGTAACGTTCAAATATAAATCAAATTCTTATAAATGAGGTGGCCTTGCGGTCTGGTTTTTTACAAGGCTTGTGTGAAGAACTGCTGTGGCAGAGCGTTATTTTAAGAGGAGGGGCGAAACAAAATCCCGAAACCTGAGCGCTCCTGCCAGTGTCAGAGGCGGAGTGCGGCACAGGTTCCGGGATTGATCATCAGCAGTAAACCGGTAAGCAGTAGGTGCCGTTTATACCTTCACGTAGATCTTGTTGCGGTCCATCCAGAAGCCGATCACCCACATCAGCAGCATGTAAGACAGCGCGAACAGGAGGGAGGCGGTTTTGCCTTCGGTCCAGGTCAGGAAGAAGTTCTGATAGATCCACCCCTGCAGGCTGCTGTCGTTCACCCTGATAAAGCTGAGCAACTTGATAAGCAAGGTGGCGAAGGCAAAGATGAAGAGCGGGTTCTTGCCGAAGGCTTCAAAGAAATAGGCCCACTTCACATAGCCGGCCACTTCAATGACCAGCATCAGCGTACCCAGTATGATCAGGCTAAGCCCCACCGAGTGCAGCACGTAGGAGCTCGTCCAGAGTGGCTTGTTGATCGGGAAGTAAAGGTCCCACACAAACGCAACGGCTACCAGGCCGGCCCCTGCCAGGTTCAGTTTTGAGACAGTTCCAAAGTTGTTGCCGTTCTTTTGGATAAACTTACCGGCAGCGTAACCTGCGATCACGTTCACGGCGGCAGGTAAAGTGCTCAGTAGGCCCTCCGGATCGAAAGGTATCCCGAAGCCTTTGTACAGGTTCTTCTCCGGGATGATCAGCCGGTCAAACTTCAGGGCGGCGTTCCCTTCCAGGGAATAAGGGGCGGCTGCGTCGCCCAAAATGTACATGATGGCCCAATACGCCAGCAACGTGATACCCCCAAAGACCAGAGCGCCGTTATGCTTCAGGTACCGAACGGCCAGAGAGGCGATAAAGTAGCACAGTGCGATACGCTGCAACACCCCCATGATGCGTACGGCTGTAAAATCCTTCAGGATGATCTCGCCTTCCGGAGAGCGGGTAACAAAAGGGAAGAGGTTTAGAAACAGGCCGATCAGGAAAATGAGTGCTGTTCTTTTAAAGACCTTTCTGAGGAAAACAGCGTCTGGCTGCCTGTCGAACTTCCGCATGCTAAAGCTCATGGCGTTGCCCACCACAAACAGGAAAGACGGGAACACCAGGTCGGTAATGGTAAAGCCATGCCAGGGCGCATGCCGGAAGGGAGCATAAATGTTTCCCCAGCTCCCCGGGTTGTTTACCACTACCATCAGGGCGATGGTGAGGCCGCGCAGTACGTCGAGCGACAGGTAGCGCTCTGGTGCCGTGTTGGTGAGCAGTCCTGAGCCGGAGGTTGTTGGTGCGGTATAAAGTTTACTCATAGGACATAGAGTTTAGAAAGTGAGTGAGATTAGGTGCTGCTTTTTAGTGTAAAATGCCTGTGTATGAAGTGACAGAAAACAGAAAGCCCGCTCTACAGATGCAGAGCGGGCTTTAGTTGGGTGTTTATTGCTGGATTGAAACCGGGTTGCCTGCCTTAGCCTTGCCCATAGCGTCGTACACTACCTGCAGCACGTTGGTGCGGGTGTTCAGCCGGCTTAGCTTCGGGTTCTCGCGTGTTGGGTTTACGCGGTTCGAAAGGAACACGTACACGATGTCGTTCACCGGGTCGATCCAGGTATAGGTGCCTGTAAAACCGGAGTGGCCAAAACTCTCAGCTGGTGCACTTGGAGCCGAGTTACCGTTCGGGTCGCCGGGCTTAGACGGACGGTCAAAGCCCAGGGCGCGGTAGTTACCCAGGTCGCAGAACTGGCATTTGCTGAACTCGCTTACCGTATTGCCCCCGATGTAACGCTTGTAGGCGTAGGTGCCGTCGTTCAGGTACAGCTGCATCAGCTTGGCAACATCGTTGGCATTGCCGAACAGGCCGGCATGGCCGCTCACGCCGCCCAGCATAGCGGCTCCCTCGTCATGCACTGTGCCGTGCAGCAGCTGCTTACGGAAGTGCGGCTCATACTCTGTTGGTACGATCCTGGACTGCGGGTAGTGCTTGTAGGGGTTAAAGGTCAGAGTAGTGGCGCCAATCGGCTTATAAATGCTTTCCTTCAGGTATGACTCAAACTCCTGCCCGGTGATCTGCTCTACCACTTTCGGGGCCAGGATGAAAGACAGGTCGCTGTACACATAGCCTGGCTTCTCGTTCAGCGGAGACTCAGCGATCTCTTTGTAGATCTTTCTGGCGTACTTGCGGTGGATGTACAGGTTGTCAGCCACCTTGATCGGGAAGCGTGCCGAAGAGTCAGCCTTGAAGGTATACCACTTGAACTTGCCGTTTTTCTTCACCGTTTCTTTCCAGAACGGGATCCAGGACTTCAGGCGCGCCTGGTGCGTCAGGATGTCACGGTAGTTCAGGTTCTCTTTGTTTGATCCCTGTACCATCGGCAGGTACTCGCCCAGTGACTTGTTCTCATCAAAACGGCCTTCGCCTTTCAGCTTCATCAGGGCCGCCAGGGAGGTGCTGATCTTGGTTACCGAGGCCAGGTCATAGAGGTCAGTGTTCTGTACCGGCTGCTGGTTATCGTAGGTATGGTACCCGAAGGATTTGTAGTAGATCACCTTGCCGTCTTTGGCTACGAGAACCTGCGCACCCGGCGTGGCTTTTTCTCTGATCGCCTGGGCTACCAGCGAGTCGATGCCGGCCAGGTCCTGCGTTCTCAGGCCCACAGCCTCCGGAACAGTATAAGCCAGGCGTATACCACCCTGCGTCTTCAGGCCATCGCCAATTCTGAAAGCGTTGGAAACCGTAACAGGTAATTTACCCTTGGCGCCAATGCCTCCGAAAATAAGCTGCGCGGCCAGGTCCTGCGCCAGCGGCGTCTCCTGGTAAGTGGCCAGTACCGCACTCGCCTTGTCCACGTTCTCAAACTTGGCGAGGCTGTACACATTCCCGAACACGTTCACGATGGTCGGCTTGGTGCGGATCAGGTCTTTCAGGAACAGGTTCATCTCGGCGGTGATCCCGAAGGTACCGCTGCCTGCCTTTAGCTGCAGCTTGTGCACACCGGCAATGATCAGGTTATAGTCCTGTAGCTGCTCTTTCAGGCGCTGCAGGTCTGCAATGGTGCTGTTAGGGGCCAGGAAGAACGTGTCCACCTTAGTATACCTGGCCAGGCCACGCTGAAAATCAGTTTCCTGCGTCGTGCCGATCGCCAGGGCGGCTACTTTAAGCGTGTCCAGCGAGCGGATTGGCAGGATATTGTCCCTGTTGCGCAGCAGTGTCAGCGATGCCTCGGTCAGCTGGCGGGTCAGGTATTCTGCGTGCGGGTTGTTCAGGTCAGCGATCAGGTTCTCCGTTTCGACCGGCTGCCATTTGTCCAGCCCCATCCACTGCTTGGCGGCCAGCACCTTACGGCAGCGGGCATCCACCTCTTCCTGCGTGATTTCTTTGTTCTTGATGGCCTTCTTTACCTCGGCAATGGTCGTTTTTACGTCCATGGTGTTCAACAGCACGTCGTTACCGGCCAGCAGGGCCTTCACGTCCACAATTCCTGGCGGGTAATACTTGGCTACCCCCTGCATGTTCAGCGCATCCGTGAACACGAGGCCCTTGTAGTTCAGCTCCTTCTTCAGCAGGTCCGATACGATGTTTTTAGAAAGGGTAGAGGCCAGGTTCGGCGTGTTGTCCAGCACCGGTATGTTCATGTGCGCCACCATCACACTGCCCAGGCCGTGGTTCATCAGCTCACGGAACGGGTACAACTCGGTAGAGTCCAGGCGGATGCGGGAGAAGTGAATCACCGGCAGGCCGTAGTGGGAGTCCACGTTGGTGTCGCCGTGGCCTGGGAAGTGCTTGGCGCTTGCCAGCACATGCTGGTCCTGCATGCCTTTCATGTAAGCGATGGACTTGCGGGCCACGTTATACTTGTCTTCGCCGAAAGAGCGGAAGCCGATCACCGGGTTATTGGCGTTGTTGTTGATATCCACCGTAGGGGCAAAGTTGACATTGATGCCCATGCGGCGGCACTGGCGGGCAATCTCGGCGCCCATTTCGTAAATCAGTTTCTCGTCCTCAATGCCTCCCATCGACATCTGGTACGGAAAGCGTGTTGTGCTGTCCAGGCGCATCGACAGGCCCCACTCTCCGTCGATAGAGACCATCAGTGGTACCTTGCTTTCGCTCTGATAGCGATTGGTCATCTTTGCCTGCCTTACCGGCCCGCCCTGGAAGAAGATCAGGCCGCCGACTTTGTAGGTCTTGATCAGGTTGCTGATCGAGTCGATGTGCGCCTGGTCTTTGTTGGAGTACACCGGAATCATGATCAGCTGAGCGATGCGTTCCTCCGGTGTTAGAGAGTTGAACACGGAGTCTACCCAGCGCTGGTTTGCGTTCAGGAACGGCGGGTCCTTTTCCGGGTTGAAGGCCGGAGCCTCGGCCCTTTTAGCGGCAGGTTTGCGGAATTTTGCGCTCTTAGACTGGCCCTGCAGGTTATTCAGGCCCAGCACCAACAGCAAAGCAAGTGCAAACGAGAAGTAGTTTAACTTTTTCAAAGCAATCAGTGAATTTGTAGTAGCAAGATTTACTGCAATTTAAAATATTTTACTGTACTTATATTTTTATTTGCGGGATCTTTTTCAAATCCTGCAAATAAAAGCAATATTAGGGGCGTGATCAGGCGGTAGTGGCACATGCCGGCACAACGCTGAAAGCAGTATACCTATTACAACAGCGGTGCAGGACAGTGCTTTGGTAGCAGGTCACGCTAAAGAAGAATCAGATTAAGCTCGTATTAAAATATAAAGGTTAGCATTTATGAAGCATTTTTCAACACGGATGACATTTCTTTTACTGTTCGGGGCGCTGGTCACCGCATGTAACGTTAATCCTTATGCTTCAACGAACCGATCCTACAAAAAACAGGCGAAAGCCTATGCCCGTTCCCTGAGGGAGGCCCCTTTGGCCACCGCTGCCGGGCAAACCTACCCGCAAGGCGACTACTGGGTAGGCACCACCAACTTTAACATGCGCAAGCCGAACTTCGTGGTCATCCACCACACGGCGCAGAACTCCACGGACCAGACACTGCGGACATTCACCATGCCCAAAACCAGCGTCAGCGCGCACTACGTGATCGGGCGCGATGGCAAGGTATACCACATGCTCAACGACTACCTGCGTGCCTGGCACGGGGGAGTGGGCCGATGGGGCAACAACACTGACCTGAACTCTTCCTCCATCGGCATTGAGTTGGATAACAACGGATCTGAGCCTTTCACAGAAACACAGATCAACAGCCTGCTCGGGGTGCTGGATATGCTTAAGAAGAAGCACGGCATTCCAACGGCTAATTTCATCGGCCACTCCGACATCGCGCCCGAGCGTAAAGTGGACCCAAGTCCTGCTTTCCCGTGGAAGACCCTGGCTAACCATGGCTTTGGGTTGTGGTATGATGAGGACGTGCTGGACAGTGTGCTGGTGCTAACCGCTCCTGCACCTGCTGCAGACTCTGTGGCGCTTACCGACAGCACCTTATCGGCCAATGCTGCCTTGCTTGCCGCAGACACAACCCTTCAGGAGCCCCCACTGGTGTTCCAGAGCGTGCCTGTGCACAAGCCGGTGCCGGATAGCTTTAACCCGATAGAGGCACTACGCATCATTGGCTACGATACCCGGAACCCAGCGGCTGCCATTCGCGCCTTTAAGCTGCACTTTATCCAAAAAGACATCAACCAGCCCCTCTCCGAAGCGGAGAAGAAGATCCTTTACAATCTGTACAAGAAGTATCTCTAGGGTGGAATAAAAAATATTTGCCTCTACTTTAGTCAAAATTTTTACTATCTGCGTATAGCTTTTATAAAAATTTTAGAAAAGTGTTTGTGGTTGTGCGTTTAATTGCCTTCTTTTAACCAAACACCGGAAAAAACCGCATGAACTCACTGCTGGCCTTACAGGATGAACAGATCTCCAAACTCAACAACGTTGAGAAGAAGAAGCGCCTGCAGAAGATCAGGATCATCCGGTATCTGTATGTGAAGGGGCCCAGGTCCAACGCCGATATCTGCAGCCGCTTCGGTATCAGCTCCCCCACCTCAATGGCCCTGCTGAACGAGCTGATGGCGGAGAGTCTGGTGGAGAAACAGGGCAGGGGAGAGTCTGTGGGCGGCAGAAGGCCGGAGCTTTACGGGCTGCGTGACCAGTCGCTGTTTGTGCTGGGCATAGACATGGGCAAGTTCAGCACCCGCATGGCCATCTTCGACAACAACCATAACAACATTACGGGAGTGCAAACCTTTCCGATCCAGCTCACCAAAAGCGTGGACAGCGTGGAGGAGCTGGTGGCCTGCGCCAGCAATTTGCTGCTCTCCTCAGGTATAGACACCGAAAAACTGATGGGGATCGGGATCAGCATGCCGGGACTGGTGTCCTCTAAAGACGGCCGTAACTATACCTATTTACTTTCGGATGATACCTCACTCTCTTTGCAGGAACTGCTGAAGCTCAGGTTTGGCAGGCCCGTCTACATTCAGAACGATGTGAAGAGCGCGACCCTGGCGGAGCACCGTTTTGGGGCCGCCCGGGGCAAAAGGGATGTGCTGGTGCTCTCCATCGACTGGGGGATAGGCCTTGGCGTGATCATGGATGGAAAGCTGCACAACGGCACCTCCGGCTTTGCCGGTGAGTTCGGGCATGTCCCCTTTGTGGAGGAGGGTGTGCTCTGCCACTGCGGGAAAAGGGGCTGTTTGGAGACGGTGGCCTCCGGCCAAGCGCTGGTGCGGGAGGCCCGGGAGGGGCTAAAGGCAGGTACAGGCTCGCTGCTTAACCAGCTGCCGGAAGCGGAGATCGAGAAGCTGAACCCGAAAGTGGTGGTGGAAGCGGCCAACAACGGAGATCAGTACGCCATCAGCCTGCTGGCAGACATGGGGACCAGCCTGGGCCGGGGCATAGCCACGCTGATCCAGCTCTTTAACCCGGAACTCATCATTCTGGGGGGCGCGATGGCAGAGGCCAGGCAGTACCTGACCACTCCCGTGCAACAGGCGATCCATACCTACTGCATGACGCAGCTGAGCGAGAAAACCAGGATCTCCCTGTCCGGGCTGGGGGCACATGCCGGCATTATGGGCTCCGTGGCCACCGTGATGGAGAACATCTTTGAGGACCAGATGAAGGAACTCAGCAAGACCTGACGACGACTTCGAAAACAGCTTAATGACTGAAACAGAGAAAACACACAAACAACACCATACTCCGATTATACAACCTATGGCTCGATTAAATCTTTTAGAAGAAACACGCTTTGAGAAATTACCGGTCACCGTTTACCCCGATGAGCGCATTGCCTCTGTAAAAGTTGCCCAGCGCATCGCAGCGCTTATAAGAGGCAAGCAGGAGCGCGGCGAAACGGCTGTACTGGGGCTTGCCACTGGCGCTACACCCGTGAAAGTGTACGCAGAGCTGGTGCGGATGCACCGCGAGGAAGATCTGAGCTTCAAGAATGTAGTGACTTTTAACCTGGACGAGTACTACCCGATGCAACCCACGGCAGCGCAGAGCTACGTGACGTTCATGAATGAGAACCTGTTCGACCACATCGACATTGACAAGGACAACGTGCATATTCCGGACGGTACGCTTCCGCAGGAGGAGATCCACGATTTCTGCCTGGAGTACGAGCGGAAGATCGAATCCTTCGGAGGGCTGGACCTGCAGATCCTGGGCATCGGCCGTACGGGCCACATCGGATTCAACGAGCCGGGCTCGGCGCCAAACTCAGGTACACGCCTGGTAACGCTGGACGACCTGACCCGCCGCGACGCCTCCCGTGATTTCGGTGGCAAGGAGAATGTGCCGCGCAAGGCCATCACCATGGGCATCGGTACCATCTTCAAGGCCCGTGAAATCATCCTGATGGCCTGGAGCGGTAAGAAAGCGCCGATCATTAAAAAGGCCGTGGAAGGAGAGATGTCCGGTGAGGTGCCGGCCACTTACCTGCAGTTGTCGGACAACGTGGAGTTTGTGCTGGACATGGACGCGGCCTCTGAGCTTACGCGCTTTAACACGCCATGGCTGGTGAAAGACTGCGTGTGGGACGAGGCCCTGATCAAGAAAGCCGTGATCTGGCTATCCGAAACGGTGCAGAAGCCTGTCCTGAAGCTGACAGACGAGGACTATAACAGCCACGGCATGGCGCAGCTGGCCACCGAGAAAGGGCCGGCCTACAACATCAACATCGACATCTTCAACAAGCTGCAGCATACCATTACCGGCTGGCCGGGCGGTAAGCCTGGGGCCAGCGAGAGAAACCGCCCGGAGCGTGCCGAGCCTGCCCGTAAGCGGGTGGTGATCTTCTCGCCGCACCCGGATGATGACGTGATTTCCATGGGCGGTACCTTCATTCGCCTGGTGGACCAGGGGCACGATGTGCACGTGGCGTACCAGACTTCCGGAAACACAGCCGTGTGGGATGACGACGTGCTGCGCTACATGGAGTTCGCCATCGACTTTAACAGGAGCATCGGGCAGGATACCTCCAGGCTGACGTCTATCTATGACGACATGCGCGGCTTCCTGCAGGAAAAGCAGCCAAACCAGTTGGATTCGCAGGAAATACGCGACGTGAAGGCCTTTATCCGCAAGAGCGAGGCCTTTGCCGGTGCGCGTTATGCCGGTCTGCCGGACGATCACATCCACTTCATGGCCCTGCCGTTCTACGAGACGGGTAAAACCGTGAAGAAGCCTATCACCGACAGAGACGTGGAGCTGACCATGGAGCTGCTGCAGAAAGTGAAGCCGCACCAGGTGTTTGCCGCCGGCGACTTTGCCGACCCGCACGGCACGCACATCGTGTGCTTTAGGATTATTGTGGAGGCCCTGGAGCGACTGCGTGAGACCGAGGAGTGGACGAAAGACTGCTGGCTGTGGATGTACCGCGGCGCCTGGCACGAGTTCGCGACGCATGAGATCGAGATGGCGGTACCGCTGTCGCCGCAGGAGGTGGAGCGCAAGCGCTTCGCGATCTTCAAGCACCAGTCGCAGAAAGACAGGCCGGTATTCCCTGGCGACGATGCCCGTGAGTTCTGGGTGAGAGCCGAGGAGAGAAACCGCGAAACTGCGAAGAACTATGACGACCTGGGCTTGGCCGATTACGAGGCGATGGAAGCCTTCGTAAGGTGGAAGTTCTAGAATCAAGTATGGAACAGCTAGCCGGTAAGGAAGCAGAAGCTCCTGGTGGCTAGCTGTTTTTATTTTCAACAATCTAAGCGGTTTTAATGGGCAGGTACAAAATACTGGGTATAGATATTGGGGCAACCAAGGTGCATGCGGGCGTCGTGCAGGATGGAAGGCTGGTAAAGGAGGTGAGGTTCCCTACCTCGTCGCAGGCACCGAAAGAGCAGGTCATCTCTGAGCTGATCCAGGGCATAACTCCCCTGGTGGATGCGGAGGTAATAGGGATAGGCGTGGGCGTGCCGGGCCTTGTGGATGAGGAAAAGGGGATTGTGTGCGATGTGCAGAATATTCCCTCCTGGAAAGAGGTATACCTGAAGGATGCCCTTGAGGAGCACTTCAACCTGCCTGTTTACATCACCAACGACGCGAATTCGTTTGCCGCCGGCGAAAAGATCTTCGGAAAGGCGAAAGAGTTTCGTAACTTGGTTGGCATAACATTGGGTACAGGCCTGGGAACGGGCATCATCATCGATGACAAACTCTACTCGGGCACGCTTTCAAGTGCCGGAGAGCTGGGCGGCGTGCCATACCTGGACAAAACCATCGAGGATTACTGCAGCGGCAAGTTCTTTTCCAACATTTGGGGTACGTCAGGGGATGAGCTTTACGCGCTTGCCAAAGCCGGCGACGCAAATGCCCTGACTGCCTTTGAAAAGTACGGCGAGCATGTGGGCAATGCCATTAAGTTGGTGCTTTACATCCTTTCGCCGCAGGCGATCGTTCTGGGAGGCTCCATCAGCAGCTGTTATCCGCTCTTTCAGAAGGGGCTGCAGAAGAGTCTGGCGGCGTTTCCGTTCAGGTCTGTAACCGCGCAACTAACGATTGAGATATCTGAGCTGGACAATGCAGCCATTTTGGGTGCGGCCGCTCTTTTTCAAATGAAAAACAAACACAACCTGCACCTGGTATGAACATCAAACGGAAAGTAATTGCGCTGGCGCTCAGCCTGGCCTGTACGGCGGCAG
>JAJLKL010000180.1:0-3037 GCA_033838975.1 Hymenobacteraceae bacterium | reverse complement strand
ATGGCAAAGGCATACGAGGCGCGGTCGCGGAGTTTGAGGTAGGTATAGTGCTCGGCAAAGCCTTGAGCCGGCAGGTCGATGGAGGTGATGATCTCGTCTTCCTGCAAGTTCGTGTCAATGTGCGGGGTGTCGCCGGGAAGGCGGTGGAAATCAGCAAAAGGAATGGTGCGCTCACCGTTCGGACCTGTTACGTTCACCTTTGCCTCCAGCACCGCCAGAGCTACACACATATCAGAAGGATGCGTGGCGATGCAGTATTCGCTGGTGCCCAGTATAGCCAGGTCGCGGTTATAGCCTTTGATGGCCGAACAGCCGGAGCCGGGCTCGCGCTTGTTGCAGGGCGTTTGCGTGTCGTAGAAGTAATAGCAGCGGGTGCGTTGCAGGAGGTTGCCACCGTCGGTGGCCATGTTGCGCAGCTGCCCGGTGGCTCCGGCCAGTATGGCGTGCGAGAGCAGCGGGTAGCGCTTCTCTACCTGCTCGTGGTAGGCGGTGTCGTTATTCGTCACTAAGGCACCCAGCCGAAGACCGCCTTCTTCTGTTTCTTCTATGGTTTTGAGAGCAATGCGGGTAATGTCTATCAGGTGCTGCGGAGCCATCACGTCGATCTTCATCAGGTCGAGCAGGTTAGTGCCGCCTGCTACAAATTTAGCCTTGTCGTGTGAAGTCACCTCCTGCACAGCACCCTGTACATCGGTGGCCCGGGTATAGGTAAAAGGTCTCATCTCGCCTCGCTCCTTTCCAGCGCTTCCTGCACCACTTTTACAATGTTTACATAAGCCCCGCAGCGACAAACATTCCCGCTCATCAGGTCCCGGATATCAGCCAGCGTTTTGGCCTTGCCTTCGTTCACCAGCCCGATCACCGAACAGATCTGCCCCGGCGTGCAGTAGCCACATTGAAAGGCATCGTGGTCCACAAAAGCCTGCTGTACCGGGTGCAGTTCGCCGTCTTTAGCCAGTCCTTCAATGGTGGTGATCTCTTTATCATCCTGCATCACGGCCAGCGTCAGGCAGGAATTGATGCGCTTGCCGTCGACAAGCACGGTACAGGCGCCGCATTGTCCGTGGTCGCAGCCCTTTTTGGTTCCGGTGAGGTGCAGGTGCTCCCGCAGGGCATCGAGCAGAGAGGTCCAGGGGGCCAGTTCCAGGCGTTGCTCTTTTCCGTTGATGCGGAGCGTGACGGGTTGGAGAGGCGGTAGTCCGCGGGTTTCTTTTTCCATAGTTGAAAGAAGTTTAAGGTGTAGCAGCCTGATCTGCAATAGATGAGATGCTGTGTTTAGTAATGAACATCAAACAGGTAAGATTTACGCTCCCGCTCCTCTTATGTTGACAAAAGTCTGCAAAAGCAGTAAATGGCTCTCAAGAAACACAAAAGAACAGATCAGGGCAGAAAACTATCTTTTAAGAAGACAGTATGCATAGGTATGGATGTACCTGAAGAAACACTAGAAGAGGCCGGTACTGTGTTGCCCGATCCCAAGACGCTGGTGCCAAACACGCTGAGCAAACCTAATGTGCTCTTTATCGGAGCCGTGGAGAATGGTTACTTTAACCCTATGCCCGATCTGAAGCAGGACCCGCCCCGCTGGGAGCCGGGACTTTACAGCATTGCGGCCGGCAAATGGCCATCGCCCAATACTACTGCCGACCTTATGGACCTGACGCCCTACAATGGCAATTCCATCATGGTTGTTGCTTCGGAGTGGAATCAGGAAGTGATTAGTGAGGCGCGCATATTCGGAGTGCTCGACAAAGTTGCCTGCGATGTTATCCAGAAGTTTGCCTACGAGCACATGCAGGAAAAGGAGGCTGAAATAGCCTCCTATATTTCTGGTATAAGCAATTGATTAATTTGGTTAAAGCACCAGGAGGCTATTGGTGCCGCCATACTCGTTTGCGGTCTCCCCATCAGCATCCGGATCATTTCGCCAGTCAGCACCATTTAACAGGTACTTGAACTCATGCTGGCTGTTCTTCGGGAGCGTCTGCACACTCTCAAATACGCCACCCTTCTTTTTGCTCATCCTGATCGGAGTATTCCAGTCATTGTTGAGACCTAGTATCTCAACTCTTTCTGCATTCTCCTGGCTTACTATGAACTTGACCTTGCATTGGTCTCTCGTCTTCAGGTAGGTTTTCTGAATCATCCTTTCTATGTTTTTGCTGTGATGTATGGTTTATAAAAGCATAATCTGAGCCGGTAGAGATTGTGTGTTCCGCCCGGCAATATCATGTACTCTACCAAAACAAAATTTGTTAGCCTTCCTGAAGTATGGTTTAGTGTGTTGAGGGAATGAGATGGCGGGTGTAGCGCCACAGCTATGTACAAAGGAATCAGCACCTATTCCCGCATCTCCTGCCATGGTGCCTCAGGCCCGGGCACAGGTGCTGCCAGGTCCGACGCAAGCACAGTAATTACCATTACTTTCAGCAGTTTACCTCGTAAAACAAGAACAAACCCACACCGCTCCTGCACTTCTGCACCGGCAATAACAGACGAAAAAGGCTGTTATTCTGGTAAAATTCCATTAATTTAAGCTGGCGAAAAATTTAGCCTTATCAGCAACAGCCAAAAACTAAACTAAATACTAGCTAACTCTCCTCTAACCTCATGGAAAATATCATCAGTTCGGTAAACGACATCGTCTGGAGCAATGCACTTATCATCCTCTGCCTTGGGGCAGGTATCTACTTCTCCATTGCTACCAAATTCCTGCAGGTGCGCTACCTGCGCGAAATGCTGCACCTGCTTTTTAAAGGCGAGTCGTCGCAGAAAGGTATCAGCTCCTTTCAGGCTTTTACGGTAGCCATTGCCGGACGTGTGGGCACGGGCAACATTGCCGGTGTGGCCACAGCCATTGCCATGGGCGGACCCGGTGCTGTATTCTGGATGTGGATGATCGCATTCCTGGGCAGTTCTTCTGCCTTTATCGAGGCAACGCTGGGCCAGATTTACAAGCAGGTGAAGGACGGGCAGTACAGAGGCGGCCCCGCTTTTTACATAGAAAAAGGCCTGGGCATAAAATGGTATGCCGTAG
>JAJLKL010000179.1:0-4821 GCA_033838975.1 Hymenobacteraceae bacterium | reverse complement strand
AATGAAGATGGACCCTGAGATGCGCCACAAGATGCTGCACATGCACCACATGCAAACCCTGTGGGTGTACTGGCTGATCGTTATACTTGGTTTTTGGGTGCTGCTTTCCCCGCTTACGTTTAACTATGCTATTGGAACCGTGAATCCGTCGGGCGGACGCGAAGTATGGCTTTCGCTGGAGCAGCGTGTGCAGTTTATGAAGTGGAGCGACATCATCAGCGGTGCCCTGCTTATCTTCTTCGGGTGGCGCGGACTGACGCCCAACCGCCCGGTCAGCCTTTGGGTCTGCTGCTTTATAGGTATCTGGCTTACCATGGCACCCATCCTTTTCTGGTCGCCTTCGGCAGTTGCCTACCTTAACAACACCATGGTGGGGGCGCTGGTGGTTGCCCTCACCATACTTATACCCGGCATGCCCAACATGCTCATGTACATGGAAATGGGACCCAAGGTGCCACCAGGCTGGAGCTACAACCCCTCGAGTTGGCCGCAGCGCTGGATCATGATGGTGCTGGGCTTTGTGGGCTGGTTGGTGTCGCGTTATCTGACCGCTTTCCAGCTGGGCTACATCGATTCTGTGTGGGACCCGTTTTTTGGAAGCCAAAGCCGGCAGGTGCTCAACTCCAGCATGTCGCACTCGCTGCCCATATCTGATGCTGGTTTGGGGGCCATCGCCTATACCTTTGAGTTCCTGATGGGCTGGATGGGCAGCCCTGCCCGCTGGCGCACCATGCCCTGGATGGTGGCCGTGTTCGGTATCCTGGTCATTCCGCTGGGGCTGGTGCACATCTTCCTGGTGATCTCGCAGCCGGTGGTGGTGGGGGCCTGGTGCACCTTCTGCCTGTTGGCCGCCGCCATCATGCTGCCCATGATCCCGCTGGAGGTGGATGAGGTGATCGCCATGATACAGTTCGTGAAAAAGAAGATGCAGCAGGGAGAGAAGTTCTGGAAACTGTTCTGGAAAGGTGGCACCATTGAGGGTGGTGAGAAGGAGGAGCATGCTCCTGAGCTAATGAAATTTCCGCAAGAGCCGGGCAAAGTGTACGCCGCCTCCATCTGGGGGATGAGCTTTCCCTGGACGCTGACCGTGTCAATGCTGCTGGGGGTGGCGATGGTGTTTGCTCCGGGTGTTTTTGGTGTGCCTATACAGGACACGGTGGCCGACGTGCTGCACCTGACAGGTTCATTGGTAGTGGTAGTGTCAGTGATTTGCATGGGGGAACCGATGCGCACGGGGCGCTACCTGAACGTGCTGCTGGGGCTGGTGGCGGCAGGTGTTCCGTGGTTTCTGGACGGGCCCACGGCGCTAAACGTTACCGGGCTTGTACTGGGGCTGGCAGTGGCTGCGCTTGCCATTCCGCTCGGGCCGAAAACCCAGGATTACGCAGGATGGGATGAGTATATCAAGTAAGGAAACGGCAAATATCGACCTGCTTTCGGATGAGCAGATAGAGCAGCAGGTACGCCGGATCCTGTACGACAACATGATCGAGGGGGAGAACGGCGGCTATACCTTCCACTACACCAAGCCCTCGCCCGGCACTTACCCCTTTCAGTACCTTTGGGATACCTGCTTCCATGTATTCACCCTCACCGCTCTGGGTGAGTACGACATGGCTAAAAAGCATATCAGAAGCCTTTTTCTCCTACAGGAGCAGGATGGGTTCGTGGGGCATATCATCTATTGGAAGCATCCCTTTCCGGCTCGCTTGACGGATTTCTTTCAGCTCAGACCGAAGGAGCTTCTCCGGCTTACACAGCCCCATATGACGGCCCTGGTGCAGCCGCCGTTAATGGCCGAAGCGGTGCAGCGTATTTACCGGCACACCAACGAAGAGGCCTTTGTGCGGGAAATGCTGCCCAAGCTGAAGGCTTACTACGACTGGCTCCACCTGAACCGTGATTTCGAAGGCCTGGGGCTGCTCTCGATCATCTCCCCCTACGAGTCCGGCATGGATTGGAAGGCCAGTTACGACCCGGTGCTCGGGTTCAGGAAGGGGAGGGGCGACTGGCGTCTGTTTCTTAAGGTGATGTGGCTGGAGATGGGCAACTTCATGAGCCGATACAACCTAAAGCGGCTGTACCGGCAGGACAGGTTCATTGTCAAGGACGTGGCTTTTAACACGATCTACTCAGAGAATCTGCGGGCGCTCTCGCAGCTGTGCGCGGTAGCAGGCGACGCAGACGCGAAGAAGTACGAGCGCCGCCACAGCCATACCTGCGAGAGTATCCTCAAGTACATGTACAACGAAAAGGACACGGCCTTCTACGACCTGGCCGGTCACGGGATGGAGCAGTTGCGCACCGCTACGGCTACGGTTTTCTTTCCGGTGGTGCTGCCCAACATTCCCTCAGATATAAGCGAGGCGGTGCTGCAGCGCCACCTGTTGCACGAGGACGGCTTCAGTGTGCCCTTTCCCATCCCCTCGCTCTCGGTGCGGGAGCCGGCGTTTGACCGGGGGGAATCAATCTACATCTGGCGCGGCCCCACCTGGGTGGTGTTCAATTGGTTTATTCACCGCTACCTGCTGCAGAAAGGGTATAGAGAGGAGGCCGACAGCCTGCTGCTGAGCGTAAGAAAACTCATCTCGATGAGTGGCTTCCGGGAGTACTATGACCCCTACACCGGGGAGGGGCACGGCGCGCGTGAGTTTACCTGGTCCGGTCTCGTGCTTGACATGATAAAGGGAGAAGAGCATTGAATCAGCAGTAGAAGCAAGAAAGAGTGCCAAGCGAAAGCCCCTGAGGTACATGAGGCACCATAACCCTGCTGCAAGGCTGCAGGGTTAGGAAATGAACTATGTTATCTTCTTTCTCAGGTAACAGCTGAGTCCAACCAGTAGGGCAGAGCCCACGAGGGTTTGCAGGATCTTTTTCCTTTTTCTTTTCTTCTTCATCCAGCCGCCACTGATAGAGGCTGACTCGGGGGAAGGCCTGTAAAGGTTACCTGCTGACCTGGGCACGCCGTCCTCTTCAAACTCCCGGATGATGGTCATGTAGTAGGTGAGCTTGTCGAAGAACTCCGGGATCACCAGCCTGCCCAGCCGCATAAGGGTGGTGGAGCTTCCCACATACACCCGCTTCTCGGGATTTTTGCTGACCCTGATAATGGCTTTTGCCACCTCCCTGGCCGAGGTCACCGCCACAGGAGGTTGTATTTTTTTTCCAGTGTAGTTTGCGCCGTGCTCGTAAATGGGTGTGTCCACCGTGGAGGGTAGGATGGTGCACACCTTTATGTGCTCCTCGGCTTTCAGTTCCTGCTCCAGCGAGTTGCTCAGCCCCCGCACCCCGAACTTACTGATGCTGTAGGGCGCGGCAAAGGGCTGCCCCACTACGCCTGCGACAGAGGCAATGTTGATGAGGGTGCCGTAGCCTTGTTGCCGGAACTGCCTGATGGCCTGCCTGGCACCATAGATGTAGCCAAACAGGTTTACTTCGATCACCCGCCTGAAATCCTCAGGGGGAATGGCCATAAAGTTGCCGAAAGCGATAACAGCAGCGTTGTTGACCCATACGTCTATTCTCCCGAAGCGCCGGACAGCCTCCTCTGCCAGCCGCCTCACTTCCTCCTCCCGGGCCACATCCGCCTGCACCACATGCACGCTGCCCCCTCTCTTTTGACACAAGGCCGCCACCTCCTGCAGGTCCCTGAGACTGCGCGCAGCCAGTACCAGCCGGCCTCCCTCTCTGGCAAACCTTAAGGCCGTAGCCCTTCCGATTCCGCTGGTGGCGCCCGTAAGCACCATGACCAGATTTTCAGGTTGTTTTCTTCCCATGGGTATAGTGCCGGTAGTGTGTTAGCTGCTCTAAATCATCAAGAAAGAGAGTGTAAGATGAGTACGGAAATATTTAGTTTTAGGTGTAATTGTATTGAGTAGGATGGAGTACACTAGTTCCCGATTGCGCGTTGATTGCATACCTTGGTTAGTAGGTAACCAGTCGGATAACCAATGAAGCTCTTATCTGATGCGGTGCAGTTGTGAAACAGAAACAACTCCTGCATCACTGTCTATCGTCCTGTAACACCACGTAAGCAGTTTATAATCTGATAGGTGTTCAATCCATAAGTCTTCTAAAACAACGTGAACGCGGGAATTATTTGGCTATACCTGGTAGCCCCTGCCGCTCCTCCGTCTTAGGCACCTACCGTTGCATAGCTGGGTTTGGTGCGCTCCACTCCACGTCTGGGGTAGGGGCCCTTCTTTGAGCGAGGGCGCGTTTTCCCGCCGGCACTGTGTATCTGAAGCTACTCCTCGCTCCGCTGCGTGCTGCCCTTCGGGCACCGCAACAACAGGGTGCCTCACGGGAAAACCGGAAAAGATCTTACCTCCGATCAGCGGTAAAATCCCGCAAGAACACAAGCAATCAATCTTCGAGTTTTACATGTTGTAAAATTTCCGATTTTACGTTAAAAAAGCTTAAAAAAAGCAGAAGAAACACTAGCTAACGGGAGGCGGCTATTTGTTGATACCTGCTTACAGAGTAGTCGCTAAAAGGTTATTGCGGAGCATTTAGGCTATGCTCCTAGAGGAGAAATACACCCCGAAGTATGTAAAAGAAAAAAGCCACTTAACGATTTGACTCGTAAGTGGCTCATTTCAAGCTCCCCCTCCTGGGCTTGAACCAGGGACCCCCTGATTAACAGTCAGGTGCTCTAACCAACTGAGCTAAGGAGGAATTTTATGTTATCGCCGGCGACTGTCTCGCCGTTTGATGATGCAATATTACGGCGGTTAAGCTTAATACGCAAGCGTGGCGCTAAAAAAATCTTTGGCCTAACTTTAAGATGCTGTAAATCAGCTTTAAAATTTTAGTTGGTAA
>JAJLKL010000178.1:0-3425 GCA_033838975.1 Hymenobacteraceae bacterium | reverse complement strand
TCCCGAAACATCTGCTCGTTGAAAGACATGAGAAAGTAACGGGGTACGTGCGCCTCAACAGGTATAAAGAGGGAGCCAGGGCTGGTGCCTAGTTTTCTGTCGAAGATTTTATGTCGGGAGCGGTGACGTCTCTTTTTTGCCATAGGGTGCTGTGGTGTAGCTTACAAGGTAGTAAAATTTAGAATTGCTTGCAGCTTTAGCTAGCGTAGCGGGGGCGGTTTCAGGTATAGCAACTTGTATGTTTCATAGATTGGCCTGGCCGGCCGGGCCCTACTTTTTTCCTTGATGAAAAAAGTAGGCAAAAAAATCAAGACGCTCCAAACTCGCTGAACGCTCAAACAGTGGAGCGTCAAAGGGTGCACCTGGCTGATGTGATTTGTTTCATCGCTGGAGGGGCAAGAATGTCTTTCAATGCGAGCCAGTGGTATGTAACCGTCAAAACAGTGCTTATACCTTTTGATTGGCTGTAGCGAAGAAGTCCCCCTTTGAAGGGGGCAGGGGGATGACAAGCTGGCACAAAGTTATACAGTAACTACAATGCCTATACCTAATAAGTGGCAGCAACAAATTCCCCGCCTTGGACAAGGAGGGGTTAGGGGTGGTTTGACCTGGTATCTGCGAGAATCCTGTGAATCTGTGGGGGTAGGGGTCCTCTAAAGTTCTGTAAATCCTGATTCAGACAATTACTCCACTACCTCAACCACAACCCCGTCTATACCTTCCAACTTCCCACTAACTTCCTCTTGTAATTTCTTGCGTACCTCCAGCGTCATGCGACAGTCGAGTTCGAATTGCTGTTCTTTCACGCCGAGGTCGTACTCCTTTACCAGGCTCATCACGTCGTTCATTTGCGGGTAGGCGAAGTGTACCTGCAGCAGTGCCGTTTCGTGCCTCTCTTCGATGGTGGCAGCGGCCAGGGCCTCGGCGGTGGCGGTTTTGTAGGCGTGGATCAGGCCGCTGACGCCCAGTTTGGTACCGCCAAAGTAGCGGATCACCACGACCAGCACATTGCTTAGGTCTGCAGACCGGATCTGGCCCAGGATCGGGTCGCCGGCGGAGTGGTTGGGCTCGCCGTCGTCGTTGGCGCGGTAGCGGCTTTTGTCGGCGCCCAGGCTGTAGGCGTAGCAGTGGTGGCGGGCGTCGTAGTATTGTTTCCGCAGCCCTGCCAGTATTTCTTTCACCTCTTCTTCGGAGTAAACCGGGTAGGCCAGCGCAATAAATTTGCTGCCTTTCTCTTTGTAGAGGCCTTCGGAGGGGGCGGCTATGGTGCGGTAGGTGTCTTCCATGTGCTTAAAATAAATTGGCGGCTATCTCCTGGTAAGAGAGCAGCACCAGCGCCAGTACTGCTATACCTAAGCCGACCAGGTTGAGCGTGCTCAGTTTCTCACGGAACACCAGCACGGCCCCCAGTGCGCCGGTCATGATGATGCCGATGTTGTTGACCGGGTACAGGAATGCGCCATCGTTTCCGAAAGCCGAGAGTGCCATGATCAGGAAGAAGATAGAAAAATAATTTGGTATGCCCAGCACTATGCCTGCCCAAATGCTTCTGGCCCGGAACACAGTTTTGCGCATGAGCAGCATATACCCTAAAACCGCCATACCGATTACGGCGGAGGCGGTGAAGGTGAGCATAGTGAACTGGCTGGCCTCATGCGCCTGCAGGTGGTACTCGTTCACGTAGTTGATGAGCGAATCGGCAAAGCCGCTGCACAGGAAGATGACGAAAGGCAGCACCAGCGTCAATAATCTGGGTGTATTCTTTTCACCATCCTCGCCTGGACGTAGAGAAGAGAGGACAATGGCAATCAAGGCCAGGCCCATACCCAGGTAGTTCACGAAGGTATAGTCCTTGAGGCTGCTCTTGAGCACCAGCAGACTGAATAGCACCGGGATGACGAGCGAGATCTTGGCGGCTACGGATGCGGCCGTCACGCCTACTTTTTGGGTGGTCATCGCGATCAGGTAGAAGGCCCCGATGAAGATGGCCCCCAGGATAAGCGCGTAGATAGCCCAGGGCTTCTGTAGCACCTGTGGCTGCAGTACATCGGTGCCGCCGGGAAAAGCCAGACCGACCAAAATACAGGTGATGTAGTTGATGACGATAGCCTGGAAGGTATGGACATTGAAGCGCTCGTAAAGCTTGAAGATGAAAATAAGCGAAGCGCCGGAAAGCACGCTCAGGATCAGGTATAGCATAAGGTTTGGTCAGTGGCGGACGGCCCGCCGAACCCGTAAATTTAACGGAACTACACGCAAGGGCCAAGCCATGCCGTAATCTATAGCCACATTCCGACGAAAATGCTTTAATTTGTGGCTACACTAATATTTCCATTTTGTCAGCTATACCTTACCTGTTACAGTTCACCGAAGTCGGAAGCGATGCCATTGGGTATATCGCCTCCACCCAATTGGCGCAGCACGTGCCTTTTAGGATAAGGCGTGTGTTCTGGACCTATGGCACACCGCAGCAGGTACAGCGCGGACAGCATGCCAACAAGGCAACCGAAGAAGTGTTGGTGGCACTGACAGGCAGTATCACAGTAGAGACGGACAACGGAAAAGACAAGGACACCTTCCTGCTGGACACGCCGACTAAAGGGCTGTACATACCTGCCATGTGCTGGACCAACCTGCACTTTGCGGAAGGAACCGTGGGGCTGTGCCTCGCTTCCACCGATTTCGATGATGCCGACTACATCCGCGATTATGCGGTCTTCAGACGGATGGCATCGCATATTGCACTCTAATCTATACCTGTTTAAATGACCTTATTTACCGTGCCCTACTTTGCTTTCAGAGACTTCCCTGCAGGTATAAACCGTGAGGTGGAGCAGGCCTTGGTGCGGGCGGCTGGCAATCAGCAATACATATTGGGGAAGGAGGTAGAAGCCTTTGAACAGGAACTGGCGACAGCCCTCGAAACAGGTATAGCCATCGGCGTGGGCAACGGCTATGACGCTCTGGTCGTGGCGCTGAAGTCGGCAGGTATAGGACACGGTGATGAAGTGATCGTGCCGGCCAATACGTTTATCGCGACCGTGAATGCGGTGGTGCAGACAGGTGCTATACCTGTGCTGGCCGAACCAAATCCGTATACCTGTAACCTCACAGCGGAATCAGCTGCAACTGTTCTTTCCAAAAAGACAAAAGCCATTATACCGGTGCATTTATATGGGCAGGCCTGCGAAATGGCGGACTTCATGCAATTGGCGCGGGAGCATAATATTATTCTGATCGAAGACTTTGCACAAGCACAGGGAGCTCTTTACAAAGGCCAATCCGTAGGGAGTTTCGGGAAGATTAGTGCAACCAGCTTTTACCCGACCAAGAACCTGGGCGCTTTGGGCGATGGCGGGGGCGTGGTGACTTCGGACGCTGAACTTGCTGCTTTTGCGCGGATGTACCGCAACTACGGACAGGAG
>JAJLKL010000177.1:0-30983 GCA_033838975.1 Hymenobacteraceae bacterium | reverse complement strand
GGAGCTTGTGGAGCAGACTCTCTCGGTGAACAGCATCGTGCACATGCCCTGGCTGGACCTTACTTTCCGCCTGCCGCTGAACCTGGACCCGAATTTATACGGCCTCACGGCTTCCTTAATCCTCTACATTACGTTAACAATTTTATATCCTGATAAAAAGAAGAAAGAGAAATGGCAGAAAACAACCATGTCCGTTACGACATCTATACCCCAAGCAACCATGAGGGACTAAACAAAGACGAAGTAATTGACTTCCTTTTCGAGCACCTGGACCAGTATGGGGACGAGCGTAAAGACATTGCCAAGTGTATGGACTACGCTTTGTCGCAGGCGGAGGGCAAGGGCGGCTCCGTGCTGGTGGCCCGTGAAGCGGGTAAAGTGGTAGGCGCCCTGATCCTGAACAACACCGGCATGAGCGGGTACATACCTGAAAATATCCTTGTTTATGTGGCCGTACACAACAGTCAGCGCGGAAAAGGCGTAGGTAAGAAACTTGTGCAGCTGGCCGCCGATAATACAACCGGCAGCATTGCCCTGCACGTGGAGCCCGATAACCCGGCCCGTCACCTGTACGAGAAGGTGGGCTTCACAAACAAATATTTAGAGTATAGACTACTGAGATAAACAATGGCAGTTCTAAAGCTGTACCACAACAAACTACAACACAATTACAACCACCTCGATAAAGTTTTCAAGGAACACGGCATTGACTGGGGCATTGTAACCAAGCTGCTCTGCGGGAACGAGATGTTTCTGAAAGAGGTGCTGGCCCTGGGGGTAAAAGAGATCCACGACTCCCGGGTGTCTAACCTGAAGGCGATCAAGAAGGTGGCCCCGGATGTACAGACCGTGTACATCAAGCCTGCACCCAAGCAAAGCATCCCAGATATCATTCAGTATGCCGATGTCAGCTTTCAGACGGAGCTGGAGATCATCAGGCTGCTCTCGGAGGAGGCCGTGCGGCAACACAAGCAGCATAAGATCATCATTATGATCGAGATGGGCGACCTGCGCGAAGGCGTGATGGGCGATGCGCTGGTGGACTTTTACGCAAAGGTATTCGACCTGCCCGGTATCTCGGTGATCGGGCTGGGTGCCAACTTTAACTGCCTGCACGGGGTCATGCCCACGCAGGACAAGCTTATTCAGCTGAGCCTGTACAAGCAGGTTATAGAGGCGAAGTTCAACCGCAAGATCCCTTGGGTGTCCGGTGGGACCTCGGTCACTATTCCCCTGCTCTTCAACCACATGCTGCCGAAAGGGATCAACCACTTCCGTATAGGAGAGGCATTGTTCTTTGGGCTGAACCTGTTCACAGGGGAGACCTTTGAGGGCATGTATGATGACGTTTTTGAGCTGGAGACCGAGATCATCGAACTCACGGAGAAGCCGATGGTGCCGAGTGGCATGCTGGCCGAGAACCCAAGCGGCGAGAGCTTTGAGGTGGACGAAAGCCTCTACGGTAAAACCTCGCACCGGGCCATTCTGGATGTTGGGTTGCTGGATATTAACCCTAAGTTCCTGATCCCAAGGGACGAAGGCCTGAACGTGATTGGCGCGAGCTCGGATATGCTGGTGGTGGAGCTGGGGGAAAACAGGCAGAACTACAAAGTGGGTGATGTGCTACACTTTAACCTGCGCTACATGGGCGCCTTAAGCATCCTTAATTCGCGCTATATCGAAAAAGAAGTTGTAAAGTAGACAGCTCTTAAATGCTTGAGCAGCAGCCGTAGCTACAGCGGGTAGTTACGGCTGCTGCTTTTTACAGAGGCTGCCTGTCTTATAACTTTTAATTGCCCTGCCACGTCTTTATCAGGGTATTAAACAACAATTGACCACCTTGAACGAGACAACTACAAAAAAGAGAGCCGTACTCGCCCGCCGTATTCTATACCCGCTTCTGGACTTTATCAAAGCGGAGTCGTTTAGCGGCATCCTGCTGATGTTTATTACCCTGATCGCCCTGGCATGGGCTAACTCCCCCTGGGCCCAGACCTACATCGATACCTGGATTACTCCCTTTACCGTCGCACTCGGCAATTACGGTTTAACCAAGGCCACGCTCCTCTGGATCAACGATGGCCTGATGGCAATCTTCTTCTTTGTAGTGGGCCTGGAGATTAAGCGGGAGACCATGGTGGGCGAACTGGCCTCGC
This sequence comes from Hymenobacteraceae bacterium, assembly GCA_033838975.1. Taxonomy (GTDB): domain Bacteria; phylum Bacteroidota; class Bacteroidia; order Cytophagales; family Hymenobacteraceae; genus Pontibacter. Next base: position 28,827 of record JAJLKL010000177.1, on the reverse strand, counting down.
TCAAAAGCGCTGCCTTCCCGGTTACCGCCGCTCTGGGCGGTATGTTCGTGCCGGCTGGTATATTCGCGGCCCTTAATTTTAACGGCGCTGGTCTGGATGGCTGGGGAATCCCGATGGCCACCGACATCGCCTTTGCTTTGGGTATCATGACCTTGCTGGGGAACCGGGTTCCGATTTCGCTTAAACTCTTCCTGATTGCCTATGCCATTGTAGACGACATTGGCGCAGTGCTGGTGATTGCCCTTTTCTATACGGCCGAGGTGAATTTCCTGAGCATGTGGATCGCCCTGCTGGTGTTCGGTGTGCTGCTGATCCTGAATGCCCTGCGTGTGCGCAATATCTGGATCTATATTCTGCTGGGTGTGGTAATGTGGGTGGCTTTCCTGAAGTCGGGGATACATGCTACCGTCGCCGGAATCCTGCTGGCCATCACCATTCCGGGCCGTTCCAAGATCACAAAAGATGAGTTTTACTCCAGCACAGACCAGGTGCTTGGTGAACTGCGAGCTTCAGGAGTGGCTAACGGTAGTGAGCCTGAGCTCGTTTCGGATGAGGAGACTTTCCAGGGAGCTGTTTATACCCTGGAGAAAAACTGCGAAGAAGCCCTTTCCCCCATGCACCGCCTGGAGCATGGGCTGCACCCTTGGGTAGCCTATGCCATTATGCCGGTCTTTGCGCTGGCTAACGCCGGTATATTCATTGATGCGGACCTGGTAGGCGGGCTGAGCGGCGCTTTGCCGATAGGCATTATCCTGGGCCTTGTGCTGGGCAAGCCGCTGGGCATCCTTTTGTTTGCCTGGCTGGCCTCTGCTACGGGCATCGCCGCCAAGCCCCGCACCTTTAGCTGGATGCAATTGATAGGAGCCGGCCTGCTGGGAGGCGTTGGCTTTACGATGTCCATCTTTATTGCCAACCTGGCTTTTGCCGGGTCCCCCTTACTTCCGCTGTCTAAGCTGGCTATCCTGTGTGCCTCCCTGGTAGCCGGTGTCGTGGCCTACTTTATTCTGCGCTTTGCCTCGGTTAAACGTAAAAAAGTTGTTGCTCCGTAGTGGCTGGGGCCTTGGCTGCAGGGGGCTATACTTAACCTTTTTCGCCACGGCTGTTGTGCTGACCCGCATAAAAAGAGCCGCCGTCTGCATGCTTGCGTGAGCAGCTATGCAGACGGCGGCTTTAGGATGTGCTATCTGTACCGGGGCGGTGCCCGTATTTAGGGTGTCAGCAGCGCATCCAGGAAACCGATTTCCTCGTCTTTCTTTTTAAAGATCATCAGCGGGATGTCCATGTCGTGGCGCAGGATTTTTTCCGTAACGCTTCCCAGCACGAACAGGGCGGCAGCCGACATACCTTTCGCACCTACCACCAGCATGTCTGCGCGCGCGCGCTTGGATTCCATTACCACCAGCTCCCCTATCTCGTCCTCATCTTCCTGGCGTACCAGCATCAGCTCCGCTCTGTCGCCAAGCTCAGGGAAACGCTTCATCAGGTTATTGAATTTCTCTTCCGCGAAGCCACGCATCCGTTTGTCAAAATCCTCGTAGCTGATGCCCAGTGTTCTGTAGCCGGTAGGCACCTGGTACACGTGCAGGCAGATGACCCGGATCTCCGGCTTGGCCAGGGCCGAGTGCAGGACGCGGTCCAGCGCCATTTCGCTGTACTCTGAGAAGTCCGTGCTGACCACCACACGCTGCAGGTTCGGGCGGTCGTAGGTTTCAGGTACGAACAGCACGCCTACTCTTCCGGTACGCAACAGCTTCTGGGCCAGCACGCCGCTGCCACGCAGGCGCAGCTTGCGGCCTACCAGCATCATGTCTACCTGCTTTACCTTTGACCAATGCAGCAATTCCTTCAGAGGGCTTCCCTCTTCCACCAACACCTCTACCCCTACCTGTGGCATGCGCTCGAAAGCCGGGAACACCTTTGCCTCTATGGCCTGGCGAATGGTCTCGTCGGCCGGCAGGTTTTCGCGCTGCAGGTTTTGCAGCAGCTCGTTAGGTACTTCCAGGCTCTTTTCTACGTGTATGAAGTACACTTTTTCGATCTGCAGTTCGGCAGCTAGGAAAGCAGCATAGTTAATCAAGGTCTCATCCATGATAGTCAGGTCTAGCCCTACCATCAGTCGGTTTAGCGTGTTCATGGCTTTATTATCAGAATTGGTTGTTACTACTGTGATATAGGCAATCTGTACCCCTGGCCTGTCTGCACCTCATGAAACTTAATGCGTACAGGTCTGTAAGTACTTTAGAGCATGTTTAAAATTCATCCTTTACGCTGCAAGCGGCCCATGAAGGAACCTGGCTTCACGCTCTTCTCGCCCCATAGCGCTGCTATGAAGCTCAAAGACTGCTGCGCCAGAACCCTTCCTGATCATTTTCGCTTGTAAAAACGAAATCTAAACGTGCTCTTTGATTACCTACGGCAATATACAAAAAGAATATACATCAGGCGTAAATTTCCATGTTATACCTCATACTTGCCGGCTTGCTCTTCGCTTTTGCAGCACCGCTCATAAACCGGTGGCTGGGCAGGTATGCTGTTGTGCCTGTCTCCATGGTCCCGCTGATCTTCTTTGGCTACTTCAGCCTGTACCTGCCAGCTGTTTTAGGTGGCGAGACGATTTTGCAGAGTTACACCTGGGTGCCGGTGCTGGGCATAGACCTGCAGTTCAGGCTCGACGGGCTCAGCCTGTTCTTTAGCCTGATGATCACCATTTTCGGCTTTTTGATCTTCTTTTACGCGAGCGGCTACTTAAAGGAGAACCGGCAGATCGGGCGTTTCTACTTCTACCTGATGCTCTTTATGACCGCTATGCTCGGGGTGGTGACCGCAGATAACATCTTCTGCCTGTTCGTGTTCTGGGAGCTGACCAGTATCAGCTCTTACCTGCTGATCAGCTTTGATCACGAAAAAGCTGCATCCAGGGCTTCTGCCTGGCAGGCCCTATTGGTGACAGGCTTTGGCGGACTGGCGCTCATGGCAGGGCTTATTCTGCTGAGCATGGCGGGCAAGAGCCATACCTTCACCGGGTTGTTTGAGAGCGGAAGCCCTATTGCCATCCACAACTTTTATGTGCCGGCCCTCGTGCTGATCTGCCTGGGCTGCTTCACCAAATCCGCCCAGTTCCCTTTCCATTTCTGGCTGCCAAACGCCATGGCCGCCCCTACGCCGGTCAGCGCCTACCTGCACTCTGCCACCATGGTAAAGGCGGGCATTTACCTGTTGGCGCGCCTGACGCCCGTGATGGGAGGCACAGAGGTCTGGCAGTATACCCTGATGATGGTGGGCGGTGTCACCGCGCTGGTGGGTGCCGTGCTTGCCCTGCAGCATACAGACCTGAAAGCGATCCTAGCCTATACCACCATCAGTGCCCTAGGGCTGATGGTAGGTATGATCGGGGTGGGTACGGCCATCGCCCTGAAAGCCATGCTGGTATTTCTGCTGGCGCACGCCCTCTACAAAGGCACCATGTTTCTGGTGGCCGGTGCCATAGACCACAGCACCGGCACGCGGGAGTACTACTCCCTGCAGGGGCTGGTGTGGCGCATGCCGCTTACGGCTACGGCCGCTGCCCTGGCTGCGCTGTCGATGGCCGGGCTGATGCCTTTTTTCGGTTTTATCGGGAAAGAGCTTTTGTACGAGGCTGCGCTGGGGGCCACGCTCTATGCCTCTCTGGCCTTCGGCTTCACCTTCCTGACCGGAACGGTGTTTGTGGCTATCGCGCTGCTGCTCAGCTACGGCATCTTTTGGTACAAGCGGCATACGCCTACCCCCGTGAAGCACCCGCCTATCCCCAGCCTTACCCTGCCCCCGCTGGTGCTGGGCTTGGCCGGGCTGGCCCTGGGCCTCACGCCTTCCGTGCTGGCGGCCCCGATACTGGAGCGGGCGGCACAGGCGATTGCGGCCAATCCGTCCCTTAAGATAGACCTCGCCATCTGGCATGGCTTCACGCCCGAGCTGGCTTTAAGCATACTCACTTTGCTGCTGGGCTTTTTCCTCTACCGCTACCTGCGCAAGCTACATATCTTCTCCGACAAAATACAGCGCATCTATGAGTGGGGCCCCGGCAGCCTGTACCAGCGGGCCTTCAGCGGTTTTTTGGATGGGGCCAAGGTATTTATTTCCTACATCCAGAATGGCTACCTGCGCAGCTACATTGTTACTATCGTACTGGTCTTCTGCGGGCTGCTGTTCTATGCCATGTGGCGGCACGCGCCGCACATCGACCTGGGGGCCAGGCTCGACCTGCTCCGGGAGGTCAGGGTATATGAGCTGGTGGTACTGGTGCTGGTTATTTCGGCCCTGATCTACCTGCTCGGTACCCGGTCACGCCTTACCTCCATTGTGGTGATGGGGCTGGTCGGCTATTCCGCCGCCCTGTTTTACATCCTGTTCGGTGCGCCGGACGTAGCGGCTACGCAGCTGCTCATCGAGACGCTGACGGTGGTGATCTTTGTGCTGCTGCTGCATAAGCTGCCCGCCTTCAAGTACCTGTCGCACCAGTTCAAGAAGTTCAAGTTTATTGTGGTCTCCGTCACGTTTGGTGCGCTTATGACTTATGTGATGCTCCTGGTGCAGGAGCATGCCGTGCCCTCTGAGTTGAAGGAGTTCTACGGCCAGAAAAGTTACGTAGAGGCACATGGGCGTAACATTGTAAACGTGATCCTGGTTGATTTTAGAGCACTGGACACGCTGGGGGAGATCACAGTGCTGGCCGTGGCGGCTCTCGGAATATTTGCGCTGCTGCGGGTAAACCCAGAGAAAAAACAAAAGCCATGAAGACGCTCATTTTCGCTACCGCTATACGTTTGCTTACGCCCTTATTCCTCCTGTTTTCGGTTTACATCCTGTTTCGGGGGCACAACCACCCGGGGGGTGGCTTCATTGGGGGGCTGATAGGCTCGCTGGCCTTCGTGTTTCATGCGCTGGCCTATGGCTCCGGGAGTACGGCGCAGACCTTCTTTAGCCTGACCTTTTATCACTACGACCGCCAACCGGACGACAGCCGTACCCGTTATCTGTTGCAGGTGCTAAATGCGAACACGCTGCGGCGCCGAAAGGTAAGGAACAATGAGTCGTGGCGGTACGTCCTGGTGCGCCTGCGCCCTATTTACCTGATGGCCCTGGGCCTGTTCCTGGCCGCCTCCAGCGGAACAGTAGGCTTGCTGTTAGGGCAACCCTATATGGCGGGCCGATGGCTTGGCATCGAAATACCCGTTATAGGCGGTCTGGGTACTCCCCTTATGTTCGATGCGGGGGTATACCTGCTTGTGCTCGGGATGGTGCTCAAAATCGTTTTTACCATTTCAAGAGACTAAACCATGGAAATATTACTGCCTTTTATGATCGGAACGCTGTTTTCGGTTAGTGTCTATTTTATCCTGCACCGGCACTTGTTCAAGCTGATTCTGGGGCTCATTTTGTTTGGGCTGGCCACAAACCTGTTTTTGTTTGTGGTGGGTGGTATCACGCGGGGGAGCATTGCCATTATCGGTGAGCAGGACAAGGTACCTGTGGAGCCCTATGCTGATCCTGTGCCGCAGGCGCTGCTGCTGACGGCCATTGTCATTGGCTTTGGGATCCAGGCGTTTGCCATTGTGCTGATCCGGAGGGTATACCAGACCTTTAAGTCCAACAACATGGATGACTTCAATAACGCGGAGAAGATCTGACCTTGCCTGCGCTCCCTGTCACGCTTCGTTTATATTTCTCATCAAACAAAATAGTTCATGTCTCAGGATTTCCTGCTTGTGTTGCCCTTATTGTTGCCCTTGTACGGTGCGCTGATGTGCCTGCTGTTCTGGCAGCTGGTTAAGTGGCAAGCAGTGTTTGCGGGCCTGACGCACGTTTCGTGGCTGCTGATAGCAAGCCTGCTGCTGCTGGAGACGATTAATAAAGGCGTGCTGTCCACGCAGGTGGGTAACTGGCCAGCGCCTTTTGGGATAACCCTGGTCTCTGATATTTTCAGCAGCCTAATGTTACTGGCCTCGGCTTTCATTGGGTTTGCCGTATACCTGTTTTCGCTCCGGGGCCTTGACAGAACCCGGATGAAATTCGGCTACTTTCCCCTGATGCTGATCTTGCAAATGGGCGTAAGCGGCACCTGCCTGACCGGGGACATCTTCAACCTGTACGTTTGGTTTGAGGTAATGCTGATCTGCTGCTTTGCCCTTATCTCGCTCGGGGGTAAGAAAATGCAGCTGGAGGGGGCGCTGAAGTACGTGACCATTAACTTTCTGGCCTCCGGCCTGCTCCTTACCGGCGTCGGGGTACTCTACAGCCTGTTCGGCACACTGAGCCTGGCGCACCTGGCGCAGCTGGCCAGGCAGCCCGATCATCCCAACCTTTCTCTGTTAACTATTGCCAGCATGTTCTTCCTGACCGGCTTTGGCATCAAGTCAGCCATTTTCCCTTTGTTCTTTTGGCTGCCTGCCTCCTATCATACGCCGCCGGTTGCCGTTTCCGCCTTCATTGCCGGTCTGATCACCAAGGTGGGCATGTATACGCTGATCCGCCTGTACACCCTGGTGTTTGTCTCCAACCTTGATTTTATTCTGCCCCTGCTCCTGGTGCTGTCGGGCTTTACCATGGTGATCGGTGTGGTAGGAGCCGCGGCCCAGACAGATTTCCGGAAGATCCTGTCTTTCCATATCATCAGCCAGATCGGGTACATGCTCATGGGGCTGGCCATTTATACGCCGCTTGCCATTGCAGGGAGTGTTTTCTTCATCCTGCACAACATACTGGTGAAGACCAACCTGTTCCTGGTGAGTGGTGTGGTGGGGCAGCGTTACCATACCTTTGCCCTTAAAAATCTGGGAGGCGTGTATGCCAGGCAGCCAATGCTGGCTTTGCTCTTCCTGCTTTCAGCGCTTTCGCTGGCGGGGCTGCCTCCTTTCTCGGGCTTCTGGGGCAAATTTATGCTGGCCTCGGCGGGGTTTTCGGCGGGTAACAACCTGATCGTGGCTACTTCCCTCTTTGTCAGCCTCATTACGCTTTTATCCATGACCAAGATCTGGAACGAGGTGTTCCTCAAGAAGAAGCCCGTCTATGACACGCCGGAGGTGGAGACGACGGAGGAAGACATCATCCGGAACAAGTTCCTGTACCTGCCGGCCTTCTTTTTGCTGGCCCTCATCCTGTTCATCGGCTTTTACGCGCAGCCGCTCATCGAGCTGGCCCAGCGCGCGGCCACACAGCTTCTGCACAGCGAAATCTATATCGATTCCGTAATGAACAAAGGGAACAAATGAGCCAGCGGGTACAAGGAGGGCTGATGTGTGACGGAGGTACGGCTAAGAAAATTACATATATGAAACTGTTTCTGCTTCATGGTATTGTCTGCTTTTTTACGGTGTACCTGTTCTTTAAACAGGAGCCGGCCCCTTTGCCGTACAACGCCGTGTCTACCACCCTTTGCTATGCCGTGCTGTTTGGCCTGCTCTGGCTGAGCACCTGGTTTTACAGGCGATCATACTTTTACAAGTTACCGCAGGCTATAGAACTGCTGCTGTTCTTCCTGAAGGAACTGTTCATCGCAAACCTCAAGATCGCCTATGACATTGTGACGCCGCACTACCACATGCGCCCCACGGTCATAGCGCTCCCCCTGAAGGTGCGGTCTAAAGTGGAGATCACAGTGCTGGCCAGTATTATCTCCCTGACGCCCGGTACGCTCAGCATAGACGTAAGTGAAGACAGGCGGGTGCTGTACATCCACGCGCTGTATGTAAAACACAACGACATCGAGAAGCTCAAGCACCACATCAAGTATGGCTTTGAGCGCAGAATTTTACAACTGACCAAATGAATCTCTTTCAGTCCACCCTTCTGATTGCCATGATCGTGCTGAGTGTTTGCCTGCTGCTGACGGCGGTGCGCTTTGCGATCGGGCCCACCCTGCCCGACCGGATCACGGCCTTTGACCTGATCGTAGCCAATGTGATCGGGATTATCGCCATTTACACGGAGTTCACCAACAACGAGGACTTTATTGATGTGGCCATCATTCTGTCGCTGTTCGGGTTTTTGGGCTCCATTTCGTTTGCGTACTACCTTATGAAGATCACCAAATGACCATGCTGGAGAACATCGACTTCCAATTGATCAAAGAGATCGTGAGCTGTATCTGTATCCTGCTGGGTGTAGGGTTCATGTTCCTCTCGACCATAGGCCTTTTACGCTTCCCGGACTTCTATATCCGGATGTCTGCCATTACCAAGGGAGCCACCCTGGGGCTGGGGCTCATACTGCTCGGGATAGGCATCTACTTCAACCAGCCGGACATCCTGCTGAAAGTGCTCGTGATCATTAGCTTCACTTTTCTGACTGCACCTGTTGCCGCCCACGTGATCGGCCGTACCGCTGTGCAGAACAGGATCCCATTCTGGTCTAAGACCAACCTGGAGGAGTTTAAACCCTACCTGCACAAGGAGCGGCTTGATGAGGTGCTGAATACAGACAAGTATACCGAAGAGGACCTTAAGAGCCGGTGGAGTGATGATGGTGATGAATAAAAGGCCTTACGGACTCGGCGTAGGTGTCAAAAGCCTCTACCGTGGTCAGGATGTGGTCCGGGTAGGTCAGGGCTGTCAGGCGGCCGCCGAAAACGCAGCCCGTGTCGATGTTGATGGTGTTGTTGCGCCAGCGCGGCTCGTGCACAGGCGTGTGCCCGTAGATCACGATGGCTTTTCCGCAGTAATCGGCGGCCCAGTCCAGGCGGATAGGGAGTCCTTTCTCATCTGTTTCCCCGGTAGTGGGCCCGTACAGGCACAGTTCCCGCACACCTCCCGAGTTGCGACCGTGCAAACGCTCCTCCAGCCCGGCGTGGGCGATCACCAGGCGCCCCTGATCCAGGATGATGTGGTGCGGCAACCCACCCAGAAAGTTTTTTACCCGCTCATGAAAGGCGGCACTATAGTGCTCCAGCTGTGCCACGGTAATCTCGAGGCCGTGACGGACCTGCACATTGCGTCCCAGTAGCTTGCGGTACAGCTTATCGTCGTGGTTACCGCTTACGCAGTAGGCAATCCCCTGCTCCACCATGTCCATCACGAGCCTTAGTACCTCCGGGGAGTTAGGCCCCCGGTCCACCAGGTCGCCTACAAAAATAGCTTTGCTGCCTTCAGGCGGCTCTACCTCGTAGCGCTGCTCCTGCTCATGGAAATTCACAGTATAATCTAAGCGCTGAAGCAAAGCCACCAGTTCATTAAAACAACCATGCACATCCCCGATCACATGAAACGGCCCGTGCTGGTCCAGAAGAATAAGGTTATCATGATTGTGCTCTGCTTTTTTAGCCATACATCTACTTCATTCTAATCAAATTTGTACAAAAACGTAAAGGGCTGTTTTGTATATAAACAGTAAATAAAGCCAGTAGGTTAGGCTCCGGCGGGTTATTTTTCTGTAAAGTTTTGCCGGAAGAACTACAATTTTAGGTTGAGCTTAGGCTTTGTTCTTACTAATTTTGCGGCATCAAACGTGCAACTTCATTAGGCCCACACAAGGCATGCCTCAATATAAAAAATACAAAATACCACTTCTTTGGCTGCGGCGCCACACCTCCGACAGAGAATTTATGCTTGTTTCCAGTGTGCTTGTTGGCTTAACCGCCGGGCTGGCCGCTGTGGTGCTCAAAACGCTGGTGCATTACATACATGAGTTGCTGGCCTACGGCAACCGCCTGCTCGATCAGCCCTACTGGCTTGTGGTGTTCCCCATCCTGGGTATCCTGCTGACGGTGCTGTTGGTGCAGGCATTTTTTAACGGTAGCATCGGGCGGGGCACGGCCAACATCCTTTTCAATATCTCGCAGAAGTCGAGCATGGTGGAGCGCCATAAGATGTACTCGCATGTGCTCACCAGTGGCATTACCGCGGGCTTCGGTGGTTCGGCTGGTCTGGAGTCGCCGATCGTGGTGACCGGTTCCGCGATCGGCTCCAACTACGGCCGCGACTACCATCTCAACTACCGGGACCGCACGCTGCTGCTGGCAAGCGGTGCCGCCGCCGGTATTGCGGCCGTTTTCAATGCCCCAATCGCGGGGGTGCTGTTTGCCATCGAGGTGCTGCTGACAGACATTAGCATCTCGGCCTTTATTCCGCTGATCATTGCGGCGGTGGTTGGGGCGCTCTGCTCAAAGATCATCCTGCAGGAAGAGATCCTGTTCTACATCGGGCAGCGGGAGTTCTTTGCTGCAGCGCATGTGCCTTTCTATGTGCTGCTGGGGGTGCTCTGTGGTTTGATATCGGTGTATTATACCCGAATGGTGCACCGGGTGGAGGACCTTTTTGAGCCTTACCAGAACAAGGTATATAGCCGCGCCATTGTGGGAGGTATACTGCTGGGCCTGCTCATCATGCTCTTTCCGCCGCTCTTTGGCGAGGGGTACGGCAGTATTAAATTACTGGAGGGCAACAACGCCGAGAAGCTGTTGCAGGATAGTTGGCTGGCCTTTTTTGGTACCAACGAATGGCTCGTGCTCTGCTTTATCGGGGCGCTGGCCCTGGTAAAGGTTTTTGCCGCTACCCTGACGATCGCCTCCGGGGGAAACGGGGGGAACTTTGCCCCCTCCATGTTCGTGGGCGCCTGCACCGGCTTCTTTTTTTCGCGGCTGGTGAACCTGCTGCAGGTTAGCAAACTGCCCGAGAGCAGCTTTTCGATGGTGGGGATGGCGGGTATACTCAGCGGAGTGATGCATGCGCCGCTGACGGCTGTCTTTCTCATTGCCGAGATCACCGGCGGCTACACCCTCATGATCCCGCTCATGATCGTGGCTGCCTCCTCCTTTGCCCTGGTCAAGTATTTTGAGCCCTACTCGCTGGACACCAAGAAGCTGGCTCAGAAAGGACAGCTCCTCACCCACAACAAAGACCGCACGATCCTGCGCATCATGAAGATTCGGCACCTGATCGAGACAGATTTTCAGCCGGTGTCACCGGATGCCACGCTGGGTGAGCTGGTGCAGACCATTGCCCATTCGCGCCGTAACCTCTTTCCGGTGGTAAACGCGGAGGAGAAGCTCGTTGGGGTTATTCTGCTGGAAAATGTGCGGGAAATCATGTTCAAGACCGAGAAGTATGAGGCGGTAAAGGTAAAGGAGCTTATGATCAAACCGCCCGCCATTGTACAGTACGACGACAGCATGGCCGATGTGATGAAGAAGTTTGATGAATCCGGAGCCTGGAACCTGCCGGTGCTGGAGGGGGAGCTGTACCTGGGCTTTGTCTCCAAATCGAGCATCTTTACCAAGTACAGGAAGCTGCTGATCAAGACGACGAATGTTTAAGCAGGGGCTTTGTATCTCTTGGCCTAGTCGATGACCATGGAGAGCTGGTAGCCACAGTTGAAGCAGAAGTTGGCTTCTACCGGGTGCCCCTCTTTGTGGCAGTTGGGGCACACCCGGGTGTGGGCTACCTCCCTTTCTGTTCTGCTCATTTCCACCGTCACAATTCCGGTGGGTACGGCGATGATGCCGTAGCCCATGATCATGACAAAGCTGGCCAGGACCTGGCCAAGGGCAGTAACCGGCGCAATGTCTCCGTAGCCAACCGTGGTCAGCGTTACAATGGTCCAGTAAATGCTGGTGGGAATGCTGGTAAACCCGCTGGCAGCACCCTCTATGATGTACATCGTGGAGCCAATGATGACCACCAGGGTGAGTACCGTGCCGAGAAACACCGCAATTTTGGTGGCGCTGGCCCTGAGTGCCCGCGTTAGTACCTGCCCCTCGTTGATGAAGCGCGTCAGTTTTAAGATGCGGGCTATCCTGAGCAGGCGCAGCACCCTGATCACGGCCAGGTACTGTGAACCCAGTATGAACAGGCTCAGGTACGTCGGGATGATCGCCAGGAAATCCACCAGCCCGAAGAAGGAGAAAATATACCTAAAGGGGCGCGGGGTACTGTAAATCCGCAGCAGGTACTCTATGGTGAAGAGAATGGTAAAGCCCCACTCCAGCGTGATAAAAACGGGCAGGTATAACCGGCGCAGCTCAACCACACTCTCCAGGGAAACGGTCATGACACTGGCTAAAATGAGCACCAGCAGCAGCACGTCAAAGGCCCTGCCGGCCGGGGTCTCTGCCTCAAATATTACCGTATAAATTTTCCGTTGGAGAGATGCTTTGGTCATAACTAGTCGTTCCTGTTCTTACCCCGGTATACGCAGCTTGCTGCATTACAAGACCAGGTGCTGCTGTGCTCTTGCCGCACTAAAAAGTAGACAGTACCTGCACGGAGTCGCGCTGCAGTTTGTAGGCCAGGTAGCCTTTTATCCGCTTCTCGTACTCTTTTACTTTAGCAGGTTCCATCTTTTTCGGTTTCGTCTTACTCTTACTCTTGTCTTCTTGTGATGTTTCCTCCTGTCGCCAGTCGATCATGACCAGCATCACGGTATCGGGCCTGGCCGGGTTGGAGGCGGTGATCATCTCCCCCACCTGCACTTTATGGATCTCCGGGAAAAGCAGTTTCAGGTCTGTGGTGGCATTGCCGGGGGTATACGCAAACTGGTTCCTGCGCAGGCTGTCTGCACGCTGCTCCTGCATCTTCTGTATCTCCAGCGTCTTCAGGAAGTCTTTTGTCAGGTTGTTGGTAATGTTGTGCGCCATCTGCTGCACATCCTCGGCAGACACATCCAGCTGCACCAGCTTTACCTTGTAATTGCCCAGCGAGTTCTTTGCCAGTACCTGGTTGTACTGGTCAATCAGTTTGTTCTCTACCGTGTTCCCGACACTGTAGATCTTGATAAAGTTAACCGTGTCCGCATCCTGTACCTCCCACTTGATGATCTCATTGTCGCGGGCCGCAAAGTCGCTGATGATCAGGCTCTCGATCTGTCTCTTTGCCTTTACCCCCATGTACACATTGTACAGGAAGTAGATGCTCGGCGATACGACCACTACCAGCATTACCGCCATGATGCGGGCTACCCTGCGCTCTTTCTCTGCGTTCACATAGCTTTTGGTGTGAAACTTCAGGTACTTTACAATAAAGAACGTGGCCAGGCTGATGAAAACGGCGTTGATGAAGAACAGGTAAAACCCGCCGAAGAAGAAGTCAAACCTACCCAGTGCCAGACCGTAGCCGGCCGTACAGAGCGGCGGCATCAGGGCCGTGGCAATGGCCACACCCGGTATAGCGTTTGATTTATCCGATCTGGAGATGGAGACAATGCCCGCCACACCGCCAAAGAAGGCCACCATTACATCCAGCAGTGTTGGCTGTGTCCGGGCCAGCAGTTCATTTGTGGGCTCTCCGAGGGGGGTGATCTTAAAGTAAAGGGTGCTGAAGATCAGGCCTGCCAGCGCCGCCACCGCCAGGTTCTTGAGTGAGGCGATGAGCATTTCACGGTCGTTGATCCCGAAGGAAAGCCCCACGCCCAGAATGGGCGACATGAGCGGGGACACAAGCATGGCCCCGATAATGACGGCACCTGAGCCGGTGTCCAGGCCAATGGAGGCAAGTATAACAGAGCAGATGAGCATCCAGGTGTTGTTTCCCCGGATCGGCACCTTGTCGTAAATTTCACGGATGGTACCCGCCTCATCTGTTTCGTGCTGGATGTTCAGGATATTATCCAGCGTTTTCTTAAGGGCTTTAAGAAGAAGCATAAAAAGGTTAGTTGGCAAACTTACCGTAAAATTAACCTATTTTTTGGAATGGTTTACGGCCGCTTCTTAAGCCGGGGAAGTTCCTGTGTGAATACCTGCATCTGGTTTATCTCCTTTACCTGCCGGTCTATCTTTTCCCGGTCGCCGCTGTTGGCAATATTTTCATCGGTGTCTTCCAGAAGTAAAACAGCCTCCCTGTAAAGGATGGGCTTAAGATGCGGGTGCTCTTTTACCTTGAACAAAAGGCTGCGAAGCAGGTACAGCAGCCGGAGTATAATAATGCTGTTGCTCTTGCCGTACAGGCGTATCGGACTCAGCGTCAGCGAGTACACGTCTTCGAACGTTTCGTGCTTGAACCGGATGCGGGCTGCGCCGTCTTCGTCGTACAGGATCTTCTCATCTGTTAGCTGCATCCGTAGCGAAAAGAGGTCTGTGAGGTAGTCCAGGGCTTTTAGGGCTGTTCCCGGGTCGTTTATTCCCGGGCTCAGGGCTTTAACGGCACTCTCCGAGATGTGCTTGAAGCCGAACAGGTAGTTCTCATCGGGCCGCTCTTCCCGGTAAAAGTCCACATGGCCCAACAGCTTCTTTACAAACTTCTCCATGTCTGGCACTTTTTTGTTGACGCACGCAAAAGGGATGCCTTTTATCAGGAAGCTGCCCATGGGCTGGTCAAAGTCGATCACGACATCGTATTTGCGGCAGAGATCCAGTACAGCTCCCGTGTCCAGCCCCTGCAGATAGCCTGTTCGGGGGCTTTGCAGGTAGTGCCAGCCGCTATGCTCAAAAACGTTGGGCACCTCACTCCCCTTGTCTCTATCGATCTCGTTTAAAAGCTGGTTTACCGTTACACGATGAATGTTTTCCAGGATGCTCTCTATCTGGATTGACTGGGAGATGGAATGGATAAAGTAGACGAAAAAGGCCAGGCACAGTATGGCAAAGCACATAGCCAGGAAGATGGAGAAACCCGGCAGCGAGATCGTGTAAAACTCAGACCTGATGTTCACCATGATTACGAGCGTATAGATCAGCGTACCAAGGTAAAAGCCCAACACCACCTGGTTTGACCTGTAGGAAATCAGGCTGGGTATAACGCGAGGTGTGAAGTTTGCACTGGCCTGGTTCAGTATGAGCATGACCATGGTGAAGCTGAACACGGTGAGCGAAATGATGCCTGTAGTAATGGAGCTCAAGATCAGCCTTGCCGTCTCACCGTTGGTGATGATCATGAAAGGCAGGTCATCCTTCACATTTTCGCTCAGCCCCCGAGACTCCAGATAGAGCATGAAGATGGCCAGGCCGAAAAAAGTAACCGCAATAATGGTAGGGTAAAAACCGATGCTCTCGGTAATGTACTGGATGGCGAACTTTATATGGCTGTAAATCTTTTTCATCAACTCGCACGGCAGCACCTGCTATAATGGTGTCTGCGTATGCTGATGTACCTTTTATTGGACCTGTTTGTTTTAAAAACCAAAGCCACTCTACACATATGCAGGTGGCTTTGAAAGAGATAGGTTTGAAAATTTACGTCTTGTCTATTCATAGGCGGACGCATGCAAAATACCCTGCCTGCTCAGCTGCTGTATCATGTACAGCCTGAGCGGGGCGGACAGCAGCAGTGCTTTTTCCAGTTCTTCCCTGGCAAGCACCATTACTTCCGAGTCTTCTGACACGGTAATCATTTGGCTGTACCTCTCCTTATTGTAATCTGCTAGTCCGAGCAACGTATTAGCCTTTAGCTCTCCGACCCTGGTATTTTGGGCAGAGACAATGTGGGCACTGCCCTGTAACAGGTAGAATAAGGTATTTGCCGGAGCGCCAGCCTCACAAAGGCAGGTGCCTGCTTTCAGGTGCTTTCTTACCCCCTGCAGCGTTCCTTTCTCAATGAGCTGTCTGATCATGCTGTGCAAATCTTTGTTGGCCTTTGCTGACACCTGGGGCTTTTAAGGCTACTCCCCCAGTGTTGGCAATGTGAGCAGCGTTTGCGGCTGCTTTAGCTTGCCGGCACAGTTTGTGCAGCAGCCTGAGCAAGGTTTATTTTTCTGTTGTCTGAATACAAGCAATGGAATCTGAGTATGATAGGCCATAGTCTTGACGTAGTTCGTGCTGAACAGGCGCTCCATCAGGTGGTTGTCCTGCGTCGCCAGAATGAGCATATTGGCCTGCTCTCGCTCGGCAAAATCACTTATACCTTCCAGCATGTCCTCTTCTTCCAATAGCTTTATGGTGGTGTTCGCACCTTTCAACTGCTGCTCCACTTCACGTATGCCAGCTTTCAGGTTGTTGAGCTGAGGCTTGTTCTTGTGGCTTACTATCTGAACCAGTGTTAGCTTGGCCTGTGCCTGCTGTGCAAAATTCGCGATACGGTCCAGCACCTTTGGGTCCCGGTCGGTGAAATCGGTGGTGAATACCAGGTTATTCAACTGCCGGAAATGTGCCGCTGGCGGTACAACCATTACCGGGCAATCTACCTGCTCCATTACAGCAGCGGCGTGGTTGTCTTTTGCTTCTGTGGTGCTTGGCAGTGGCGTTGCCTCCAGTAGCACCAGGTCTACCTTGTAATCCTGTACCACCGGCTTAATGCTTTGGCGCAGGCTGCCCGGTCGTATCACACACTCAAAGCGCGCGAACCCCGAGCCGGCCTTATACTGGCGCATGAGCACCCGCTCCCCAAAGCAGCGTAGCGTATGGATAGTCCTGCTCTGTTGCGTAAAAGTTAACTGCTGCGCCTGTGTGGTGTGCAGCAGGATGAGCTCTGCGCCAAATGCCTTTGCCAATTCCCCTGCATAGGCTAAAAGCTGCTCACCAGCCTGATTAAACTGTACCGAAACCAGTATGCGAGTCACGTCTGTTGCCTTGGTCATAGTTCTATCTCTTTAAAATTTATTTTCCTGTTTCCGGCAGTGAGTATGAATACCGGTTATTAATGTGCTTATTAGTTTATTTTGCTCTGCTCAATTACTTTGGTTTAGTACAGCATGTAATCTCGGTGGTATGCTGCGCTGTGTGCGCTACCTTGGGGCTCAGGTACGGAATTCCTAAGTTCAGGCCGCGCATAATAAAGATCACCGCCAGGGCCATGCCTACATATGGTACCGTTCTGTTAAAGGTGCTGCGCAGCTTAAGGCTGATGAGCCTACCCGAGAGCGACACCACGAACATGAGCGGGAAAGTGCCCAGGCCGAACAGCAGCATGTACACCATGGCGCCTTCTATACCCGGTGTACTGATAGCGCCTGCCAAAGCGATGTATACAAAGCCACAGGGCAGCAGTCCATTGAGCAGGCCTACCATAAACAGGGAGCCCAGCGAGTTCTGCTGAAAATAGTGCCCGAGCTTTTGGCGCACCCAGGCCATCAGCTTGTCTGTGCCCAGTACACTTGCGGCTCTACCCTTCAGAGCGTTGGGCAGTACCAGTAACAGAAGTATCAGTATACCAGAAACAATGGATACTGTTTGCTGCAAGCCTGCCATCTGCAGCGATTTACCAAAAGCACCTGCCAGTGCCCCCAGTGCGGTATAGGTGATGATTCTCCCCCCATTGTACAGGAGCCGGCCAGTGTAGTAACGCCAGCCGCTGCTCCCGCCAAATGGTAAGGCCATGGCAATCGGGCCGCACATCCCGACGCAATGGAAACTGCCTAATAGTCCGAATAAAAAACCAGCCCAGATCATGGCGTTATTTTATCTGGATAGTTTCTTCTGTGTAGTAAGTCTCGTTGTTGGCGCTGAAGTTAACCCGCACTTTCCAGAGGCATTTGGTCAGGTCTCCCGTCTCGATCAACTGGCTCAGGTCACGGCCCAGTTGCAGGGGCACCTCCTGGTCCAGCCGGTCATCCGACGGACGGAAGAAGGTGATGTTGCCGGTGATCGTCTGCCCTTTCAGGCTCTCAGGCAACTGCAGCAGGATCGTCTGCGCTTCGGCATTGTAGTTCAGCGCTACATCACCGGCGGCAACAGTTCGGCCCACCTTGTCGATGTGCTCCTGATACCTGATCTCCTGCTCGTAGTAGTCCTTGCTTACCAGGTCCACGTCCTGGTTCATGGCCTTGATCACGAAATAAATGATGTAGCCCATGAACAGCACAATGGCTGCAATGATGGCGTAAGGCCAGAGTGTGAAGCGTTTATTATTTTGTGCGGTCTTCATATTGGTTTCTGATTAGATGTTTTGTCCCCCTTTCGAAGGGGGACTTGTATACTTGCCTAATTAGCCGGTCCTAGAAACTTTGTGTCCTGGGTGGTGATCAACTCATCGCCATGGTACACCCCTACCTCAATCTCAGAGTTCATTCCGCTTAGCTGCTCCCTTGGTATCTCCATAAAGAAAACCCCTTCCACAATGCCCTGTGCCGGTAGCACCAACTCACTCCCCACTACTTTGATGGTGCCCTGCTTATCCAGTAAGCGGAGCGTGAGTGGCATGTCTTCATTGGTTTTGTTGATGACGGAGATGTTGTAAAGGTTCTTGATGTGGCCCTGCTCTGTTTTCTGATACAGCTGCCCCGGGGTGCGCAGGATGGTCGCCTCGGCCTCGTCCCGGGTTAAGAGAAGCGTAGTGAGCGCCGTGACAAGGATGGCCAGCACGGCTGTGTAGCCCATCACCCGCGGTGTGAAGAAAGTCCACTTTTTACCTTCGGCTATACCTTCCTCTGACTCATACCGGATCAGGCCCTCCGGCTTTTCGATCATGCGCATGATATCGTTACAGGCATCGATGCAGGCCGTACAGTTGATGCACTCCAGCTGCGTGCCGTTGCGGATGTCTATACCTGTGGGGCAAACGTGCACGCACTGGTTACAGTCGATACAGTCGCCTTCGCTGCGTACCTGCTTTTTGCGCAGTTTGCCACGCGGCTCGCCACGCTCGTAGTCATAGGCTACCACCACGGTCTTCTTATCCAGCATGACACCCTGCAATCGGCCATAGGGGCAGGCAATGGTACAAACCTGCTCCCGGAACCAAGCAAACACCCAGAAGAAGACGCCCGTGAAGGCAACGATGGCCCCCAGGCCCACCAGGTGGTTCAGCGGGTTATCTGTGACAATTTCTTTGAGCGCCTCTATCCCTATGACATAAGCCAGAAAGGTGTTGGCGATCAGGAAGGAGATGACAAGGAAGATCAGGTTTTTGGAGCCCTTTTTCAGGATCTTTTCCGTGTTCCAGGGCATCTTGTCCAGGGCCTTCTGCTTGGTGTAATCCCCTTCGATGGCATACTCTATTCTGCGGAATACCATTTCCAGGAAAATGGTCTGCGGACAGACCCAGCCGCAGAACACCCGCCCGTAGACGACCGTGAAAAGTATGATGAACAGTGCCATGGTCAGGAAGGCCAACACCAGTATGAAGAAATCCTGCGGCCAGAACAGCACGCCGAAGATCACGAATTTGCGCTCCACCACATTGAGCATCAGCAGTGGCAGGCCGTTTATGGTGATGAAAGGACCGGCAAACAGAAATGCCAGCAGTGTGTAGCTGACATATTTGCGGTAGTTGTATAGCTTGCCTTGCGGCTTTTTGGGGTATACCCAGACTCTTTTACCTTCAGCGTCTACTGTAGACAGATGGTCCCGAAATTCATCGGTCGGTTTGGCTTTAGTTGTCATGGCAGTGTTAAATTGTGCGGATTTTACTCCTGCCTTTTTAGAATTTTGATTTTCAGACCCAGCGGTCGCTAAAATCTGCTAGGACAAAATTCCAAAATCAACCCCTAATAAAAGATGACCTACGTCATCTACAGAAGTGATTATCATCAGTAATGGTAGCCCATAAAAGAAAATTGCAGGCACTTAATAGGAGTACCTGCAATTCTCAGGAGATCGTCAGAGCTTGACTATTGCATCTTCTCGCCCTGTGGCTCTTTGGCGTTAGGAGGATTCGTGCCCTGCAGGCTCAGGATGTAACTGGATACCTCCAGCATCTGGTCTTTGGTCAGCTTACCCTGCCACGGCACCATGCCTTTGGCCGGTACACCGAACTTCACCGTTTTAAAGATATCGTTCACGTCACCGCCGTGCAGCCAGTACTCGTCTGTCAGGTTCGGGCCTACCGTACCCTGGCCCTCAGGACCGTGGCAAGCGGCGCAGTTTGTCATGTAGACAGACTTACCTGATTCCAGGGCCGCAGCGTCTGTCAGCACTTCGTAGTTCGTCACGGCATTCGGGTCGTCGGCGTTTTTGGCGGCAAGTATGGCTGCATATTCCATCTCCATTTCATACTCTTCTGCCTGCAGCGCACCGGTGCGGAACACGTGGTAGTGCAGCATGTAGCCCACCGCGAACACGATCGACACATAGAACATGTACTTCCACCATGGCGGCAGGTCGTTGTCATACTCCTGTATACCGTCGAAGTCGTGGTTGGAGTGGATCTCGTCCTTTGCCTTACCCGTTACCACCGTCGCATCCCCGCGCATCAGGAAGAGCACGCGTCCGGCAAAGGAGTTGCGGAAGTCCTCATCGTAGATGGTGTCTCCCAGCATCGGCACGAACAGGCGGAACACGGTGATCAGCGTGGCTATTATCAGCAGGATGATCAAGCCTGACAGGGCAATGGTTACATGTACCAGTAGCGGTAGTTCCATGAAGGAAACTTCTGCCTCCACTGCTGCTCCGGGAGTAGCCGCGGCATTATCCGCAGTGGCTGCCGGAGCAGCCTCAGCCTGGGCGGGTGCCGCACTAGCCTCCTTGATGTAGGCGATCACGTTGGTGATATCCTGCTCCGACAGTGAGCTGGCAAAGCTTGGCATCGGAACCTTTCCGAACTTCTCGAACACCGCCACGGCGTCCTTGTCGCCGGACTTTACCAGCTCCTGTGAGTTCTGGATAAACTTTACCAACCATTCATCGCCGCGGCGCTGGTGCACGTCTTTGAGGGCCGGGCCCACCACATCGGCATCCATGCTGTGGCACACGGTACAGTTGGCCTCAAACACTTTTTTGCCTTCCACGGCATCCTGCGCCTGCACGGCTGTGGTGCCCATCAGGAGCAGACCGGCGGCAAGCGCCAGTCTACTTTTTTTGCGTTTTATGTTGTTCCAGATCATTGTCTTAATCTTCCAGTGGTGGTGTCTTCGTTTTCATCGGCGCAGGCAAAGCTGCTCATCGTCTGCACGTGCTTCTTGTCCATCAGGGCCACGTAAACGATGAGACCCAGAAAGAACAGAAAGAAAATGCCAAACGAGATAAGCGGGTATATTTCGATGCCGTCTATGGCTTGCAATACATTTTTGTACATTTTATTAGATTTTAGATGTTAGTACTTAGATGCTAGATTCTTTACAGTAGGTACTTACATCTATTGTCTAGAATCTAGCGTCTAAAATCTATTCTTCAACTTCTTCTTTCACCTTGATATCTGTGCCCAGGCGCTGCAGGTAGGCGATCAGGGCTACGATCTCTCTTTCAGGAGCCACCTCAATGCCTTCCTTCTTCAGGTCTGCGGCAATGCCTTGTGCCTGCTTCATCAGTTCCTCATTGGCACTGGCAATGTACTCTTCCTCGTAAGGCACACCCAGTTTTTTCAGGGTTTCCAGTTTAGGCTGCGTCGTGCTCAGGTCAATGTCCTGCTCAAACAACCATGGGTAAGCTGGCATGATAGAGCCCGGCGACATGGAGGTTGGGTCCATCATGTGGTGGTAGTGCCATGAGTGCGGGTACTTGCCGCCCACTCTGTGCAGATCCGGACCGGTACGCTTGGAGCCCCACAGGAAGTTGTGATCATACACAAACTCACCGGCTTTTGAATACTCACCGTAGCGCTCCGTCTCGGACCTGAACGGACGCACCATTTGTGTGTGGCAGTTAACGCAACCCTCTTTGATGTACAGGTCGCGGCCCTGCAGCTCTAGCGAAGTATAAGGCTTCACGCTGGCAATGGTCGGCACGTTCGACTTGATCACGAAGGCCGGGATAAACTCTACCAGACCACCGATCAGAATCGCAATCGTAGCGAAGATGGCCATTTGTGTAGGGCGCTTCTCGATCCAGCTGTGCCAGTGACCGGCGTTGCTGCTCACGCTAGGTACAATTACCGGAGCTTCTGTTCTTTCGTCGGCTACCAGTTGACCAGATTTGGCAGTCTTGTACAGGTTGTAAACCATCAGGAATACACCACCCAGGTACAGTATACCACCGATACCACGCAGGTAGTACATCGGAACGATCTGCAACACTGTCTCCAGGAAGTTAGAGTATTGCAGGGTACCTTCCGCAGTGAACTGTTTCCACATCAGGCCTTGTGTGAAGCCTGCCCAGTACATCGGGATGGCGTAGAACAGGATGCCCAGTGTACCTAGCCAGAAGTGGGCGTTCGCCAGCTTCTTAGAGTGTAGTTGCGTTTTGTACAGACGCGGGAACAGCCAGTACAGCATGGCGAAAGTCAGGAAGCCGTTCCAGCCCAAGGCACCTACGTGCACGTGTGCTACGATCCAGTCAGTGAAGTGGGCAATTGCGTTTACGTTCTTCAGCGACAGCATTGGGCCTTCGAAAGTAGCCATACCGTAAGCTGTTACCGCTACTACCATGAACTTAAGCACCGGCTCTTCGCGTACCTTGTCCCAGGCACCACGTAGTGTAAGCAAACCGTTGATCATACCACCCCAGCTCGGAGCGATCAGCATTACAGAGAACACCACACCCAGCGACTGTGCCCAGTCAGGCAAAGCAGTGTAGAGCAGGTGGTGAGGTCCGGCCCAGATGTAAATGAAGATCAAGGACCAGAAGTGAATGATGGATAGTCTGTAGGAGTATACCGGGCGGTTAGCTGCCTTAGGCAGGAAGTAGTACATCAGGCCCAGGAACGGCGTGGTCAGGAAGAACGCCACCGCATTGTGGCCATACCACCACTGCACCAGCGCGTCCTGCACCCCGGCGTAGCCAGAGTAGCTCTTCAGGAAGTTCACCGGCATCTCGTAGGAGTTCACGATGTGCAGTACCGCTACCGTCAGGAATGTGGCGATGTAGAACCAGATGGCTACGTACATGTGCTTCTCACGACGCTTGGCGATGGTGCCGAACATGTTCCAGCCGAACACTACCCAGATCAGGGTAATGGCAATATCGATCGGCCACTCCAGCTCGGCATACTCTTTAGAAGTGGTGATACCCAATGGAAGCGTGATAACCGCTGACACGATGATCAGCTGCCATCCCCAGAAGTTGATCTTGCTGAGAATGTCGCTGTACATGCGGGTTTTGCATAGGCGCTGCAAAGAGTAGTACACGCCCATGAAAATGGCGTTTCCCACAAAGGCGAAGATTACAGCGTTGGTATGCAGTGGCCTTACACGGCCGAAAGTGGTATACTGGTTACCCATGTTCACGTCCGGGTTTGCCAGCTGAAAGGCGATGATCACCCCGATCAGCATGCCGGCAATTCCCCAGAACACAGTGGCTATACCAAAGTCCCGAACAATCTTATTGTCATAAAAGAACGTGTCGGTCAGCCCCCGGTCCGTACCCTTGGGCACGATCCTTTCGGGCGCGTTTTCTAAGACTTCTGCTACATTAGTTGACATGTGCGGTGTCCTCCATTGGTTAAAGGTTTTGTATGTGTTTTGATGGTTTTTGTGACTTTCACTACAGGTACAAAGGTCTTAAAGGCGCCCCTCCTAAAAGATGACATAAGTCACTTCTGTAAATGATTGATATCAGCTGTGGGTGCTGCTGCTTAGGCTGTCTCTGGCTTTTTGGCAGCGGTTTTGGGCTTGCCCGGGGCCTCATTTTCAAAGAGCATGCGCACGGCCGGCGTATAGTCGTCGTCGTACTGCCCGGAGCGCACGGCCCACAGAAAAGCGCCCAGGAAGCAGGCTGCTACCGTCACGCTGATACCGATTAATAGAAATATGACAAACATGGCTTATATCAGTTAAGAATGATGAATCATAGACTGTAAATGCTGCCCAGTGCGTTAAAGACCGGCCTTTTTGGCGGCGAACTTCACGGAGAGGGTGGCAAAGATGATGACGCTCAGCGAGCTGATGGGCATCAGGATAGCAGAGGCGATCGGTGTGAACAGCCCCTGCACCGCCAGCGAGAGCCCTACCACGTTGTAGACCAGCGACACGGCAAACGTGGCCAGGATGATGCGCATGGTTTTTTTGGAGAATGCCAGGAAAGTGCTGAGTTTGTCAAAAGCCGTGGCGTCCAGGATGGCGTCACAGGAGGGTGAGAAGTTGGTCACGCTGTTCGTTAAGGCTATACCTGCGTCGCTTTGCTTTAAGGCACCGGCGTCGTTGAGCCCGTCTCCCACCATCAGCACCTGGCGGTTGTCCTTTTTGAGTTGCTGAATGTACTCGAGCTTCTGTACCGGGCTCTGGTTAAAGTTCAGTTCGGCCTCCTGCCCGAGCAGTTCCTTCAGGCGTGCCTCCTCATGGTTGTTGTCGCCTGAGAGCACCGCTATTTTCTTGCCCTCCAAAGCTTGCAGTACCTCCTGTAAGCCGTCGCGGTACACGTTAAAGAAGGTATAGTAGCCCAGCACTACCCCGTCAATCGACACATAGACCGTGGTCTTGAGGGCATCCTTTATTTTATCGGCTGGCACTCCGAGGTATGCGGCGGAGCCAACCCGCACAAATTTCCCCTCCACCTCTCCGGCCAGGCCCTTGCCGGCATATTCCTGGTAGTTTGTAACCTCTGAGCTTTCTCCTTTCAGGTGCTGACTGATGCGCTGGCTGAGCGGGTGTGTGGAATGGCGCAGTAAAGAGAGTATAGCGCGCTCCTGTTCAGGGGTAAGCGCTTTTCCGGTATAAGTCACCTCTGCGGCACTAGGCTCTGTCAGGGTACCAGTTTTGTCAAATACCACCGTGTCGATCTTGGCCAGCGTCTCTACCACGGAAGTGTTCTTCAGGAAGAATTTGTTCTTGCCAAACACGCGCAGGGTATGGCCGTGTACGAAAGGCGTGGCCAGAGACAGCGCGCATGGGCAGGCAATGATCAGCACGGAGGTAAAGGCCTTCATGGCCATGTTCATGTCGCGCGGCACCCAGTACCACAGGGCACCTGCCGCTACCAATAGCGTCACGATGATGAACCACTTGCCGGCCACGTTGGCGTAGGTGGCTACCGACTTCTCCTCGTTCTTGGAGAACACATTGTCGTTCCACAGCTGTGTCAGGTAGCCCTGCGACACCTCTTTCACCACTTCCAGTTCCACACTCTCCCCTACCTGTCGGCCACCGGCATAGATCACCTCTCCTACCACCTTCTCCACCGGCTCCGACTCGCCACTCACAAAGCTGTAGTCGATCATGGCCGTGCCGCGCAGCAGTATGGCATCGGCAGGTATAAGCTCCTGGTTACGGATGCGGATGCGGTCCCCCACTTGCAGGTTACGCACCGCCACAGACTCCTCCTCACCGTTCTCTTTGAGCAGTGTCACAGACACCGGGAAATAGGAAGTATAGTCACGGTCAAAAGACAGGGTGTCATAGGTCTTCTGCTGAAAGTACTTGCCGATCAGCATAAAAAAGACAAGGCCGGTAAAGGAGTCCAGGTAGCCGGGGCCGGTGCCGGAGATGATCTCATACAAACTCACACAAAACAGCGCCATCAGGCCGGTAGCAATAGGCAAATCGATGTTGATCATGCGCTGCCGGATACCCTCCAAGGCGGACGTGAAGAAGCCGCGGGCACTGTAAAAGAAAACCGGCAGGGACAGCAGGATGCTCAGGTATCCGAAAAAGGAACCGAAGCTGCGCTGCAGGCCCTCTGTTACGGCCAGGTAGTCTGGGAAGGCCAGCAGCATGACGTTGCCAAAGCAGAAGCCCGCAATCCCCAGCTTGTAAATGATGGTGCGGCTTTGCTTCTGCGTCTTTTTCCCGTCTGTGTCGGCTAGCGTAATGGCCGGTTCATAGCCGATGCGGGCCAGTAGCTGCACTACCTCCCGCAGGTTGGTTTTTTCATGAAAGTAGGTAAGAGATACCTCCTTCCGCAGAAAGTTTACCGTTGACTCCGAAACGCCGGGGTTCAGCTTGTAGAGGTTCTCCAGCAGCCAGATACAGGAGCTGCAGTGCATCTGCGGAATGTAGAAGGTCAGCTTACAGATCCTGTCGTTCTTGAAGTTGATCAGCTGCGCCTCTACTCCCGGGTCATCCAGGTAGGCGAAGCGTGCCTCGGCAACAGGTTTTTTGCCCGTGATGCCGGGGTTTTGCTCCAGGTTATAGTAAGTACAGAGGTTATTTTCCTCCAGAAGTTCATAAACAGCTTTACAGCCATCGCAGCAGAACACCTTCTCGTGCGCTACAATCGGCTGCTCGTTGCAGGTATCCCCGCAGTGGTAACAGGTCTGAACATTGGTTTGGAGTGCGGTTTCCATCTCAATTTCCTTTAATTGTCTTATACAAAGGTAGATGGAGGTAATTCTTTAAAAGATGATGAAAGTCAGTTCCGATAGTGATACTTGTCACTGCACCCGGCTACAGAATGTGTGACCTTTGTAGCACGAAAGCAATGGAAACAGACTCCTGATTCCGCTGTCTGGTCTCTCAGGCAGCGGCAACTCAGGGTAAAAAAACGATAATCAGAAAAAGAATATGGAACTGTTAGCTCTTGTATGGGCAGGTATGGTGGCCTGTTTTATCCTGGAAAGACGAAGTAAAGGTATTTAGCACCCTGTGTTATACTTTAGGTTCACAGATCAATAGGCGCTGTGAAGTTACTATGCCGGGAAGGTATGCGTCCAGCTATATGGGAGCTACAGCACGACGAGATAGTTTAATGTTTAGTTTTGGTGTTTGTGTGATGTGTGGTGAGCATCATACCAGAAAAGGCAGCTGTTGAGGGCTGCCTTTTTTATGCTGTAAAGTATGGTTAATCGTAAAGGTGGCAGATGCTGTAGAGTTTGTCTGCATCCAAGATGGTGATACTGCTGCCCTTGGTGGTGATGAGCTTCTCATCCTTGAACTCAGAAAGCAGTCGGATCGTGGTCTCCTTGGCTGTGCCGACGATAGAGGCCAGATCTTCCCGGGAAATAGAGATGGTGAAGTTATCGGTACCGTCTGCAGGCTGGTAAGTTTTCCGTAGAAGCAGCAGGGCCTCCGCCAGACGCTCCCGAACCGGTTTATAGGCCATCTGCACCATCCGCTCCTCTGCGTCTCCCAGCGCCGTGGAGAGTAGCTTCATCAGTCCGCCGGAGAACGCTACGTTGTGGCTGATCAGCTCCAGAAACTGCGACTTAGGCACAAAACACACGACGGCATCATCCAGCGCCACAGCTGACGCTGAGTAGTTCGTGTCAGCCATCAGGGCGCGGTACCCAATGATATCGCCGGGCTTGGCCAAACGAACGATCTGCTCTTTGCCATCGCTGCCCATCTTGGCAACCTTCACCTTCCCGGAGTTTATGCAGTAGAGTCCGGACGGCTTCCCTCCCTCATGAAATATGATCTGCCCCTTCCGAAACGTGAAGCAGGACTTGGTAGCAGACACACTTTCCAGCTCGCTCTGATTACAGCAACCCATCAAAGAGCCGATCCTGCTGGTACAGTTAATACATTCTGGCGGTGTGAATTTCATGCTATCCGATGATTGGTAATGTAAAAGTACGGAATGGGAGTTTACTCTGTATGCCGGGTAACAACCTTTTTTAGATGAAGGTTCGTGTAGGGCATACGCTGATCTGCAAAAGAGGCGGCCTGTAACGTATTGCAAAGCAGTGCTTTGCTGGCAGGTGTGCCCGGGTGGCCGTGATTGTGTTACCGATGAGCCCGGAGTGTGGTGCTCTGTTCGGCCCCACTTTTAGTATCAGTCATTTTGCCCCAGGCAGGTCGGCTTGCTTGAAAAGAAGAGGGGCCTGCTCCTACGGTCAATATTCGTACAAACAGGCCCTTGAGCTGTCTTTGTATACTGTGACTACTTTACCAAAAAAACGCCGTTCATGCGTTGCCAGTGGCCGGGGTAGGTACAAACAAAATTGTAGGCACCTGGCTCCATAGGGGCCTTGAACTCGATTTCTACTGTCTGCCCTGGCAGGGCTAAGGGAGTGGCGGCGATCACCTGCTCACTTTCCGGCACATAATTGCCCGGTGCGCCTACATTGGCGCCCGCCAATGCCACGAGCTTATACTTGTCAGGCATTGTGAACACGACGTTGTGCATCATGGGCATGTCCTGTGCCTCATTGGTGAAGACAAGCTTTACCTTTGCCCCGGCCCTGGCCTCCAGGGTGTCTGTGTCGTACCTGATCTCCTCCTCGGTATTGCCGAGTGCGGTGATTTGCAGTTCCACTACCGGCTGCAGCGTGGTGTCCTGCTCCTCAACGATAACCGGAGCACTGGAAGCGGTTGCCGTATCCCTCGGGATCGTGGCGGCCTCTTCATCCTTCACTTCTATGTTCTGCCCACAGCCCATGATCAGTATGGCCAGAAGCAGGTACAGGGTACTGCCTATCCTATTCATTGTGTTCCTTTCTGCCAGAGCGGCTAACCGAAGTACTCCTGCTCCAGCTTTTTATCGTGTCCGTACAGGTCCTCCCGGAAGTGAGCATTCCCTTCGTCATCCACCCAGCTGGTAAAGTACACCAGGTATACCTGCACCCGCGTGGGCAGGGTAACCCAGGTCTCCTCTCCGCCGCGCATCGTTTCCCGGATGCGGTGTTCATCCCACTGCGGCATGTCGCGCATCAGGTACTTTGCCAGTTCCACAGGCTGCTCTACCCGCACACAGCCGTGGCTGAAGTTACGGTCCGTCTGGCTGAAGAGGGCATCGGCCGGTGTATCGTGCAGGTACACGGCATATTCGTTCGGGAACAGGAACTTGATCATACCCAGCGAGTTTTGTGGACCCGGCTTTTGGCGCACCCTGTAGGTGAAGTTGTCTCTTGTCACACTGCTCCAGTTAATGGACTGTGGCGAAACAGGCTTCGGGTTCTTCTCCCTTGTCACGACTTCCATGTTCTGCGAAGCGAGCCAGTTCGGGTTGCTGAGCATCTTAGGCTTGATCTCGTCCTCTACGATGCTGTTCGGCACGTTCCAGTACGGGGCCATCACCACGTACTCCAGCTTGTCGCTGAAGATGGGCGTGGAGCTCATGGTCTTCCCCACAATCACCCGCATGTTCATCACCTCCTTGTACTTCCTGTTGGCCGTCAGGTCGCCCTCCGGGTCTTCGTACACGTAGAGCTTGTACTCCGGAATGTTCACCCAGATAAAGCGCTGGTCCAGGCTTTTGGGCACCATGCGTTTCGGAATCCAGCGCCAGCGCTCCATGTTGATCATGAT
>JAJLKL010000176.1:0-2055 GCA_033838975.1 Hymenobacteraceae bacterium | reverse complement strand
CCGAGGATGATTATGACCATGTGATGTTCAGCTACCACGGTTTGCCAGAGCGCCATATCCTGAAGGGCAGTGACCACGGATACTGCAAGCTCGGCTCCTGCTGCAACAGCTACAACAAGCGCAACCAGTATTGCTACCGCGCCTCCTGCTTCGAAACCTCGCGCCAGTTGGCAGCCGCACTCGGCCTGCGCGAAGACCAGTACTCCGTGGCATTCCAGTCGCGGTTGGGTAAAGATCCTTGGCTGAAACCATACACTGACGAAATGCTGAAGACCTTCCCGGAGAAAGGCATCAAAAAGGTGCTGGCCTTCAGCCCTGCCTTCGTAGCTGACTGCCTGGAAACGACCATTGAGGTAGGCGAGGAGTTTAAGGAGATGTTTGAGCACGCCGGCGGCGAGAAATGGCAGCTGGTAGAAAGCCTCAACTCTAACGACACCTGGGTGGAAGCCGTGAAGCAGATCATTCTACAGAACTAGCCTATACAGCTTATATATAAGAAAAGGCCACTGATGTTACTGCATCAGTGGCCTTTTTAGATGAGTCGGGTGAGACTATAACTCTACTTCCAAATCTCACATCTCTAAATTTCCAAATCATTAAATCCGCTCCGAATCCACCCAATCTTCCGACACAGCGGCGGCATACTTAGTGAGCTTTTGCAACAGCACCTCGGCATCACTCTCCACGATCAGGTTGTTTACGTACTCCTGCTTGATGAAGCCCTCCTGTACGCTGTCAGCGATGAAGTCCAGGAACTTATCGTAGTAGCCGTTCACGTTGTAGAAGGCCACGGGCTTTTTAATAATGCCCAGCTGGTTCCACGTAATAATCTCGTTCACCTCGTCCAGGGTACCAAAGCCGCCGGGCATGGCAATAAACGCATCAGACTTGGCTGCCATTAGGGCTTTGCGCTCGTGCATGGTCTTTACCACATGCTGCTCTGTGAGGCCGGTGTGGGCTACCTCGCGGTCTATCAGGCTCTGAGGAATTACGCCTACGGCCTCACCTCCTTTGGCAAGTATGGCATCGGCAATAGTGCCCATCAAGCCTACCTTCCCTCCCCCAAAAACCAGTCTTAGACTTTGTGCGGCCATTAGGTGGCCCAGTTTTGTGGCAGCCTCCACATGCACAGCGTTTGTGCCCGAATTGGCTCCACAGAAAACAGCTATACTTTTCATCTGATCTGTTAAGTTACTATTAACGAAGAAGGCCCCGGCATACTGCCAGAGCCTTTTTATACTTACTACTGCCCTTCTATACTTAGGCCAGCTCTTTTTTATACATTTTAGCTACTGTCTCGGCCACGTAGTCGATCTCTTCCGGCGTGTTATACTTGCTGAATGAGAAACGAACTGATCCGCGGCTAGGGTCAACATTCAGCGCACGCAGCACATGCGAACCGGCATTTGCGCCGCTGCTGCAGGCACTACCGCCCGAGGCCGAGATCTTAGCGATATCCAGGCTAAAGAGCAGCATCTCGTTTATACCCGAGGCGGGTAGACTCACGTTCAGCACCGTGTACAGACTCTTATCGCCGAACTCCGACATACCGTTGAAGCTCACGTCATCCATCTGCTCACGCAGCTTGTGAATCATGCGGTCTTTCAGCCCCTGAATATAGCGGGTGTGCTCCTCCATATCGCGATAAGCGATCTCCAGCGCCTTGGCCAGACCGATGATGCCGTACACATTCTCAGTGCCGCCGCGCATGTTTCGCTCCTGCGCTCCGCCCTGGATCAGTGGCTGTATCTTCGTCTCCGCATCGCAGAACAGGAAGCCCACGCCTTTGGGACCATGAAACTTATGCGCCGAGCCAACGATAAAGTTAGCCTTCAGCTGCTGCAGGTCATGCTTGTAGTGGCCCATGGTCTGCACTGTGTCGGAATGGAACACCGCGTTATACTTCTTGCAAATTTCCCCGATCGCCTCAATGTCGTTCAGGTTACCGATCTCGTTGTTGGCGTGCATCACAGATACCAGCGTCTGCGGCTGGCTGGCCAGCAACTCCTCCAGGTGCTCCAGATCCAGGTTGCCGCGCTCATCATGGCGCAGGTA
>JAJLKL010000175.1:0-9973 GCA_033838975.1 Hymenobacteraceae bacterium | reverse complement strand
CCGCTGTGGGGCCAGTACTCTACCGAGTCGGTAGCGCATACCCTGAAAGTATACTCCAAGCACACCATCGACTACCCTTACCCGGTGGCGATCTCGGTGCACGGCCCTGTAGGGGGGATGGAGTACCCGATGCTTTCTTTCAACGGCTACCGTCCGGAGCCGGATGGCACCTACTCTGACCGCATCAAGTATGGTCTGATCTCGGTGATCATCCACGAAGTGGGCCATAACTTCTTCCCGATGATCATCAACTCCGATGAGCGCCAGTGGACGTGGATGGACGAGGGCCTGAACACATTTATGCAGTACATTGCGGAACAGGAATGGGAGCGCAACTACCCATCCCGCCGTGGCGAGCCTGCAAACATCGTAGAGTACATGAAGAGCGCCAAAAACACGCAGGTGCCGATCATGACCAACTCCGAGTCAGTGCTGCAGTTTGGCAACAACGCCTACGGCAAGCCGGCCACTGCCCTGAATGTTTTACGTGAAACAGTGATGGGCCGCGAGCTGTTCGATTACGCCTTTAAAGAGTACGCTAACCGCTGGGCCTTCAAGCACCCGATGCCAGCCGATTTCTTCCGCACCATGGAGGACGCCTCTGGCGTGGACCTAGACTGGTTCTGGAGGGGCTGGTTCTACACCACGGACCACACCGACATCTCGATCGAGAACGTGAAGTGGTATACCATCGACTCGCAGGACCCGGAGTTTGTGAACGCACAGAAGCGTGCCGAGCAGAACAGAGCGCCTAAAACGCTTTCGCAGCAGCGCAACCTGACTGATATCCAGAAAACACGCGTAGAGATGCGCCCTGAGCTGAACGACTTCTACAACAGCTACGACCCATTGGCCACCACTGCCGCAGACAAAGAGAAGTACCAGAACTTTTTGAAAGGCATTACGCCGGAGCAGAAGAAAATGCTGGATTCCGGCCTGAACTTCTACGAAGTAGCCTTCAGGAACATCGGCGGGCTGGTTATGCCGCTGATCGTGCGCATGGAGTTTGAGGATGGCACAGAGGAGATCGTGAACATCCCGGCCGAGATCTGGCGCTATAACAACGAGGAGATCACCAAGGTATTTGTTACGGAGAAGCCGGTGGTAAACTTTGAGCTGGACCCATACCTGCAGACAGCCGACACAGAGCTATCGAACAATTATTTCCCGCGCCGCCTGGCTCCTTCCCGCTTCGATATTTTCAAGCAGAACAGCCAGCCGCAGCAGAACCCAATGCAGCGTGAGCGTGCCACCAGCCGCCGCAGCAACGGAAACAGCTCAGGCAGGTAGTGCCGCTGAACTTCCAAATGAATCATAAAAAACCTTCGGAGAACGTTCCGAAGGTTTTTTCATTTTAGCCCCCTTGCATTAATCCGGGTTGTACTTCCTGATAAACTCCTGCGTGACCCGGTCTCCCCGCCGCACAAATGGCCGGATGATCAGGCGAGTGCTGTTCTCATAGGTAAAGAACTTGTAGATCCAGTTGCTGAGCACCACAAGCTTATTCCGGAAGCCGATCAGGTACATGATGTGCACGAACAGCCAAATTACCCAGGCAAAGAAGCCGCCCAAATGAGTGTCCTTTGGTAAGTCTGCCACGGCTTTGTTGCGCCCGATAATAGCCAGAGAGCCTTTGTCTTTATACTTAAATGGCACCAGCGGTTCTTTTCGGATAATACGCTTCATGTTCTTGGCCAACAGCTTCCCTTGCTGTATGGCTGGCTGAGCCACGCCCGGGTGCCCCTTCGGAAACTCTGGCGTCTTCATCATGGCAATATCGCCTATCGCAAAGATGTCATTGAAACCCTGCACCTGGTTAAATTCATTCACCAAAATTCTGCCCCGCTCCAAAACCTCTTCCGGTAAGCCGTCAATTAAAGCACCTGATACGCCAGCCGCCCAGATAAGGGTGTGCGCCCGCACCTGCTCACCGCCTTTGAAGGTCACGACGCTGCCATCGTATGACTCTACCAAAGTGTTTAGCTTAACCTTGATACCCAGTTCCTGCAGGTACTGGTAAGTCTTTTCACTGGCCTCCGGCGACATAGGTGGCAGCACCCTGTCCATGCCTTCTATCAGGTAGATATTCATTTTGTTGAAATCAATATCCGGGTAATCGGTGGGCAGCACGTGTTTCTGCATTTCAGCCAGAGCACCGGCCAACTCCACTCCGGTAGGTCCTCCTCCTACAATAACGAAGTTCATCAGGCTTTGCCAAACCTCCGGATTACTGGTCATACTTGCCTGTTCAAAACACTGCAACATCTGGCTGCGCAGGTTTAAGGCATCCGGCACCTGCTTCAAAGGGAAAGAGAACTTCTTGATCTGGTCATTCCCAAAGTAGTTGGTTTTAGTACCTGTAGCGATTACCAGAAAATCGTAAGTCAGGTCACCCACTAGCGTGGATATGGTTTTGGTGCTGGGATCTATGTTTGTGACACGTACCAGCCGAAAGTAGAAGTCTTCATAGTCATCGCCGCCGAACATCTTTCGAAGCGGCTCTGCGATGGAGTCTGGCTCCAGACCAGCCGTAGCCACTTGGTACAGCAGCGGCCAGAAACCGTGGTAGTTCTGCTTATCAAACATCACCACCTGGAATTCTTTTTCCGGGAGCTTTTTAGCGAGGTTGATCCCGCCAAAGCCTCCTCCTATGATGACGACACGTGGCTTGGAAGTTTCGGGTATATTTAGTGATAATTTAGCAGGTTCTAGCATATGTGTATTGAGTTTAAGCCATGCAACAACAGGCGAGCGCCTGCACTGTTGCTCTTTAGTGTATACGGGTGTATACCTACATTGGCAAATAACGCAACCCGCTGCTGTTAGTTACTTTACCAGCTTTTCCGGGGCTTACACATAGGAAAACCGGCTATACTGCCGCCGCAACAGGCAGATAGCTTTTTGCAAGAAATAAGTACAATTCTATGAGAAGCAGCACCCCAGGGAGGACTACCGTTTAGTTGTCGCCTTTGAAGATTGAGTTAATGAGGGCAGGGATGGCAAAAGGACTGATGGTCGGGTACATGTAGCGGTTCTGCTGCTGCTGCAACTGCTGCTGGTTCCAGAACCTGAAGTTGGCGTCACCATCCATCGGCGTGGTTTTAAACAACTCCTCCAGTCGCTCCGGGTCCAGGTTGCGCGTCGCGATGGCCCGGCCCTCATCCGGCAGCTTCACACTGAGCACGGCCTCCTTGAAGTCCCGCTCTGTCGGCCACGGGAAAACATCCACCATGGGCAGCTCCGTAGGGTCTTCCTGCAGCTGCATGATGATGGAGTAGCTCTGGCTGCTGTAGCCCTTCGGGATGATCAGGTACTGCTTTTTATAGCCCAGGGCACTGAAAAGCACACTGTCGCCGGCAAGCACAGGCACTGAGAAAAAGCCGAACTCATTGGTTTGCGTGCCCCGGCTCGTGCCCGGCACATACACACTCACACCCGCCACCCCGTACAGGCTGTCGCCGGTGGCCACAAAGCCCGAGAGCTGCACCACGCGGTTCTGCCCCTGCGCCCTGGCCTGCTCAGGCGCCAGCATCAGCAGCAGCCCCAGCACCGGCAACAGGAGCCATTTCGGGAAGTGTACGGTAGAAGAAAGGTGTGGTCGGACAGGTGTCATGTGATACAATTATACTTATTATTCTTTTATAATAGCAGCTTTTGCCTAATTTTGTTCAAGCTGCCTACGTTTATGAGACTCAAACATTTTAGTCTTTCTTTTGGCGAACAGGTCCTCAAAGCCCTGGCCGACGAATCGCGCATCCGGATTCTTAACCTGATCCTTCGAAACAAGGAGATGTGCACCTCCGACCTGGAACAGGTGCTGGACTTTACGCAAACCAAAACCTCGCGCCACCTGGCCTACCTGCGCAATGCGGGCCTGGTTTCCTCGCGGAAGCAGGACCAGTGGGTGTACTACTCCGTGAAAGACGAGGCAGCCGACTTCGTGGGCCAGATCTTCAACTACATGGAGCGCGACGCTTTACTCCAGAAAGACCAGGAGGTGTACCAGATCCTGTTCTCTAACCGCGAACTGGCAGCCAACAAGCTGCACGCCCGCCGCTGGTTAGCCACCTAGGCACACCTTTCCATAACTTGTACTTGTGTAAATTATTGTTTGGCAAGTATAGTTCACTCCTCCCGGGTGAAGCAAAGGTTCTTTTCTAAAAACATCAGGCACCTTCAGCCGTTTTACTTAAACCTGACACTTTTACGCATGAAAACATACACGCACATCTTGTTCGATCTGGACCACACGCTGTGGGACTTTGAGAAAAACTCCGAAGAAACGCTCTATACCCTTTACGAGCAGTTTGAACTGGGCCGCTTCGGCAAGTTTGACTGCCTGTCCTTCTACAAGAAGTATAAGTTCGTCAATACCCACCTCTGGGACCTGTACAACAAGGGTAAGATCAACCAGCAGGAGCTGCGCGAGACCCGTTTCGTGAAAACCCTGCGGGGCCTTGGCCTGAAGGAGCATGAGGTGCCTAAGGGTATCTCTGAGGCCTATATAGAAATGTGCCCTACTAAAACGGCCGTCTTTCCGTTCACCCACGAGGTGCTGGAATACCTGCAGCCAAAGTATGGCCTGCACATCATCACAAACGGCTTTAAGGAGGTGCAGTACATCAAAATGAACTCCTCCAACCTGCACGGCTACTTCAGGGAGATTGTGACCTCAGAGTGCTGCGGCTACAAGAAACCCGACAGACGCATGTTTGAGCATGCCCTGGAGCGTATCAACGTAGCTCCGGGAGAATGCATCATGATCGGCGACAACATAGAGTGCGACATAGAAGGAGCCCGCGCCTGCGGTATTGACCAGGTGTACTTTAACCCTGAACTTAACGGCAAAAAGCTAAACCCCAGGCCCACCCACCAGATCAGGTGCCTCAGCGAGCTTAAAAATATACTTTAGGAGAACACACACCCCAGTGGGGTGTATCCCCCTACAGCTTCATGCCGAAAAATCAAATATAACCGTTACCTTTGTTCAGATGCCTCCCGTAGGTGTATGAAGTAACTATGAAAATCTAATTCTAAATCTGTAACTATAATAAAAAATGGCAACCGGATTTTTCAGAGTACCAACTCCCGTTAACGAACCAGTAAAGGCTTATACGCCTGGCTCTCCTGAAAAAGAGGAGCTACTGCGCACCTATAAAGAGCTAAAGTCGAAGCAGCTGGATGTACCCATGTACATTGGCGGCGACAAGGTATATACAGACAATAAGCAGCCGATGCTGCAGCCACACGACCACCAGCACATCCTGGGCCACTTCAGCGAGGGGGATGCGACCCACGTGGAACAGGCCATCAATGCGGCGCTTGCGGCACGTGAGGCCTGGGCTGCGATGAGCTGGGAGCACCGTGTAAGCATTTTCCTGAAGGCTGCCGAACTGTTGGCCGGCCCCTGGAGAGCGCGCATGAACGCCGCCACCATGCTGGGCCAGTCGAAGAACGCTTTCCAGGCTGAGATCGACTCTGCCTGCGAAATGGTGGACTTCCTGCGCTTTAACGTGCAGTACGCAACAGATATTTACCGCATGCAGCCGGAGTCTGCCCCGGGTGTTTGGAACCGTATGGAGCACCGTCCGCTGGAGGGCTTCGTATTTGCCCTTACGCCGTTCAACTTCACAGCCATTGCCGGTAACCTGCCTACTTCTGTGGCCATGATGGGTAACGTAGTGGTTTGGAAGCCAGCGCACACGCAGATCTACGCAGCGCACATGATCATGGAGCTGCTGAAAGAAGCCGGTCTGCCGGATGGGGTGATCAACCTGATTTATGTGGACGGCCCAACTACGGGTGACGTGGTGTTCAACCACGCGGATTTTGCCGGTATTCACTTTACAGGCAGCACAGGCGTGTTCCAGCACATCTGGAAGACCATCGGCACTAACATCCACAAATATAAGTCATACCCACGCATCGTAGGGGAGACAGGCGGCAAGGACTTCATCCTGGCCCACAAGTCTGCTGATGCCAAGGCACTGGCCACTGCCATCTCGCGTGGCGCGTTTGAGTTCCAGGGCCAGAAATGCTCAGCAGCCTCCCGTGCCTACATCCCGAGCAATCTGTGGGATGAGGTGAGAGAGTATGTGATCGAGGATCTGAAGTCGTTTAAAATGGGACCTCCGGAGGATTTCGGCAACTTCATCAATGCCGTGATCGATGAGAAGTCGTTTGACAAGATTGCCCGCTACATCGACAATGCGAAGGAGAGCAACGAGGTGGAGATCATTGCCGGCGGTAACTACGACAAGTCGAAAGGTTATTTCATAGAGCCAACCGTACTGCTGTCGCACAACCCGACCTACATCACCATGTGCGAGGAGATCTTCGGCCCAGTGATCACGATCTACGTGTACGATGAGAACAATTTCGAGGAGACGGTGGAACTGGTAAACGCGACTTCTCCTTACGCCCTGACAGGAGCCATCTTCAGCCAGGACCGCTACATCGTAGAGTATGCGACGAAGCGTCTGGACCAGGCGGCTGGTAACTTCTACATCAACGACAAGCCAACAGGTGCCGTAGTAGGACAGCAACCGTTCGGCGGTTCGCGCGCCTCAGGCACCAACGACAAGGCCGGCTCTATGCTGAACCTGCTGCGTTGGGTGTCGGCCCGCTCCATTAAGGAGACATTCGTGCCGCCGGTAGACTACCGCTATCCGTTCCTGGGCGAGGACAAATAAATTGTACCGCAGCCAAGCAGCTGTAACAGAGGCCACGTTCTGCAAAGAGCGTGGCCTTTTGCTTGAAATGATGTACAAACACGCTTCCGCTATTTAGAATCAGTAAAAATAACAGAGAACCGCCCAGATACGCCACTCTCAGCATGTTCGACATGCAAGTTATACTTTTGATTAATGGCTATTTATCCCTAATTTTGCTCCCAAATTTTAAGAAAGGACTACAGCATTATGGAACCAACTGTGGATCAGTATGTACCGTCGGACTACCTGCCAATCATCATCCAATTTGCGGCAGGACTGGGCTTTGTCATTTTTGCGCTCACGCTTACGCACCTGCTGGGCCCAAAACGCAAAAGTGAGGTAAAAGGCGCCGCCTGGGAAAGCGGAATTGAGTCTGTAGGCGATGCCCGTACCCCTATCTCTTACAAATACTTCATGACGGCCATCCTGTTCGTGCTGTTTGACGTGGAGATCATCTTCATGTACCCTTGGGCGGTGAACTTCAGAAGCTTCGGAATAGAGGGCTTTCTGCAGATGTTCGTGTTCATGGGCATGCTGCTGGCAGGCTTCTTCTACGTGATCAAGAAAGGGATCCTGAAGTGGGAATAGCCCAGTAAACTTTTCACCAGGCTTTTGTGTTCATCTTGTCGGTGCAATTGTACCGGTTTAAGATACAACCAATCATACAGAAATGAGCGAAAATACAGATATTAAGTTAGCGGAGGCACCGGAAGGTATTTCAGGTGCAGGTTTCTTTGCCACCTCATTCGAGAAAGTAATCGGACTGGCCCGTAAGCACTCGCTTTGGCCGCTGCCATTCGCGACCTCTTGCTGTGGTATCGAGTACATGGCTACCATGGGCTCTAATTATGATATTTCCCGCTTTGGATCAGAGCGCCCCAGCTTCTCACCGCGCCAGGCAGACATCCTGCTGGTGATGGGTACGATCGCTAAGAAAATGGGACCTGTGGTGAAGCAGGTATACGAGCAGATGGCGGAACCGCGCTGGGTAGTAGCTGTAGGCGCCTGCGCTTCTTCCGGCGGCATCTTCGACACTTATTCTGTGCTGCAGGGCATTGACCGCGTGGTACCAGTGGATGTGTACGTACCGGGCTGCCCTCCGCGCCCAGAGCAGATTCTGGACGGCCTGATGCGCGTACAGGACCTGGCTGAAAACGAATCACTGCGCCGCCGCAACTCTCCGGAGTATCAGGCACTATTGGCCTCTTACAATATTAAATAAGCAAATGGAGCTTACGAACGAAAACGTACTCGGCAAGATCATTAGCCAGTTTGGTGAGGAGAACATCTGGGATGCCTATACCCCGGATGGCATCATGACCATCACCACCAACCGCGAAACGATTCACGAGCTAATCAAATACCTGCGCGACGACAAGGAGCTGCAAATCAGCTTCCTGACCACGATGTGCGGTATACACTACCCCGGTAAAGGCGACAAGGAAATGTGCATGATGTACCAGAAGCACAGCCTGCGTCATAACTACCGCATCCGCATCAAGGTGTTCATGCCGGCTTCGGACCCGGTGATGCCAACGGTAACAGACCTCTACGCTACCGCCAACTGGATGGAGCGCGAGGCTTTCGACTTTTATGGCTTCATCTTTACCGGTCACCCGAACCTGACGCGCATCCTCAACATTGAGGAGATGGAGTACCACCCGATGCTGAAGCAGTACCCGCTGGAAGACCAGACAAGGGAAGATAAGATTAATACATATTTCGGACGATAAGCCTGTTTTGCTGTAACAGAACGTGCTCGCACGCGCTGGCAGCAGACGACTAAAAGGAATAGAATGGCTACTGAAAATAAAACAGCTAAGCTTACTGACCTGGAGCAGTTCCGCCTAGACAACGGACTTGCCCTGAAAGAAGAGCCGCAATTAACTACGCTGAACCTGGGTCCTACGCACCCGGCCACGCACGGTATCTTCCAGAACATCCTGCAGATGGACGGTGAGAAGATCGTGGACGCCGTACCAACGATCGGCTACATCCACCGTGCTTTTGAGAAAATAGCAGAGCGCAGGCCGTTCTACCAGATCACGCCGCTTACTGACCGCATGAACTACTGCTCCTCCCCTATCAATAACATGGGGTATCACATGACGGTAGAGAAGCTGCTGGGCATTACCGTGCCGAAGCGCGCGCAGTACATCCGCGTGATCATGATGGAGCTGGCACGTATCTCGGACCACCTGATCTGTAACTCGATCCTGGGGGTAGACTCCGGCGCCTTCACCGGCTTCCTGTACGTGATGCAGGAGCGTGAGCATATTTATGATATCTACGAGGAAGTTTGCGGTGCCCGTCTGACGACGAACATGGGGCGTATCGGCGGGATGGAGCGTGACCTTTCCCCGAAGGCACTGCACCTGATCGACGAGTTTCTGAAGCGCTTCCCGAAAGTATGGGCAGAGTTTGAGAAAATGCTTACCCGCAACCGTATCTTCATCGACAGAACGACGGACGTGGGTGCTATCTCCGCAGAGCGTGCCCTGAGCTACGGCTTCACCGGTCCTAACCTGCGTGCTACTGGCGTTGACTACGACGTGCGCGTGATGAACCCATATTCTTCTTATGAGGATTTTGAGTTCGAAATTCCGGTTGGCTCCAAAGGAGATACCTATGACCGCTTCCTGGTGCGTAACGAGGAAGTGTGGCAGAGCTTGAAGATCATTGAGCAGGCGTATAAAAACCTGCCGGAAGGATCTTACCACGCCGATGCGCCGCATTACTACCTGCCGCCAAAGCAGGAGGTATACCGCAACATGGAAGCGCTTATTTATCACTTTAAAATTGTGATGGGTGAGATTGACGCGCCTGTTGGGGAAGTATACCACAGTGTAGAGGGCGGTAACGGTGAGCTGGGCTTCTACCTGATCTCAGACGGTGGCCGCACGCCATACAGACTGCACTTCCGCAGACCATGCTTTATCTACTACCAGGCTTATACGGAGATGATCAAAGGCGGTCAGCTGGCCGACGCCATCCTGACGCTGAGTAGCCTGAACGTAATCGCTGGCGAGCTGGACGCATAATCAAAGACAAATTACCATTTAACACCGGGCTGTGACCGGTGACAAAAGAAAAATGGCAGAGACAATAAACGAAGTAAAGTTTTCTGATGCGGCCATGGCCGAGATTCAGCGCTACATCAGCCACTACCCTGAGGGACGCCAGAAGTCTGCCCTGCTGCCTATCCTGCACATTGCGCAGGCGGAGTTCGGCGGCTGGGTGAGCCCGGAGGCGATGGACAA
>JAJLKL010000174.1:0-24979 GCA_033838975.1 Hymenobacteraceae bacterium | reverse complement strand
GATTGCCCTCTTTATCCTGCTCCTGATCCGCATCGTTTCAATTGCAGAGCGCCAGAAGTCTGTCTTTGGCCGCACCTACGGCTACTGTGTAGCCTCTATTATCTTCTTCCATTTTCTGGTGAATGTGGGAATGACTATAGGACTAGCGCCTGTGGTAGGCATTCCGCTGCCCTTCTTCAGTTACGGCGGCTCTTCCCTGTGGTCTTTTACCATACTGCTCTACATTCTGCTGGCTATCGATGCCAACCGAAGCCAGGATCTGGCAAGGTAACTGGTTGTCTAAAGCAAGTCGGGGTAAGTACAGCAATCAAAGCCTTCACTACGATGAAGGTGTCAGCTCTTCATGCTGATGAGGCTTTGTTGGGAGAAGCAGTTCACTCGGTTCAGAAGTGTATTCGTTGACTTGATCTCAACACGGCTGCACCCCTGCTCCGGTGCCATTAGCTAACAGAGGCGGAAGAGACCAAGGGAATTTAGCGTCTATCCTCGTATATGCTATTTTGTAGTCCTGTAAATTTAACTCCCATACTATGAAGCCAGACACCATACTAGCACTGTTATTGGCAGGATCAGTGGTTTATCTCTGCATTGAGTTCCTAAATGAGTAGAGTGCCTGCCACTTGAATTAGGACCACCGCTTTCATAGCCTCAAATCTACCTCAGGTCTTTCTCTCTGTCTGTTTGGCAAAGATACCGTAACATATAGCGTATCTACAGAGTAAATGGCAAAGCCAGAACTAAAGCTCCCTTACCAAAGGGTATGAGTTAATTTGGTTAACTTAGCACCCCAACCCCATCTAAACCTGAGAAAATGATTCTGTTTGAGAACAGCATTATTAAAATGGATTACAGTCCTGCTACTGATATATTAGAGGTCGCTTATCCAGATTTGCACGACTTTTTGCTACCAGAAATCAAGCACAGCATCAATATCCTGGTAGACACGGTAAAGCACTACGATGTCAAGCGAGTGCTGCTAAATTCATCCAACACCACCATTTCCGTAGGCCCCAAAGAAAGCAGGGAGATTGCCGTATACCTGGCCACCGGCCTGGCCACTACGCGAGTACAGAAACTCGCCCGGCTACAATCCCTCAGCGCAGCAGTGGAGCAAACCGCACAAAACAACATTAG
Organism: Hymenobacteraceae bacterium; assembly: GCA_033838975.1. Taxonomy (GTDB): domain Bacteria; phylum Bacteroidota; class Bacteroidia; order Cytophagales; family Hymenobacteraceae; genus Pontibacter. Next base: position 23,845 of record JAJLKL010000174.1, on the reverse strand, counting down.
CCACATCAAAGCATCCCAGCTGCTTCCTTACCAGCTGCAGAATTTCACGGACAGGACCGTTGCCATGGAGTGGCTAAAGGCATAGTTAAGGAATGTGTGAAGAAAAGACTAGAAAGGCTTCTATAACTGAGTCGAAGTAAGCAAGTGTGGTCATGTATAGTAACCACTGTTTGACCTGACACTACTACTAATTTTGGTAGCAAGAGACTTTCCGTTTCATTGTTGTTCCGCCCCCTTTATTGCTTGGCGAAAGGAGAGCACGAAAGAATAATGATAAGTGGAGAATTCCAGCTAGCTATATGATCGTTGAATGCCAGTGAATGTCTGTTTACATGCAGACAATTACACATTATATTCTTCCTTCTGTGTCTGCATGGTAGATGTTGCGCTTTAGGAATCAATTATAAACCTTCATCACCCTTTGGATTTTTGAGTGCCTCTACACTAATGCGAGAATCTAACACCGTTGTTTCATAGTTAAAAAGGGATAGTCTAAGCACATTGTCTTTTACATCACCTGAAATACTTTGGGTGCACCCACAGCCTCTGGCAGAGAAATGGTAGTTAAGTTTGTTGTCGCTCACATCTACATCGGAATAGTATCTCTTTTCTCCTGTGGGTAAATACACAGAAACAGTTACCTTCTTATTATCTTGAGTACTTCTTGCAATGGCGACCTGAACATTAGTATAAACTGTATCCTTTCTTGTAAAGGTGCTCTTGTAATCATAAAAGTTATTTTGAGCTGTACCAGTATAACTCCCAACATAGTTCCCAATAAAGGTTTCTGTAAAATCAACTTTCTTTTCTGTGCAAGAGGCAAAGAGGGCAACCATCAATGAAAGACATGCCAGCTTTACAAATGCTCGGACATTGACTGAACTTACTAAACGTTGGAGTGGAACTATGATCAAGAACATTTTATAGGACTATTTAGATTAGCTATTCAATATTACCAATATAAACTATCAGTCACAAGCAAGCTTAGTAAATATTTTATCTTCTTTATTTATAAATAGCGCCCTAATGGGCTATACAAGATTCACCTGTCTTTCAACATTTTACCCCTCCTCTTATTTAGATATTCTTTTGGAGGAGACTTCCGACTTGACTCCTGCTTCAAGGTAGGGCTAGAGTTAACTTTAGCTCCTCTCAGCGCTAAAGCTCTCTCCTATTTTTAGGGGATTAAACCGAAAATCAAAGGTTATATTAAGAAAGGGCTATAAAAGCAAAAACCCGCTTAAAAGTAGTTTTAAGCGGGTTTTTCAGTACATCTGCTTTTGCAAATATAGCAAGTTGAGTACCAGGAGCGGGAATCGAACCCGCACGGCCTTGCGGCCACAAGATTTTAAGTCTTGCGTGTCTACCAATTCCACCATCCCGGCAACCGTTCAGGAGCGTTCCCTGAAGGATAGTCTGCAAAAAACAAAGACGTTGTGTATCGACAACGTCTTCTGTTTAGCTTTCTGAGCGGGAAACGGGATTCGAACCCGCGGCCTCGACCTTGGCAAGGTCGCGCTCTACCAACTGAGCTATTCCCGCTTTTTGTTTTTCTTTTTCCTAAACCGCCGTAGTGATTTAGTGATGCAAAGATAGAGACAAAATCTGACATGTCAATAGCCTCCGCAAATATTTTCTCTACTTTTCCATTATCTACTGATTATCAAGGAGAAAATTTTACACCTTTTTTTCACCTTCCCATTTCCTGCTGACATTATGGGCCACTACCGGGTATTTTATTTGAATTTTGTCTCAAGTAAAAGGAGAAAGATGCCTCCCCTGCCTGTAAACAGCTCAAAAAAACACGGCCCCTATACCTTCAGAAGGTATAGGGGCCGTGTTTAACCAACCACTGGAGTTTAACGGAGCACTTCCCGCTGCTTGTCCTGCAGCAGGAGCTTTAGCTCATTCAGCTTCAGCAAGGCCTCTACCGGCGTAATGGTGTTTATATCCAGTTGCTCCATCAGCTCTTTTACACGCTGCAGCTGCGGGTCCTGTAGCTCAAACATGCTGAGCTGGTAGTTATTCTTAGGAGCCGTTTTCATGCGCTGCTTCGGCGCGTGGTCTGACACCTTCTCTTTCTCCAGGTGGTGCATGATCTCATCGGCACGCAGCACCACGTTATTCGGCATGCCCGCCATCTGCGCCACATGGATGCCAAAGCTATGCTCACTGCCGCCTTCCACCAGCTTCCGCATGAACAGGATCTTGCCTCTCGCCTCTTTTACCGACACATTGAAGTTCTTCACGCGTGGCAGCTCCTCTGCCAGTTGGTTCAGCTCATGGTAGTGTGTGGCAAAAAGCGTTTTGGCCCGGCTCTTCGGGTGGTTGTGCAGGTGCTCCACAATAGCCCAGGCAATGGAGATCCCATCGTAGGTGCTTGTACCGCGCCCGATCTCGTCCATCAATACCAGACTACGGTCCGACAGGTTGTTCAAGATGCTGGCTGTCTCGGTCATTTCCACCATAAAGGTAGACTCTCCCTTCGAGAGGTTATCTGAGGCCCCCACCCGCGTAAAGATCTTGTCGATGATGCCGATGCTGGCCGCCTCTGCCGGCACGAAGGCCCCGATCTGGGCCATCAGCACGATCAGGGCTGTCTGACGCAGCAGCGCACTCTTACCGGCCATGTTCGGGCCGGTAATGATGATGACCTGCTGCTCTTCATTGTCCAGGAAGATATCGTTCGGCACGTAAGCCTCGCCTAACGGCAGCTGCTTCTCAATGACGGGGTGGCGACCTTTCCTGATATCCAGTACATGACCATCCGACACCTCCGGCTTCACGTAATTGCTTGACAGGGCAATGTTGGCAAAGGAACTCAGGCAGTCAATCACCCCTACTACCTTGGCATTTTGCTGTACCTGGGCCACGTAATCCATCGCGTGCAGCACCAGTTCATTGAACAGGCCAAACTCGATAGTGTAGATACGCTCCTCGGCGTTCAGGATCTTCTCTTCGTAGGTCTTCAGCTCCTCGGTGATATAGCGCTCCGCATTCACCAGCGTCTGCTTCCGTATCCAGGAGGCGGGCACCTTGTCTTTATGCGCGTTACTCACCTCCAGGTAATAGCCAAACACCTTGTTGTAGGCAATCTTCAGGGAGCTGATGCCGGTGTTTTTGATCTCTCGCTGTTGTACCTGCGCCAGGTAATCTTTACCAGAGAAGGCGATGGCACGCAGCTCGTCCAGCTCGGCATGCACGCCGTCGTTGATCATGTTGCCCTGGTTGGTGAGCATCGGCGGCTCCGGCTTCAGCACGTTCTTGATCTCCTCGCGCAGCCCATCACAGGGCGCCAGCTGCGCCGCCAGCTTCTGTAGGGCCGGTATATCACTTAGCGCCAACAGCTGCTGGATCGGAACGATGGCATCCAGCGCCTTGGCCAGCTGCACCAGCTCGCGTGGATTCACCCGTCGCACCGCCACCTTCGAGATCAGGCGCTCCAGGTCGTTAATCTGTTTCAGGTGCTGCGTCAGCTCATCCAACAGCTCACGGTGCTGCGTCAGGGCCTCCACCGTATCCAGGCGACGGCGGATCTGGGCTACATCCTTCAGCGGCAGCACCACCCATTTTTTCAGCAGGCGGGCTCCCATCGGCGTCACGGTCTGGTCCAGCACCTGTATCAGCGGCACCCCCTCCTGATGCTGCGGGTAGAGCAGTTCCAGGTTACGTACCGTAAAACGATCCAGCCATACATACTTATCCTCTTCCAGGCGCGAGATGGTAGCAATGTGGCTGATCTCGTTGTGCTGCGTTTCGGAAAGGTAATGCAGAATGGCACCGGCCGAAATGATGGCCTCCGGCATACCTTCAATGCCAAAGCCCTTCAGCGAGGTGGTGCCGAACTGGCGTGTCAGCGACTCGTAGGCAAAATCATAGTTAAACACCCACTCCTCCAGCGCATAATAGCGGAAGTCAGGGCCGTAGCGCTCCGTGAAGGTCTCCTTCTCACGCTTACAGAAAAGTACCTCCGCCGGGGCGAGGCTTTGCAGGAGCTTCCCTATGTAGTTGCGGTCACCCTGCGCGGTGATAAACTCTCCGGTAGAAACATCGAGGAAAGACACACCCGTCTCATTCTTGCCGAAATGCACGGCTGCTAGGTAATTGTTGCTACGCTTCTCCAGCACCTGATCGTTGAAAGATACCCCCGGTGTTACCAGCTCCGTTACGCCCCGCTTCACGATGCCTTTTACCGTTTTCGGGTCCTCCAGCTGGTCGCAGATGGCCACACGCTCCCCGGCCCGTACCAGCTTGGGCAGGTAGGTGTCGAGTGAGTGGTGCGGGAAACCGGCCAGGGCTGTCTCAGAGGCAGAGCCGTTCCCCCGCTTGGTCAGCACAATGTCCAATATCTTGCTTGCCTTGATGGCGTCCTCGCCAAAGGTCTCGTAAAAATCCCCTACCCTGAACAGCAACAGTGCCCCCGGGTGCTTCGCCTTGATAGCGTTGTACTGCTTCATCAGCGGGGTTACCGTGCCTTTGCCTTCTCCTTTCATACTTTTTTATACTTTGATGGATGCTGGTGCACCCCTGTTTATACTTTGTAGATGATCCTGGGGAATGGGCTTCACCCACCCCTAACCCCTCCCGAAAGGGGAATTTGTACTTGTTGCTGTTTCAGACCAGCTGTTTCGGATTTGCAATCCGAAATCAAATTAGCTGCGGATTTGAAATCCGCTTTTCTACTGTTTGCTTCTGCTTTTGAAGGCGGATTATAAATCCGCTATTAGTATACTTTCGGATTACAAGTCCAAAAGAGCAGAAAAATCCAGAACAGCTGCACTCAATTACCCTCCAACAATTTAAACATGCAGCCATATAACAATTCAGCCTCCGTTTGACTTTTGCCCAAAACCGCCGGACCTTTGCAGTAGCACTGGCACAACAAAGTCTAGCATCTAATGTCTAGCATCTAACATCTCAGAACAATGCGTAAACTTTCCATGGACGACCTCAACCGCGACTCGGTTGAAGAATTCAAAAATAAGAAAAAAATACCGTTAGTCTTGGTGCTGGACAATGTCCGCAGCCTGAATAACGTAGGCTCTGTTTTCCGTACGGCCGATGCCTTTATGGTGGAGAAAATATACCTCTGTGGCATTACTGGCACACCTCCTCACCGCGATATCGAGAAAACGGCCCTGGGCGCCACGGAGTCGGTGGAGTGGGAGCATGTGCCGGACACGCTCGAGTTGGTAAAGCAACTGAAGGCACAGGGGTTTCAGGTCGGCTCCGTAGAGCAGGCCGAAGACAGCGTAAAGCTGAACGAGTTTCAGCCGCAGCCCGGCAAACATTACGCGCTTGTGTTAGGCAACGAGGTGTTCGGGGTAGAGCAGGAAGTGATCAACCAGTCTGATTTTGTGCTGGAGATACCACAGTTTGGCACCAAACATTCGCTCAACATCTCTGTGGCAACCGGGGTGGTGGTCTGGGATTTCCTGAGCAAAGCCATGCTGACAGCCTAACGGCTCAACAAACTATTGTACACCTACAGGGGCAAAGGGGCAAACGTTGCCCCTTTGCTTTTCTGTTCCTCCTGCTCCGCCTCCGAAGCAGGTGCCTTCCCTCAGCACAGGAGCTCCTTTACCTACTTTGGCGGGAAAAGTCCTATTTTTTTATCCACAACGTTAAACCAAAGGCCCCTTAACCTGTCGTACTGGTACAGTGGCTCCTGTTGGCCGGCTGGAGCTACCTCTAATGCAGCCCTTTTGCAGGGCAAAACGGCACCCTCTGGTGCCATTACATCAATCACTCACCCTAAAAAATTTACTGCGGCAAAAAACTGTACTCTCTAACCATGAAGACTCACTTTTACAAGTTCATACTTTTACTGTTCACTTTTTTCACCCCCCTCCTGCTGTGGGCACAGGGCGGCAACGGCAGGGTCACAGGCACCGTGGTGGAAGGCCCTCAGAAAACACCCCTCGGCTTTGCCAATGTAGTGCTCCTTACCACCCCGGACTCCAGTCTTGTTACCGGCGCCACCACCGACATCAGCGGCAGGTTTGCACTGGAGCGTGTTCCGGCAGGCCATTATGTCCTCCGGGTGTCTCTGGTTGGCTATCCTACAAAGTTTGTGTCTAACATCTCCGTAACGGCAGACAAGCCCACTGTTGCCTTAGGCACAGTTACACTGGAGGAGTCCAACACCCGGCTGAGCGAAGTGGAGATCGTGACAGAGCGGGAGTTGGTGGAGTTTGACCTGGACAAGCGGGTAGTGAACGTAAGTCAGGACATAGCGGCCGAGAGCGGCACGGTGGCCGACGTGCTCCAGAACGTGCCTTCTGTAGCGGTGGATATTGACGGCAACGTGAGCCTGCGCGGCAGCTCCAACGTAACCATTCTGGTAGATGGCAAGCGCACCTCACTGGCTAACCTGAGCCTGGATCAGATCCCGGCCAACCTGATCGAGAGTGTGGAGCTGGTTACCAACCCCTCCTCCAAGTACGACCCGGAAGGCACCTCCGGCGTTATCAACCTGATCCTGAAGAAGGAAAAGAAGCCGGGCTTTAATGGCTCCGCCACCGTAAACGTGGGCACGTATGAAAATTACAACTCGTCCCTGAACCTCAATTACCGCTACAACAAACTATCGCTGAACGGCGGCTATGACTTCAGGCACCGCACCAGGCCCGGCACCAGCTCGAGCTTTACAACCTATTATACCGATGACCTGGACTTTACCTACCTGGACCAGGTACGGGAACGCGACAACCTGGACATCTCCCACAACTTCCGGCTGGGGGCCGACTATGCGCTGACGCCGCAGCACGCCCTGTCGGCCTCGGTATTTTACCGCACCGATAACGAGGAGGGCTCCAGTAACCTGCTCTACCGCTTCCTGGACGATGACCGCCAGCTGGTAAATACCCGCACCCGCCTTACCGAGGACACCGAGGAAGGCTACAACATGGACCTGAACCTGGGCTACCGCCAGACCTTTAAGCGAAAAGGGCAGGAACTGACCGCAGACCTGGTGTATACCAATAACGCAGACGACGAGACCAGCGAGTTCAGGGAGGAGTACATCGGTGACCCGTTGCGGCAAAACACCTTTACCGAGGATAAGAATACCCGCTTTACCGCCCAAGCCGATTATGTGCACCCTTTCTCCGAAGACAGCCGCCTGGAAGCCGGCTTCCGCAGCTCGCTGCAGCGCCTCGACGAGGATTCCCGCTTCTACGACTACAGCTTTGAAACGAACCGGTTTGTGTTCAACGACACCATCAGCAACCACTTTGTTTTTGACGAGCACGTGCACTCGCTCTACGCCAACTACGGCAGCAAGTATAAGAGCATCAGCTATCAGTTCGGCCTGCGGGCAGAGCAGACGATCACTAAGTCGGACCAGCGCACGCAGGATATGGTGTACCACAACGACTATTTCAGCCTGTTCCCGAGCCTGTTCCTTACCCACGACATCAACGACGAAAACAAGGTGCAGTTCAGCTACAGCCGCCGCATCAACAGGCCCCGCAGCCGCTACCTGAACCCGTTTGTGGACCGGAGCGACAAGTTTGACGTGGATTTCGGTAACCCGCGCCTGGACCCGGAGTTTATCAATTCACTGGAGCTGGGTTACCTGAAGTACTGGGGAAGCTCCTCTGTTAACGTAAGCACCTTTTACCGCCACACCACCGACCAGATCCAGCGCCTGCGCCAGCCGGCTGTGGTCACCGAAAACGGGGAAACGTATACCCGCCTGGAAACCACCTTTCTGAATCTCTCCAGCGGCACCTCCTACGGTGTGGAACTGGGCGCAACCCATACCATCGACAAGTGGTGGCGCCTGAACGGCAGCCTGTCAGGCTTCAGAACGGAACTGAACGACACACAGGGCGACACGGAGCTCAGCAACCAGCAGCTTAGCTGGAACACCCGCATCAACTCGACGATGACCGTCTGGGAAGACCTGAACATACAGCTCAACGCCTTTTACCGCGCGCCGATGGCCACCATCCAGGGCCGCAGGGAGCAGCTCTTCAGCGCTGACCTGGGCCTGCGGAAGGACGTACTGGACAAGAAAGGCACTATTCTGTTTCGCGTTTCGGATATTTTCAACACCCGCCAGTGGAACTACCTGAGCTACAGCGACGCCTTCAGGACGGAGAGCAACAACAGGCGCCAGAGTCGTATTTTCTACATCGGCTTTACCTACCGCCTCAACAGCGACAGTGACCGGGATCGCAACAGGCGCGGCAGAGGAGATGATGGAGGCGATATGGATGATGATTTTTAATGCGCAGGTATCCATTCACAGCCAGAGCCGCACCTCTGGCTGTTTTACTTTCCGCAGCCCATCAACTGCGCATACTTGACCACTCCTGAACATTTTTCATTACCATTCTCCCCTAAAGCTCCGTATCTTGACAGGTAAAACAAGCGAAGTAACTACATGCAGCACCCTATACACCCTATAACAGACCGCCTCCCGATCATCGACCTGCACTGCGATTTGCTGGTATACCTGACGGATGTACCTGGCTCTGCTCCTGACAAGGTAGAAGAGATTGGGTGTGCCGTACCGGCGCTAACCGAGGGAAACGTGAAGCTGCAGGTGATGGCGCTATACTCAGCCTCAGAGTTTGGCAGTACGAACTACGCGGGGCTGCAGCGGGATATGTTCAAACTGTTGGCCGAGGCAGACAATAACCTCAACGCTGTTACCAACGTGGAGGAGCTACGCCAGGCCTTTCAGCACCAGAACAGCATTGGCATGGTGGCGGCCATTGAGAATGCCTCCGGCTTCTGCGAAGAGAGCGAGCCCTTGGAAGAGGGTTTCAAAAAGCTGGAGAAGATCATCACAGACTGTGGCCGCGTGCTCTACATAAGCTTTACCCACCACACCGGCAACCGCTTCGGCGGGGGCAACATGACCACGCAGGGCATCACCCGCGACGGCCAGATGCTGCTGGACTACCTGCACGGCCGCCGCATAGCCGTAGACCTCTCCCACACCAGCGATGCGCTTGCCTTTGATATCCTGAACCACATCGACAAGGAGCGGCTGGACATACCTGTGATGGCAAGCCACTCTAACTTCAGGCCTGTGTGGGAGCACAACCGCAACCTGCCTGACGAGCTGACCCAGGAGATCATCCGCCGCAGGGGCCTGATCGGGATGAACTTTCTGCGTGCCTTCCTCAACACCGATGACCCGGAGGCACTGCTGCACCACATTATGTATGGCTTTAACAACGGCGCACAGGATGCCATCTGCTTCGGGGCCGACTATTTTTACACGGCAGACCACCCGGACCCTTCCCGCTTCCCCTTCTACCACAAAGAGTACGAGCATGCCGGTGGCAGCTACAAGTATATCCTGGACCGGTTGGAAGACCTGCTGTCTGAGGAGCTGCTGGCCAAGCTTGCCTTCGGGAACGCTACCCGCTTCATCGAGGAACTGTGGTCGGGGGATGCGTGAGGGCATCAGTAACATCATCCTTGCAGCACAACCGTAACACCTTTCATATTTAGGACTTTTCCAACAACCACCTGCTCCTTGAAATTGACCTGAGCAAGCGCCGCTTTGGTATCTGTCAGCCCCTTTTAAAGCGATAACAAGCTGCTATGGCGGCAGAAAGGTACATTTTTCACCCTCATTAGGACTCTAAAAGGCGCCATTCCCGAAAATTCTATATAGATGCCTTGCCATGGCGCAACAATTTTGCGTATACGCTTTAACAGTACCTATCCCATTGGGGTAGCATAGCTGACAATTTGTACTCAAAGCCGAAGAGCCCATGGACGCACAGGAATATTCACCATACTACGTTCAGATAAATGAACTATACATAGATACGGTGGTGATAGACGACACAGAGTTTATCACGCTCTGGTGCTTCACTGTGCTCGACGATGAGTACAAGTTCGTGTACCTGGGCTGTGACTTCTGCCAGTTCAACCAGATCCTGATCGCTGCCGGCGAAAAGGGAAACGAGATCGCCCTGCACATGGCTGACGTCCTCAACAAAAATTACGAAACCCCCACCCTCATCCCGATCAAGGAGCAGTTTGATGAGTACCTGGAGCTGACCGGCCACGACATCATCGTATATGAGCCGCTGGCTGTGGAGGACCTGGAGGAGGAGTACGACGAGGAAGAGGACGATGACACGCCGATCGAGCAGTTCTTTAACGGCAAGTCCAACAAGACTCAGCAGAAGTACCTCATCTACCAGCTCGACAGGCTATACCCCTCCAAAGTCTTCGAGCCTGAAAAGCTTGTGCGCGAAGACCTGGCAGAGTGCTTTGAGGATGACTCCCTGGAGCTGGCCCAACTGTACTACGACTACCTGAACGCCGTGGAGAACGGCTACACCGACAGTGAGGCACGGCAGGTGGCAGGGCTCGAAAAAGAGCTTTTCTTCCGGATGGCGCGAAAAGCCTCAGAGCTTTGGAGATAGCCTGGCTGTCCCCTCTTTCTGTTTTCTATCCCTTCCACATTTTCCGCTTCGTAGAGTCTGCGGGTATAGCTATATTTACAGCTATCTAACAAACTCACCTGTAGACTTTATGAACAAACGATTGCTTTTCCTGCTGTCGGCGGCCCTTACCTGCGGCACGGCAGCAGCGCAAAAACAAGCCATGACCACCGACGATGGCCTGAACATGGTGCAACTGAGCGATGCGATACTTTCCCCGGACGGCAAAAGTGTGATCTTCAGCAAATCAGAGCTCAACTGGGGCAAGAACAAGCGCGAAACTACGTACCACCACCTGGCCACCACAGGCGGCGGCAGCTATCAATACCTTGGGGAGGATGGCGGCTCCGCTCTCTCCTACTCTCCTGATGGTAAATACATCGCCCTGAAACGTAAAGCAGAGGACCACCAGCAACTCTTCCTGATGCCTACTGCCGGCGGTGAGGCCATCCAACTGACCAAGCACGAGAACAGCATCGGCAAGTATGTATGGGGCAAGGACAGTAAAAAGCTATACTTTGTGTCGGCGGTGCCGCGCAGCAAAGAGGAGCAGAAACTCCACAAAGACGGCAACGACGCCTTGTTTGTAGACGAGGGCCCTAACGGGCAGACCGAAGGTGCCTGGCAACACCTGTGGGTGTACGATATCGATGCGAAGAAAGCCTCCAGGCTGACAAAGGGAGAGCAGCTGATCAGTGATTTCGATGTGGCCCCGGAGGGCAGGCGCATTGTGTACACGGCGCGCTCCGAGAACCGCCGCAACCAGCGCAACCTCTCCGAGATCTACCTGCTGCAACTCGCCGGCGATACCACCTCTGTGCAGCTGACAAACAACAAGGCTCCGGAAAGCGATCTGGCCTGGGCACCGGACGGCAAAACCTTTGCCTACATGGCTGCCGACGATAAAAACTGGGAGCTGCGCAACGACAAGATCTGGGTCATGGACCCTGCCAGTAAGCAGCACCGCCAGGTATCAGGTAAGTTCGAGGGTAACATCTACAACTACTACTGGGCCCCTGATGCGAAATCGATCCTTTTCTCCGGATTGCACCGCACCAACAGCAACCTATACCGCCTGAACGTGGCCAAAGGTGACGTAAAAAACCTGAGCAACCGCACCGGCAGCTGGCGCATACTGGATGTGAACGCAGACCGCAGCAAGGCCATCCTCAGCTTCAGCGATTACAAAACCCCGACAGACCTTTACGTGTCGTCGCTGGACAAATTCAGCCCGACCAGGCTGACTAACCTGAACCCGCGCCTGACCGACAGCCTGCAACTGGCCACAGCTGAAGTGGTGACCTGGAAAAGCAAGGACGGGCTTGAGATCGAGGGCATCCTGTACCTGCCGGTAAACTACCAGAAAGGCAAACAGCACCCGCTGCTGCTGCACATCCATGGCGGTCCGGCAGGCGTGTTCACCAACTCCTTTAACCCTTCTTATCACGTGTGGGCTAACCTCGGCTACGTACAGCTGGCACCGAACGTGCGCGGCAGCAGCGGCTACACCGATGCGCTGCTACGCGGCAACATGGGCGACATTGGCGGCGGCGATTACGAGGACCTGATGAGCGGCGTGGACAAGCTGATCGCCGACGGCATGGTGGACAAAGAGAAGATGGCTGTGCGCGGCTGGAGCTACGGCGGCATACTGGGCGGCACCACCATCACCAAGACCAACCGTTTCAAGGCAGCCTCACTGGGAGCCATGGTATCCGACTGGGCTTCGGAGTATGGGATTGGCTTCAACCACGATGTGCGCCTGTGGTACATCCAAGGTACGCCCTGGGAGAACCCGGAGGGCTACCGCCAAAAGTCTGTGCTGACCCACGCCAAGAACATCCAGACACCAACGCTCATCCTGCACGGCCTGAGCGACGTGACCGACACCGAGGCACAAAGCATGATGCTCTTCACCGCCCTGAAGGATATGGACAAGACGGTGCGGTATATCCAGTTCCCGCGCGAGCCGCACGGCTTCCGAGAACCACGCCACCAGCGCATTCGCGACATAGAGGAGATCAAGTGGATACAGAAATACACCCTAGGCATCGACTGGCAGGCACCGGAGCGTAAAGAGGATACGAAGAAAAAAGCAGACGAGACAGCCAAGGCCTCAACCAAGCTGTAAGCGGTATACCTGCTAAGTATAGACATGAAAAGCGGAAGTCCCGGGGGCTTCCGCTTTTCATGTTTATGACTGTTCTATTGCTTGCACGGAGTCCTGGGCCATGAACTGCTCCAGCTCTTCCAGCAGATGCATTCTCATGTTGGTGAGCCATTGGCGGGTTTTCTGGTCCTCGGTTCTGCGCAGGGCTTCCTCGTACCTATCCAGCTGGCTTTTGTGTGTACTGATGATAAAGCTCCGAAAGCGCTGGTTAAACTCCTCTCCCTCCAGGGAATTGAACTCCTGCACCAGCCTTTTGTCGGCACCGCTCAGGCTGTCGGGCAGCTGGAGGTGCTCCTGATTTGCCACCAGCTTTCTTAGTTGCCCCAAGGCACGGCTATGAAAGTCCACGGCTTTTCCGGCCATGGCTTTCACCTTCTCCGAGGAGCTTTTCTCGGCGGCGCAGCGGCTTATTTCGGTCTGCAGCATGTTACTGCTGGCAGCGTAGTCCCAGAAAATGGGGTCATCCTGCAGGGTACGGTTCTTCGTTCTCTGTGTTAGCTGTTGCGCACCGGTTCCTGAGGAGGGTCCGTCGCAGGCGAACATCAGCAGAAACAGGGCGCCCAAAGCTACGGATAGTACTTTGTTTAAGAGCATGGGTTGGGTGCTGGTAAAGGGTTCTGTACCCTATACTATCCGCCCCGGCACTTTTGTTCATTCCAGGTGGAGATTCCCTTAAAAATACAGCCACACCTTGCCTTGCTGCTATACCCTGAAACCGACTTTAGAAACTATAACTTTTTCGCACCACGGTCAGGTTACTGTCGCGCCCCTGCTCGGCCACCACATGAGCCGGTTTAGGCTGCTGCACCAGCTCCTCCGGCAGGCCAATGCTTTGGTCGGTCAGGTATAGCGTGAGCTGGCTTTGAGGTCTCAGGCGTAGCTCCAGCGTAGCCTCCTTGCGTAGTGGCAGGCCATGCAGGCGCATAAAGTATACCTGGCTACCTTCCCCCTCAATGGGCTCCAGCTGCAGCTGCTCTCCCTGTAGTCTAACCCCCAGCAGATCATCCGGTGAGGCGGACTGCAGCGTCAGCTCCAGGTGGGCGGCTCCGCGTGGCGAGAACAGGCGCAGGCGCAGCAGGCGTTCGTTTCCTACCAAGGAATCCTGCAGCACTTCGGCTACCGGGGCAGGTGCCCCAATCGCTTGCGCCTCATTTTTCAGGTACTGTATACCTGCATGGGGGTAGATCTCTTTCAGTGGTCCGGTGGTAGGGTCTGAGAAAAACTGCTCGTTCCAGTCGTCTGTCTTCTGGAAAGCCGACACCCAGTACGCCTGCCCCGTATCCTTATTCAGGAAATAGCTCACATGGCTGTGCAGCGGCCGCTGCGGGCTTGGCTCCTCGTTCCCGACGGCCCGGAACACCTGCAGGACTCCCGCTCCTAATAATGCCAGTGGCAAGAGCGGTATATTGCGCCAACTAAAACTGCGCTCTATCATCCATAGCAATGGCAGCAACAGCCCTAGCAGCAAGATAAACAGGGCCACGGTGCCTACCGGCATCTGCAGGGCAAAGGCTGTAAACACCACCTGCACAATCGGCATCAGAATGAAAATGGCTGGCACAGCGGCCACCAGCAGCACCAGCGCATATTTCAAACCAGCTACCTCCGCATGGTGCAGCCCCATCAGCAACACGACAAGCACTCCAGCCAGGCTAAACAGCAGCGGGAACATGAGCAGGTAAGTGGCCCCTGGCACCACAAAGAACAACAACAGCACCAATGTAAACTGCAGTAGGAACACACCCATCAGCAGCGAAAAGAGACGCAGCCAGCGCAGCACTACCCAACTCAGCAGCAGGAACAAACCAAGCGCCAGCAGCAGGTAGGCGATGAAAAAATTTTCGGCACTGTACACCCCGTTGTAAGGGTGCGTGTAAGGCAGCATACCCATCACCAGTTTGTTGATCGGTATGAACAAGGCCACCACAGCAGCCAACATGATCAGGTACAGGAAAAAGCCCAGGAGCACCTGCCTGACCGTAACCGCCTTCCGGCGCACGGCTATAACAAGTGTTACGACCAGGAGCAGGGTTGTCAGGCCCACCCAAAGCACATTAAGCCCCTGCGGATAGGTAATTACCCAGCCGTTGATGAAATTAAAGAAAACAGCATCCGGAGCTTTGGTATCAGCTAGAGAAATGCTGCCGAAATGGCGGGTAAGCGCCAGCATGTTACTACCATGGTGCTGCAAGCTGCGCCGGCTCAGGTTCTCCGGCGAGTCGGTGGCTTTATGGTAATGCACAAAACCGTCGATGAAGGCTGAGTTGAGCCCTGTGTAGCCTGCATCTTTGAAAACGGTGAAGTCTGTATCGTTCGGCATACGGCTGTAGATCTCGTAGGCCAGCGAGCTGAGAAAGGGATAAGGAGCTGCCTCCACGAACTGCCGCGCCACCCAGCCGTTCTCCGGGCTCAGCTCAAAGGTCATGCTGGGGCCTTCTGTTCCACGTGCCTCCACATTCAGCACCAGGGCCACCTCCTGCGCCCAGGGGTGTTTCAGAAAAGCCTTCGCGCCATACAGGCCATACTCCTCGCCATCGGTCAGGAGCACGATCACGTCATGCGCCAACGGCTCGGCTTGCTGCAGGGCGCGTACCGTTTCCAAAATGGCCGCCACACCCGCCCCGTCGTCGCCTGCTCCCCGGGCGTTAGGCTGCGAGTCATAGTGCGCCATCAGCAGCACTGCCCTGTCACTTTCGCCTGTTCCTTCCAGCCTGCCCAGCAGGTTGTACACGTAGCCCACTGAAGCTGTGGCACCTCTGTTGTTTGCGGCTGTCTCTTCCTGTACCTGTGGGTTCAGCCCCAGCTCCTGCAGCTGCCCTAGCAGGTACTCCCTCACCTCAGCATGTGCTGCCGTACCCATGGCATGCGGCTCCCGGGCTATCTGGTGTACATGCGCCATTGCCCGCTCTGCCGAGAACTCTGTCGCAGGCGCGTCTGCCGGCTTAGGCTCCGGCGGCATCAACAGGTAGATACTCAGAAGCGCCAGCCCTGTCAGGGCCAGTAGCAGAAAGGCGGAAAGGGCGTTGTGGCGGTACTGCATAGGAAAATGCCGTTATATCTGGATGTAGAACCTAAGATATAGATTATTCTTATAGTTTCTTGCTTTGCCTGGCATTTTGCAGCCAAAGCGTGTTAGCCTGGAGTAATACTGGTCACGGGAAAGGAGCAGCTGTCTTTTGTTGCAGTTACACGACTTCAACGCCTGCAAAAATAAAAGCGGCACTTCCTTCATCAGAAAGTGCCGCTCTGGCTTGTGTTGATAAGTAGTTGTGAATTACTTCACAGCATCCTGCGGTTCCTCTTCTTCTACTACCTCGTTCAGGCGCAGGTGCACCGGCTCTGTTTTCTTGCGCAGGCGCAGGTTCAGCACCTCAACACCCAGCGAGAAGAACATGGCAAAGTAAATGTAGCCTTTCGGGATGTGCTGGTGCAACGCCTCTACCACCAGCATAAAGCCAATCAGGATCAGGAATGAAAGCGCCAGCATTTTTACTGTTGGGTGTTTGTTCACAAAGTCGCTTACATACTTGGCAAAAATCAGCATGATCGCCATCGCCACAATCACGGCAATAATCATGATGATCACCTCCTGCGCCAGGCCAACGGCTGTCAGGATAGAGTCGAAGGAGAACACGATGTCGATCAGGATGATCTGGATCAGCACCCTGGATAGGCTGGAGTAGACTTTGGCATTGCCGTGCTCTTCCTCCTCGCCCTCCAGTTTGTTGTGGATTTCGGTGGTACTCTTCGCCAGCAGGAACAGACCACCGGCCAAAAGGATGATGTCGCGCCAAGAAACAGCAAAGTCCTCGGCCGTGAAAGGCAGGTTGATGGAGAAAATCGGCTCACTGGCTCCTACAATCCAGGAAATGAACATCAGCAGGATAATGCGGAAAATGAGTGCAAGAGCAAGGCCAATGGTACGGCCTTTCGCCTGCTGCTCTTTCGGCAGCCTGCCTACAATGATGGAGATGAACACGATGTTGTCGATGCCGAGCACGACCTCCATAAAGGTCAGCGTCAGCAAGCTTATCCAGGTATCCGGATTAGCGAAGATTTCCATAGCAAATTCTAATTAGGTGAGTTTTTCTTAGCGTATTCCTGAGCAAGCAATCCAAAGAAATAAGCCCTGAACTACTTGCCGGAAAACTGAGCAATATAGCGAATATATTATGACTTCATATTCACGAATTGCAGCGGCATGCCTATTTCTTCGCTGTTGCTGCGCAGCATGGCAATAACCCCCTGCAGGTCATCGATTTTTTTACCTGTTACCCGAATGGTTTCGTCCATCATGGCTCCTGAAACCTTCATTTTGCTGTCCTTGATCAGCTTCATGATCTTCTTGGAAGTCTCCTTATCGATGCCGGCTTTCACCCCAATGTCTTTCTTTACCATGGCGCCGGACTGGTAAGGCTCCTTCGAGAAATCAAGTGCGGTGGCATCCAGCCCCTGCTTCACCATTTTGCCGATAAGAACATCCTCTGTGTGCTGCAGGCGCATATCGTTCTCCATGGAGATGTGTATCTCGTTGGCCTTTTTGTCGTACTCGATGCTGCCCTTTGTGTCGCGGAAATCATAGCGGTTCATGATCTCTTTGCGGGCAACATTTACGGCGTTATCCATTGTTTGCGGATCGACTTTACTTACAATATCAAAAGATGCCATAGATTTTTGCTTTTAATTCGAAATAGAGTTTACATACGTTAAGCTGACAAAGTTATTTTAAATTGTGGATTGGCAAGCCGCCTGCAGCAGGAATAGCGGCTTCCTTTTTGGGCGGACAAGCCGTGCAATTTCTCATCAGCTAATAACCTGCGCGATAACCAGAGAAATATACGCACAGCAGCCATCATGAGTCAGCGCCTGAACCTTTACCTCCTAAAGCGGTATGACCTTAGGAAGACATACTAAAGACCGGGTAACCCCAGCTTACTTTGCGATGAACAAAACCACCAAAACCATACTTACCCTTGGGGCACTCCTGGTAGGCGCCGCCGTGATCCGGAGCCGCAGCCGCAAGCACGCTCCTTTGGAAACAGTGCCTTCCGTAGACCTGAGCCGCTATGAAGGACGCTGGTATGAAATTGCCGCACTGCCGCAGCGCTTCGAGAAGGGCTGCCACTGCGTGTATGCGGAGTATCGGAAGCACCCCGACAGGTATGTGGAGGTGTACAACTCCTGCCGAAAGGGTGGCCCTGAGGGCGAAGCGGAGGGCGTGCAGGGCAAAGCCTTTCCGGTGGAGGGCAGCAGCAACAGCAAGCTAAAGGTACAGTTCTTCTGGCCGTTCCGGGGAGATTACTGGATACTGGAGCTGGACCCGGATTACCAGCACGTGCTCGTCGGTTCCCCTGACCGTGACAGCCTCTGGATTCTCTCCCGCACTCCTACCCTCGACAGCGCCATTTACAACCTCATGGTACAACAGGCCCGCAGCAAAGGGTTTCCGGTGGAACAGCTCCGAAAGACGGATCAGCGCTGCTTTGCAGACTAAGTATGCAGTGCCGTTTAACATCGGCTACAACAAATTGTGCAGGAAAGCTTTAAAAACAGTAATTTTACAGGAAAATTACTTGTATGAGCAAAGCAAACTGGAAAACCGTAAAGGAATACGAAGATATAACCTACAAAAAAGCGAATGGCGTGGCCCGTATCGCTTTTAACCGTCCGAACGTGCGCAATGCCTTCCGCCCTAAAACGGTGGGAGAGCTTTTTGAGGCCTTCCTGGACGCCCGCGAAGACACTTCCATCGGGGTGGTGCTGCTTTCTGCCGAAGGCCCTTCCACGAAGGATGGCGTGTACTCTTTCTGCAGCGGCGGCGACCAGAACGCACGCGGCCACCAGGGTTACGTGGATGAGCAGGGCATGCCGCGCCTGAACATCCTGGAGGTACAGCGCCTGATCCGTTTCATGCCGAAAGTAGTGATTGCCGTGGTACCGGGCTGGGCCGTGGGCGGTGGTCACAGCCTGCACGTGGTGTGCGACCTGACGCTTGCCAGCAAGGAGCACGCGATCTTCAAGCAGACCGATGCCGACGTGACCAGCTTCGACGGCGGTTACGGCTCGGCTTACCTGGCGAAGATGGTTGGCCAGAAGCGTGCCCGCGAGATCTTCTTCCTTGGCAGAAACTACTCGGCGCAGGAGGCCTATGACATGGGCATGGTCAACGCCGTGATCCCGCACGAGGAGCTGGAGGATACGGCCTACGAGTGGGCGCAGGAGATCCTGGCGAAATCGCCAACTTCTATCAAAATGCTTAAGTTCGCCTTCAACCTGACTGATGATGGCATGGTGGGCCAGCAGGTGTTTGCCGGAGAGGCCACCCGCCTTGCCTACATGACCGACGAGGCGAAAGAGGGTAGAAATGCGTTCCTGGAGAAGAGAAAGCCGGATTTCAAAGACATCAAATGGATTCCGTAATCCGATAGTTTAGCCAGCCCCCGCAGCGAAAACTCTTTTGCAACGCAGGGCTACTGCTTTAGCAAGCGGATCATGCCAGTCTTAGCAATACAGTGCTAAAATTGGCATGGTTCGCTTGTTCTTTTGGTAGAGGTTCAGAAGCGGTAAGTTAATGCACCGCTGCGCCTACTCTGCTTCCGTACTTATGCTTAAACAGAGCTAGGCTAAGCATGAGCAGTTATCAGTACAACATATACTGTCCCGCGTCTTACGGCGCTGAGCCGGAGAAAAAGTGGCCGCTGATTCTTTTTCTGCACGGTGCCGGTGAGCGGGGCAATAACCTGGAGCTGCTGAAGCGGCAGGGTCTGCCCCACTACCTTGAGGGCAAAAAGGATTTCCCGTTTGTGGTGGCCTATCCGCAATGCCCGGCCCATACCTACTGGAAAACTGCCCTGCTAAACGAGTGGCTGGAGGAGGTGCTGACCAAGGTAAACGTAGACAGGTCCAGAATATACCTGACGGGCATCAGCATGGGCGGCTACGGCACCTGGCACTGGGCGGCCGCCAACCCGGAGAAGTTCGCGGCCATACTGCCCATCTGCGGAGGCGGTAACGTAAACGAGGCCAGCCGGTTGGTGCACACCCCGATCTGGACCTTCCATGGCGCTAGGGATAACATTGTACCCGTAGAGGCGACCCGGGAGATGGTAACGGCGGTGGAGGCCTTGGGTGGGAATGTAAAGGAAACGATATACCCGGACCTTTTCCACGACTCCTGGACCATTACCTACAACAGCCCCGCCATCTACGACTGGTTACTGCAGCACCGGAAGGAGGGGTAAGCCTGAAGCTAGTATGCCCGCCACATGTCCGTGGTGTCTGTCCCGGCCTCGTTGCGGAGCGGTGACTCCTGCAGTCGTCCGTCCTCGCCGGGGTTAAAGGTTTCCGTATCCGTGGTCATGGCTATGATGCCCAACACAAGTATAAATGCGAAAGGAATAAGCAGGTTGCGGTACAGGAAAAGGCGGTGCGGCTTCTGCACATAGTACTTCCTGCTAAAGTAGAGCACCATGAACACGAGGGCCAGCACGAAGAGCGGGAGCGAGATAAAGAACATGATCTGCGCGCCCACCCACGCCTGGTAACGGAAGATAAGCGCGATAAAGCCCAGCACCAACGCCATACTGCTAATCGCCCCCAACAGAGCCAGGCGCACGTTGGTGATCACGTAAAAGAACGAAACGCCGATCTGCACCAGGAACAGCAGCACCAGTACAGCCATGGCGAACACAAACACGAAGTTACCGGCTGCTATGGCCAGTGCTTTCATCACCAAGCCTACCACCGCCAGCACCATACCTGCCCAGATCACCAGCGTAAACGACTGGATAAACGAGGCGATGTTACGGCTGGCGCGTTCCAGCAGCGGCCGCCTGTCAGGCGGCTCCGGCGATGGGTAGTGGTAGGTCATTGTCGTTTCTCCTGTACTTTCTTGATCATGCTGCGCAGCAGGTCACGGGGCATCAGGCGCACGGCTGTCTCCATCACTTTGTACTTCACGCCCGGCAGCACGACTACTTCACCGGCCATCATCCCTTTATAACCGGCCCGGGCAATCTCTTCCGGGTCGTCTGAGAAGTTCTCGCTCATAAAGCTTTCCTGGTGAATACCGGCCCGCTCCTTGAAGTCTGTATCCGTTGGCCCCGGGCACAGCACCGTCACTGCCACGTCCTCCTCCTCCAGCTCCGCGGCCAGCGCCTCCGAAAACGATTGCACGTAGGCTTTGCTGGCATAGTACACCGCCATCAGCGGGCCGGGCACAAATGCGGCCATAGATGAGATGTTCAGGATCTTCCCATGCCGGCCTGGGGGCAGCTGGTCCAGAAACAGGCGGGTCAGGTGCGTGAGAGCCACCATGTTCAGCTGCATCATATCCAGCTGCTTCTGCATGTCTGCCTTTCTGAAGAAGCCGTGCGCGCCAATGCCGGCATTGTTCACCAGTACATCCACCTCCACCCCGGCCTGCTTCAGCTCATCAAACACCTGCTGCGGCGCGTCAGGCTTTGCCAGGTCCCGGGCAATTACTTTGGTGTATACCTTGTGCTCTATCGCGAATTGCAGGGCCATACTGTTGAGCTTATCCTCGGAGCGCGCCACCAGCACCAGGTCGTGCCCCTGCTGCGCGAATATCCTGGCCAGTTCATAGCCTATGCCGTTTGAGGCGCCGGTGATCAGTGCGGTGTATTTCTGCGGTGTCTCTTCTACCATGGTGTCTTTTTCACGTGTGTTGGTCTATTGCTTGTTCTGCCTGCGCATCTCCTCGCGGCGCATAGGCATCTGGTCAATGGTGTTGTAGATCTGCTGCAGCTCTACTGGCTTCTGGCTTCTGTACTTTTCCGTTCCGTCCTTGCCCACCAGGAGCACGGCAAACTGATCCTGCGGCACTTCAAACCGCTTCCGCAGGGCATCTCCCTTTAGTTCCTGCTGCTCCTCCCCTGCCAGGTGTACCTTATCAGCGCTCAGCAGCTCGATGACGAGCATATCCCGCTCTTCCAGCCCCTCCGGTGCTTTCCGGATCAGCTCCTTTTGCCGGGTATAGGCGGCATTGTCTGCTGCGGGAGAAAAAACGAGGAGCAGCCTATTCTTCCACTGATAATCTTCGAGCGATAGTTGTTTCATAGCCGTAGGTTGTGCATATGCTCCCTGCGCTACCAGTAGCGGGATCAGCACGTAAGTAAGGCAGAACAGCAACAGTTTATACATGATTTTACATACGGGTGACAGTTACTCCATGGTTAGACAAATTACTGTGCATGAGCATCACATGGCGCTTCCTGTTATCTTTGCTAAGAGGCATCAGCCATGGCTCTGGTAAAAGCATGAAACCACCCAACATTACCGTACATAAATATGAAAAGCTCTATTCTTTTTATACTTGCTCTTGCGCTTTGCACCGCCTGCTCCTCTGATACTACTACCGAAGAGGGTACTGCCAATCAGACTCTGGAAACAGAAGAAACGGCGCAACAGCCAGCCCCCGAGGATAATGTCATCAGTTATGAGCAGCAGCTAAGCGCTGGCAGCATGAACTTTTATGTAGTTACGACCGGCACCGGCACTAACCGCAACCTGGCCATACAGGTGGAACGGGAGGGGCAGCAACCATCCCGCATCGACGAGCCGATAGAGGGCACTGTAACCGGCAGCGTCACCACTGACCTGAACGAGAACACCAAGCCTGAGCTGCTGGTGTTTGTGGCTGGCGGTGGCAGCGGCAGCTACGGGAAGGTATACGGGTATGAATTTGAGCGGGAGTACTGGGGCGAGCTGAGCATGCCGGACCTGGCACCAGCACTGCAGGAGGGCTACAGGGGCCATGATGAGTTCAAAGTGCAGAACAACCGCCTGCTGCGCACCTTTCCGGTATACCACGAGGCAGACCCGAACTGCTGCCCCACCGGCGGCACCCGCACCATCGTTTACTCTCTGGATGATGCCCTGACCCTGCAGGCAGAGCAGGTGCTGTAATGCCTCTGGCAGCAACAAAAACAGGCGCAGCAGCTGCCACTTACCTGCCTCTTTGCCGTACACATCATAGACACCTTAAGTCTTAAACTTATGTCTGAAGAAGAGTTGGAAGCATTGCGCTACCCGGTCGGCAAGTATGATACCACGCAGCCTGTTTCTGATGAGCGGGTGGAGCAATTCATCCTGGCCATTGGGCAGCTGCCGGATAAGCTCAGAGCGGCGGTCGCCAAGCTGACACCCGAGCAACTGGACACGCCTTACCGGGAGGAGGGCTGGACCATCAAGCAGGTCATCCACCACCTGCCCGACAGCCACATGAACGGGTACATCCGCCATAAACTGGCCCTGACGGAAGACATTCCTACCATCAGGACCTACCATGAGGCAGAGTGGGCCGCCCTGGCCGACAGCCAGACCTGCGATATTGAGATTTCGCTGAACCTGCTGGAGGCCCTGCACCAGCGGTGGGTTGTGCTTCTGAAAGGCCTGACACACGAACAGCTGGACCGGAAGCTAAGGCACCCAGAGTCTGGTGAGTGCGCTATCCGCCAGTACATCGGCGTATACGCCTGGCACGGCGAGCACCACCTGGCCCACATTACCGGGCTGATCGAGCGCAAGGGCTGGAAAACAGAGGAACCGGTGCCGGTTGTATAAGCCGCTTTGCCACCACCGGCATAAAAAAAGCCGCAGCTAACTGGCTGCGGCTTTTTCGTTACCAAGGTCTTGCCGACCTTCCGTTTCCGTTTTTCTTGTCCCCGGCAAGCTCTACTTCCCGGTTCATCTCCATCAGGTCTACCGGCTGCGAGAAATCGCCCAGCAGATGCCTGGTGAAGTAGTCTCCCATCAACCAGAAGAAGTACTCGGTCATGTCACCGAAGCCGTGGCGCTGCCCGGGCATCAGCATAAAATCGAAGCGCTTGTTGGCTTTGATTAGCGCGCTGGCCATGCGTATGGTATTAGCCGGGTGCACGTTGTTATCCACATCGCCGGTTACCAGCAGCAGGTGCCCCTTCAGGTTCTTGGCCAGGTCCGGGTTCTTTTCGATCGCATACTGGAAGGTAGTGTCGCCTTTCGGTGTGATGATCTCTTTAACGCCATGGTGCTTTTCGCTCCACCAGCGGTTGTAAATGTTGTTTTCGTGGTTACCCGCACCGGATACCGCTACCTTAAAGAAATCAGGGTATACCAGCATGGCCGCCGTAGACATAAAGCCACCGCCGGAGTGCCCGGTGATACCCACACGGCTGATGTCGATAAAGTTATGACGATCTGCCAGCTGCTCGATAGCGGCTTTCTTGTCTGCCAGGCCATAGTCGCGCAGGTT
>JAJLKL010000173.1:0-6961 GCA_033838975.1 Hymenobacteraceae bacterium | reverse complement strand
AAAATCATTTATGAGATAGCTTCTAGTTTGATGTTACTAAAATCAACAACTCACAGGTAATCTAAAATAAGAGTGGTCCTAATATTTACTGTTGCTGCTCTTCTTCCTATCAATCCTCAGCAATTAGCAATTTCATACTTTAATAATTTCATAACAGCCTTATGTTGGCTTGAGCGGGACTACCGGCTTAGCTTTGCGGCATCTATACTGCCGCCCTCATGGAGCCTATTTACACCAACTGGTTATTAGAAAACATCCGGACAGGAGACCGCACTGCGCTGGAGAAACTTTACACCATCTTTTATCAACGCCTCTGCGACTTTGCCTGCCAGATTGTGAAAAGTGCTGACCTGGCAGAGGAAGTCGTATCGGATGTGTTTCTGGCCGTGTGGCAAAAGCGCGAAACACTGGAAGTGAAGACAAACCTGCGCACCTACCTCTACGTGGCTGTGCGCAACCAGGCGCTGGCTTACCTGAAAAAGGAAAAGCTGTGGCAGGAACTGGATGAACAGGCGCAAGAGCAGGCTGTGGAGCATTACAACCCGCTCGACGCGCTGCTGTTCCGGGAGCTGAACTACAGCCTGAACAACATCATCAGCCGCCTGCCCGAGCTCGAGAAAGCGATCCTCCGCCTGAAGCTTTCCGGTCTCTCCTACGCCGACATCGCCCAGACCCTGGAGCTAACGGAGAAAGCCGTGGAGTACCGCCTGGCAAAAGCGCAGGACTTCCTGAGGCGCGCCTACCAGAAAGAGCGCTAGCCTGCGGCCGGTAATAATTCCCTAACACATCCTTAACAATTTATTTCAGGGGCCACCCCGCATTTTCCACTCTTACAGGCGAACACACGCTTTATGTGGAAAGAACAACACTATACCCTGCTGCTGAAATACTGGGAAGGCCAGGCTTCTGAAAAGGAGAAGCTGCAGGTACAGGACTGGCGCCAGCAAGACCCGGCACACCACACTGTGCTGGAGGAGCTGGAGGCTTTCCACCACAGCATACTGCTGGACCAAACCACCTACGACAAAAGTAAAGGGCTGCACCTGCTCCGCAGCAAAATAGAGGTTGCAGAGAACAAAGCTGCTCAGCTGGAGGTGGAAACACCGTATACGGCCTGGCAACCGGCCTTGAAGCACTTCCTGGCCATCGCTGCCTCCCTTGTGTTAGTACTCGGCACGCTCATCGCACTCTACCTCATACCTCCTGCCCATGCTAAAAGAGAAGCTGGTCAGGCCAGCGTAATCCGCAAGGAAACCGGCAGAGGGCAGCGCTCCAAGCTCCTCTTCCCGGACGGCAGCGTGGTCTATCTGAACGCGGAAAGCAGCATCGCCTACAGCAGCGACTATTTTGTGAACGACCGCACCGTGCACCTGCAGGGGGAAGCTTATTTTGAGATCACCCCAGACAGCGCAAAACCGTTCCGGGTGCACACGTCCGGCCTGACAACAGAAGTACTGGGCACCTCCTTCAACATACATGCCTACCAGAATTCCAGATCAGCCCGGGTGAGTGTGGTAACCGGCGAGGTGAGCGTGCAGGACAGCACCCGTGAGCTAAGACAGCTCTCCCCCAACCAGCAACTGACTTACGATTTCACCCAAAAGAGCTTTAGCACAGAAGAGGTGTCAGCCAGCGAAACCGCGAACTGGACGAAAGGCGAGATGGCGTTCCGGAATGTGCCGCTATGCCAGATCGCGGCAGACATGGAGCGCTGGTACGATGTACGGATCGTGGTGCAGGATAAAGCCCTGACCGACTGCCGCTTTACCGCCACCTTCGACAATCTATCCCTGAAAGAGGCCTTATACCTTCTAAGCAAAACAACTAACCTAACCTACATACAGCATGGACGGACCATAACACTGCAGGGCAGTAGCTGCCAATAAAAAACCGGATCCGCTGCCACGAACCCGGTGATTTTTACACGCCCTGGTTACTGCCATAACCTGCCGGCGTGAAGAGTAAGATTTTTAACAACCAACAAAGTCATTAAAAACTAAAAGTATGAAAAAGTTTTATCTCCCGGTAGAGCTAACGTGCAAGTACCCGCATTTGTTCAGGGGACTGCGCAGCCTGGGCTTAGCCGCCCTTCTGTCGCTGGGTACGCAGCTGCCACTGCATGCCCGCGCACAGGCGAACCCCGAGATCGCCGCTCCGGTAACGCTGCAGCTCAAGAGCGTACCGCTGAAAGAGGCGCTTGCCCAGATCGAGAAAAAGACCAGCTACAAGTTCGTGTACAACGACCAGCAGCTGGACAAGCTGGGCAACGTGAGCTACACAGGCAGCAACGCCAAACTGTCGGATGTGCTCAACACCATCCTGCGCAACACCAACCTGGAGTATAGCCTGGTGGGTAACTCCATCGTGCTTTCGCAGAAGAGCCAGAAGCAGGATAACCGCACCCTGAAAGGGAAGGTAACCGACGACCAGGGCCAGCCCCTGCCAGGTGCCAGCGTGGCCATCAAAGGCACTACCACCGGCACCATCACCGACATGAACGGTAACTACAGCCTGCGTGTGCGCAGCGCCGAGGATGTGCTGGTGATCAGCTTCATCGGTTTTGAGCGCCAGGAGGTACGCGTTGGCAACCAGGAGTTTCTGAACATCACGCTGGGCCAGGATAGCAACAAGCTGAACGAGGTGGTAGTTACGGCCCTGGGTATTGAGCGTGAGGAGAAGGCGCTGGGTTACGCCGTTACGAAAGTCAGCGGCGAAGAGCTAATGGAGGCACGCCCCAACAACTTTGCCAGCGCTTTATCAGGTAAAGTGGCCGGCTTGAACCTGGTTTCTACAGGCTCCGGCCCTGTAAATACCACTACCATCAAACTGAGAGGCGACAACTCGCTGAACCCGAGCAAAAACCAGGCGCTGATCGTACTCGACGGGGTGCCCATGAACTCGGGGCTGACAGAGTCTGGTGTAGGGAACGCTTACGGTGCAGGCTCAGGCAATGATGTGCCGGTAGACTTTGGTAACGGCATTTCCAACATCAACCCGGACGATATCGAAAGTATAACCGTGCTGAAAGGCGCGAGTGCGGCGGCTCTTTACGGTCACCGCGCTGCTAACGGTGCTTTGATCATTACTACTAAATCCGGCTCCCGCAACAAGAAGGGGCTGGGCGTAACGGTGAACACCAACATCAGCTTTGATGATGTGCTGAAATGGCCGGATTACCAGTATGAATACGGGCAGGGCACAGGCAGGGCCTTTAATAAAGATGGGGAGCTATACTACTCTTATGGTGCCTCTGAGGATGGATCCAACACAGGGGGCACCAGCAGCGCCTATGGCCCTAAGTTTGATGGACAGCTGTACTACCAGTACGACCCTGAAACAGAAGGACAGTCGCCGGAACGCAGGCCATGGAGACCGTACAAAGACAATATCAAAGGTTTCTGGAGAACAGGCCAGACGATCTCTAACAACGTCGCCATAGAAGGCGGCAACGAAAAAGGATCAGCCAGGGCATCCATCACGCACACCAAAAATGATTGGATCATGCCTAACACGGGCTTTGAGCGCCTGAACACCTCGCTTAGCCTGAATTACAAGGTAGCAGACAAGCTGCGCCTAAACTCTAAGGTAAACTTTGCGCATAAGAAAAGCGACAACCTACCGGCTACGGGTTACAACAACCAGTCCATCGCATACTTCATGATCTTCCAGAACCCAAGCATTGACCTGGCCTGGTATGAGCCAAGATGGAAGCAGGGTAAGTATCAGGTAGACCAGATACACCCGTTCAGCTCGTTCATAGACAACCCTTACGTGATTGCCTACGAGATGACCAACGGGGTAGACAACTACAGCACCGTGGGTAACCTTTCTGCTACCTACGAGATCTCTCCTAAGTTTGAGGTGATGGTGCGCTCCGGTGTTGACCTGAGCAACGAGGACCGTACCATGCAGCGCCCTTACAGCACAGCCAACTTCCAGAAGGGCTACTACAAGGAGCAGACGATATTTGACCTGCAGCAGAACACCGATGCGATGCTTACCTACAAAGACAAGATCACAAGCCGAATTGATGTGCGTGCGATGCTGGGCGGTAACATCATGAGCCAGCACTACAAGCGTACAGAAGGCTACGTAGATGGTTTGGTGATACCTGGAGTGTACAAACTTTCGAACGGTATCAACAACCCAATGATGCGCACCATCGAGCGTAACGGCGAAGTGCACAGTGTGTTCGGCTTGATGACTGTTTCTTATGACGATAAGATCTTTGTGGACGTAACGGCCCGTAACGACTGGTCGAGCATGCTGCCTGTAAAGAACAGCTCTTTCTTCTACCCATCCGTCAACACCAGCTTTATCCTTACGGATCTCTTCCGCCTGCCAACAGCTGTATCTTATGCCAAGCTGAGGCTTTCTGTTGCGGAAGTGGGTAACGGAGGGGATCCCTACCAGACAAACAGGTACTATATCCCTAGTGAGTTTGCCGGTTCTGCCACTGCAGACTATACCCTGTTCAACGCTAACCTGAAGCCGGAAATGGCCACCAACTATGAGGCTGGCCTGGAGTACAGGCTCTTTGGCGGACGCCTCGGCATGGACATTAACCTCTACAGAAATATTACCCGCAATCAGATCGTAGCCGTTCCGCTTGACCCGACAACGGGTTACAGAGAAGCATTCCTGAACGCAGGCAAAGTGCAGAACCAGGGTATAGAGCTGGCGGTAACAGGCAAACTGCTGGACCACAGCAACCTGAAGTGGAACGCTACGCTTACCTGGTCCAAAAACCAAAACGAGGTGCTCGAGCTGGCCGAAGGCATGGATGGTAGCCAGATCATCGGTTACGGCGGTAACGCGACCATCATCGCCAAAGTGGGCGGCTCTACAGGCGACATCTACGGCTACGGCTTTGTCCGCAACCCGGAAGGCAAGATCGTTTACAACAAAGACGGCCTGCCTGAGCGCCCGGATGAGATCCAGTACATCGGCAACGCCTACGCCGACTGGAAAGGCGGCCTCCGCAACGAAGTATCTTACAAGAACCTGCGTTTCAGCATGTTGCTGGATGGCCAGTACGGCGGCATCGTTTACTCCCAGACACACCACAAAATGAGCGAAATGGGCAAGCTGAAGCATACGCTCATGGGCCGCGAGGAGGGCTTTATCATCGGTAACGGTGTGGTGGACAACGGCGACGGCACTTACTCTCCTAACACCACAAAAGTACTGCCTGTTGATTACTACAGGGATTACTACCGCCGTGCTAACGTAGAGTCCAACTCCTTCGATGCCTCTTACCTGAAGCTGCGCGAGATGCGCGTGGAGTACAGCCTGCCGCAGCAACTGCTTTCCAGAACTAAGTTCATCCAGGGTGCAAGTGTAGCGGTGTATGGCCGTAACCTGGCCATGATCACCGACTTCCCGATCTTCGATCCGGAGACAGCCGCCTTGAACGGATCGCAGGCGCTGCCGGGTGTGGAAATGGGCCAGTTGCCTACTCCAAGAACCTACGGCATGAACGTAACCCTGAAATTCTAGTCCTGAAGAGAAATAAGTACAAAGGGTCGCCGCACTATACCTGCGGCGGCCCTGCCAAACACAAAACTGTATGACAACGATAAAAAAATACCTGTTTGTATTGCTGGTTGCCCTGGGTACCATCAGTGTTTCCTGTACCGACGACTTCGAGAAGCTGAACATCGACCCGAACAAGATCGACAAGATCAGCCCGGGCACTTTGCTGAACCCGATCATCTACGAGATGGCCAGCTTTAACACCTCGCGCGCCGATGCCTTCACCTTCGAGATCATGCAGGTAGGCCTACCTTACCCAAGTGCATCCGGAGGAGAGCACCGCTACGACATCAGTGAGGCTGCCGGTAACTCCACCTGGAACAACTACTACCGCTGGATCAAGAACATCAAGGAGATGGAAGCGGTAGCAGTGGCGGCAGAGGATAAGAACTACCAGGCAATCGCGCTTACGCTTAACGCCTGGGTTTACTCGCTGCTAACCGACAGCTTTGGGGATGTGCCGATGGACGAGGCTGCTCGCGGTGATGAGAATATCCTGCACCCGGCCTTCAACACGCAGCAGGAAGTATACACGAAGATCCTGGCTGACCTGGAGAAGGCAAACACGCTTTTCGATACATCAAAGCCGATGATTTATGGTACAGACATCCTGTATGGCAACAACGTCGGTAACTGGAGAAAGTTCTGTAACTCGCTGCGCCTGCGCTTGTTGCTGCGCGTTTCCAAGCGCTCCGAGATGAACTCCTTCGCGAAGATGGCTGAGATCCTCAACAACCCTGCTGACAACCCGATCTTTGCCAAAAACGAGGAGGCGGCTATCCTGAAGATCACCGGTGTGACACCGCTTGTATCGCCTTGGGGCCGCGCCATCGACTTCACGACTTTCCGAGCCATGTCTGAGTTCTTTGTAAATAACCTGAACGACCTGAACGACCCGCGCCGCGAGAAGTTTATGATCCAGGCAAGGTCCAAAGACGGGAAAACCACTATCGGCTACAAAGGTATTCCAAGCGGCTATGCCGGCAGCGACTCGCAGTTTGACTTTACCCCTTCCAACCACAACATCGCACTCGTTACGGTGCCTATGGTCTCTGTGATCATGGGCTATGCCGAGGTGGAGTTCATCAAGGCTGAGCTGGCCATGCTGGGGCACATCAGCGGCGATGCCAGAACCTACTATGAGAAAGGGGTAAAGGCAGCTGTGGAGCAATGGGGTGCTACCCTTCCTGCAGACTACTTTACTAACCCGAAAGCTGCTTACGATGGCACGCTGGAGCGCATCATGCTGCAGAAGTACTACGCGCTGTACTTCAACGACTATCAGCAGTGGTTTGAGTACCGCCGCACCGGTTTCCCGGTCCTGCCTAAGACCTCAGCTATGCTGAACAACCAGCAGGTGCCGGTACGATTCAAATACCCGGACGTGGTGCAGGTTTACAACAAGGCGAACTACGATCAGGCCGTA
>JAJLKL010000172.1:0-10024 GCA_033838975.1 Hymenobacteraceae bacterium | reverse complement strand
ACGATCAGCACCTACTACTTTGCGCATACCTACCTCTTTGGCACGCTTGGCCGAACGGGCGGTAGAGAGGTTCATATAATTGATGCACGCGATAAGGAGCAGGAACAGCGCTACCGCACTGAAGATGTATACATAAGAGATGTTACCCGGAGGGGTCAGGTCGTGGCCAAAGCGGGTATCGAAGTGGATCGTTTCGAGTGGCTGCACAAAAAAAGGCCATCTGCGCATTCAGGTTGTTTTCCTTGATCCAGGGATTCACGGTTTTTTCCGTCAGGACGTCCAGCTGCCGCTGTAGGGCCGGTAGCTGCTCTTCCTTTCGGAGCAGGGCGTAGGTGTAGTTGTTGAGGTTAAACCACTGGTTGTTGCGTTCGTCTGCGCTCAGGCGGTTCAGGTAGGTGGAGCGTGAGAGCAGACCGCTGGCCTTGATGTGCGAGTGCCCTTCGTCGCGGTACACGCCCGTTACCGTATAGGACTCGTTGCTGAACTGCAGCACTTCTCCCAGGGCCTGTTCTGTGCCGCCAAAAAACTTGTTGGCAAGCTCCTCCGTCAGCACAATTTTCCGGGGGCCATCGAGGGCAGTTTTCGGGTCGCCGGCTAAGAGCTCGTAATCGAACACGCTGAAGAATGAACTGTCGGCATAGAGTAGCTGATCATCTGTAAAGCTTTGGCCTTTATACCAGATGGTCCTTTTGCTCATGCGTGAGAATTGGGTGGCGGTCTCTACCTCGGGAAACTCCCTTACCGCTTCCTCCAGTGGGAGTGGTGTTACAGAAAACTTATCCTGCTGCCCCTCAAACGTTATGGTACCTACTACACGCACGATGCGGTCCGATTTACTGAAGTGACTTTCATAGCTTAGTTCGTCCTGTACATACAGGAAGATCAGGATACAGGAGGCCACGCCGATCGCCAAGCCTATGATGTTGATGGCCGAATACACTTTGTTGCGCATCAGGTTTCGGACGGCGATCTTCAGGTAATTCTTAAGCATGGTTGTAGATGTTTCTTTGTGTTCTGGGTAAGAGCATCAGGTACAGGCTACCCAGCTGAAAGGGCCAGTTCCTTCAGGGGGAGCCTTAAAGAGCTTTGCGTAAGCTGCGGTTGGTAATCGGACCGATGAGCAGTCTGCCACTCCGCCGGCCTGCAGCTCAGGGGGTGTTCGAGAAAGGTATGGAGACTCCTGTTGCGGCTGCCTCCACACCTTTATGTATGACTACAGCAGCTCTGCGGCAGCGCGCTTCACGTTGAGGATCTCTGTCACGATCTGACCGTCGAACAGGTTCACCACGCGGTGGGCATACTCGGCGTCAGAAGGGGAGTGCGTTACCATCACCACCGTCGTACCGGCCTCGTTCAACTCTGAGAGGAGGGCCATCACTTCACGGCCATGCACTGAGTCGAGGTTACCGGTAGGTTCGTCGGCCAGGATCAGGCTGGGGTTCGAAACGGTGGCACGGGCAATGGCCGCGCGCTGCTGCTGACCACCCGACAGCTGCTGCGGGAAATGGTTGCGGCGGTGCGCGATACCCATGCGCTCCATTGCTTCCTGCACTCTCTTCTCGGTTTCCGCCTTTGGTACGCCCAGGTAGGCCAGTGGCAGGGCAATGTTTTCCGAAACCGTCAACTCATCGATCAGGTTGAAACTCTGGAACACGAACCCCAGGTTCTGCTTGCGCAACTTGGCCCGCTGGCGCTCCGACACGTTCGCTACCTCCTGCCCCAGAAACTTAAAGCTACCGGAAGAAGGGCTGTCGAGCATGCCCAGTATGTTCAGCAAAGTGGACTTGCCGCAACCGGACGGCCCCATGATGGCCACAAATTCGCCCTTTGCGATCTTCAGGTCCACACCCGCCAGCGCAGTGGTCTCCACCGTGTCGGTCACGTATTTCTTTTGCAGGTTTTGAGTTTCAATGATTAATTCTTCCTTGTTCATGGTCTATGGGATTTGGTTCGGTTACAGTTTTATCTTGTACTAATGGGGTTAATCAATGTGTTAATGTGCTGATGAGTTAATTAATTGGTGTCTTCAGTAGCTGACAGCATATTAGCACATTACATAATTAGCATATTACTTCAGTTCCAACCGGTCGATGTTGCCGTAGCTGTCGTAGGAGGAGACCACCACTCTTTCGCCGGGCTGCAGGCCGTCCAGTACCTCGTAGTGGTTCGGGTTCTGGCGACCTAGTTTAATGCTGCGCTTGGTGGCAAACTCTCCTGACTTATCTACCACAAACACCCAGTTACCTCCTGTGCTCTGGTAGAAGCCTCCGCGCGGGATCAGCACGGCCTGGCCGCCATCGTTCAGGTTAAGCTTGATCTGCAGGGTCTGGCCGCGGCGTATACCTTCGGGGGCTCCCTCGGCAAACTCCATGTCCACCTGAAACGTGTTGTTCTGTACCTCAGGGAATACTTTCGCGATCTTTACCGGGTAGGTCTTGCCGTTGAAGTCGAAGGTGCCGGTCAGGCCGGGGTACACTCTGGAAATGTAGTGCTCGTCGATGTTTGCCTTTACCTTAAAGCCGTTCAGGTCATCTATCTGCCCGATGTTTTCTCCCGGAGACTTAGACTCTCCTACCTCTGCCTTCAGGGTTGATAGTTGACCGCTTATGGGGGCCACCACGTACAGGTTGTTCAGGGTGCGGCGGGCCATGTCGATGTTGGCCTGCATGCGGGTGATGGACATGTCCAGCTGGCGCAGGCGATCCTCCATCAGCTTGGCGTCCTGCTTCACGGATCGGTCGGCGAGTACCTTGCGCTTGTTCAGGTACTCGTACTCATCTTTGGAGGCTTCGTACTCTTCCCGCGGGATCACCTTCTCGGCGATCAGCATTTTGTTGCGGTTGTACTTGCGCTCAGCCAGGGCCAGTTGGTACTCGATCTCGGCCAGCTCGTTCTGCTTGCGAATCAGGTCCTGCTTCATGGTGATCTCAGAGTTCTGGCGCTCATTCATCAGGTCGTAGAGCTGCGTTTCGCGCGTCATGAAGTCGATCTGCAGCGTGGTATTGGAAAGCTTCAGAATCGTATCGCCCTTTTCCACCATCTTACCGTCGTCGGTGAAGATGTTCTCTACACGCCCCCCTTCTGTAATATCCAGGAAAAAGGTCTTCAGAGGATCCACCGAGCCATCGATGGCGATGAATTCCTGGAACATGCCCTTCTGCACGCTGCCTACCGTGATCCGCTCACTGTCCACGTTCAGCTTGGAGGTATGCTCGGCAAACAACAGGTTGTAGATCAGGAGTATCAGCGCAGCGGCCACGGCGGCTATGATAGCGATCTTCTTTGGCGTGTTCTTTTTCTTTTCAATTACGCGGTCCATAGTCTAAGTGTATAGGAAAAGGTTCGGGATTCATTGAACTTATTTTCCATTTGCCAACAAGTATGCCATAATTGATAAAGTACTGTTTAATAGCTGTTTACACATGTAAGCTTGTGCAAGGGGGTATGTTATTGTCCGTTTCCGTACACTTTATTGTCTGCTAGCGAACAGTGGACACTGGTAAAATGTAATTGGCGAAGCAGGAGGAAAAAAGACCTCACCGATATTGAGCAGCAAAGTAGCATGTTGCCCGAAAAAGATGTAGTTTTACTTTGATACACCCTAACATAAGCGCGGTTAAACTATGGAAAAACTCGCCTGTAAAGTACTGATCGTAGACGATGAGGAGGATATCCTGATAGCCGGGAGGCTACTGCTGAAGCAGCATTTTGCTGTCGTGAAGACCACTTCGGACCCATACCAGATCCCGAACCTGCTACAGGAACATGCCTTTGATATTGTGCTGCTGGACATGAACTACAGCAAGGGGGCCACCTCGAGCAAAGAGGGACTGCACTGGTTGAAACAGATCCTGCAGACCAGCCCGGGTACAACCGTTATCCTGATGACGGCCTATGGGGATATCGAACTGGCCGTGCGGGCGCTGAAGGAGGGGGCCACTGATTTTGTGCTGAAGCCCTGGCAGAACGAGAAACTGGTGGCTATCCTGAAAACCGCCTGCCAGAATAAAGTGGACAAAGCGCAAAAGCGCAGTGCCGCCGCTGCAGAGCAGAACAACACGGCCTATCACTACGACGGGTTCATCGGTGTATCAGCGGCGATGCAGCGGGTGTACCATACCATCGACAAAGTAGCCGGCACCGATGCCAATGTGCTGATTTTAGGCGAGAATGGTACAGGCAAAGAGGTGGCGGCGCGTGCCCTGCACCGCAAGTCGAAGCGCGCCGACAAGGTGTTCGAGAAAGTAGACTTGGGAGCCGTGAGTGAAACGCTGTTCGAGAGCGAGTTATTCGGCCATGCCAAGGGCGCTTTTACCGATGCCAAAGAGGACCGGATGGGCCGGATAGAGGCCGCCAATGGGGGGACGCTTTTCCTGGATGAAATCGGGAACCTGTCGCTGGCCCTGCAGGCCAAATTGCTGACGGTGCTGCAAAGCCGTCAGGTCATCCGGATAGGCACCAACAAGCCCCGCCCGGTCGACATCCGCCTGATCTGCGCCACGAACATGCCCGTTTACGAGATGGTCCGGGAGGGTACCTTCCGCCAGGACCTGCTTTACCGTATCAACACCGTCGAGATCAATTTACCACCGCTGCGGGAGCGTCGTGAGGATGTCAAGCTGCTGACAGATCACTTTCTGCGGGTATACAGCGAGAAGTACAACCGTCCGGAGCTGGGCATCAGCAAAGAGACCCTGCGCCGCCTGAGCGAGTACCACTGGCCCGGCAACATCCGGGAGCTGGACCATGCCCTGGAGCGGGCCGTAATCCTCTCCGACGGAAATGAGCTGGAGGTGGAGGATTTCTACTTTGCCCCTAATGAGAACTCTGGCCAGCCGCACCAGACGCTGGAAGCGCTCTCTGAAAGCGACTATACCCTGGAGGCGCTCGAGAAGATGATGGTGCAGAAGGCCCTGGTGAAGCATGCCGGTAACATTACCCACGCGGCCAAGGAATTAGGTATTACCCGCACCGCCCTGTACAGAAGAATAGAAAAGCATGGTCTATAGTGGTTTCCGGCTGAAGCTGCTCTTGCGGCTGGGCCTGCTGGTGGCAGTTATTCTGGTCCTGCTGTGGGTCGCCTACCGCACCGACTGGTACATAACTGTGGCCTGCCTTTTTCTGCTGGTGGTTTTTCAGGTGTATGAGCTGATCCATTCCGTAGAGCGCACCAACCGCGACATCAGCAGCTTTCTGGAGGCCATCCGGCACTCTGATTTCACGCAGCGCTTTGCTATCAGCAAGGCCAACTCCTCTTACCGGGATCTATACAAGGCATTTAACGATGTAACGGAGTCCTTCCAGCGGGTAAAGTCGGAGAAGCAGGCCCACCACTTGTACCTGCAGGCGATTGTAGAGCATGTGGGGATCGGCCTGTTGTCATTCGATAAGAATGGAGAGGTGCAGCTGGTGAACCAGGTGGCCAAGGAACTGCTGCATGTGCCGCACCTGCGGAACATCCAGGCCCTGGAGCGAATCAGCGCGGAGCTGGTAAACGTGCTGCAGCACATCGGGAGTAACGAGAAGGCGCTGGTCACCATTCAGCCGAAACATGAGCAGCTGCTGTTGAATGTGCACGCTACCATCCTGGTATCGCAGGGGAGGGAGCTTAAGATCGTTTCGCTGCAGAACATACAGCCGGAGCTGGAAGAGCAGGAGCTGCAGACCTGGCAGAAGGTGATCCGGGTGCTCACCCACGAGATCATGAACTCCGTGACGCCGGTCATCTCCCTGACATCTACGGTGGCCGGTTTGCTGGAGCAGGAGGTGATGGCCAAACAGGCTGTGGGCGAGCTGCCGGATGAAGAGACGCTGGAGGATATGCAGGCTGGCCTGAGAACCATAGAGAAGCGCAGCACGGGCATGCTGCACTTTGTGAAGAACTACCGCCGCCTCATGCGGCTGCCTGCCTCGGAGCTGCGTCCGGTAAAGGTGAATGAATTGCTCCATTCTGTGCACACACTGCTCCAGTCCGAGATGGAGGCGCACAAAGTGGAGCTCAAAATGTACCTGCCCGATGACAGGGTGGAGATACTGGCCGACGCGGAACAGTTGGAGCAGGTGTTTATCAACCTGATCAAGAATGGCATGGAAGCCTGCAGTGGCAGTGCACAGCCTTGTGTAGAAGTAATAGCTTACCTGGACGAACTGGACCGTGCTAAGCTGCGCGTGGACGTAACCGACAACGGTGCCGGTATACCAGAGGATGTGCTGGACAAGATCTTTATCCCATTTTACACAACCAAGAAGCAAGGCTCCGGCATCGGCCTGAGTTTGTCGAAGCAGATCATGCGGCAGCATGGCGGCAGCATCCGGGTGAACAGCCAGCCCGGCGGCCCGACCACCTTCAGCCTGCAGTTAAAAACAACCCGGGAATAAGAAGGCAGCTTAGCTTTAGATGTACTGCTGAATCACCTGCGACAGCTGCTGCGCCGGCATG
The DNA here is from genome assembly GCA_033838975.1 of Hymenobacteraceae bacterium. Classification (GTDB taxonomy): domain Bacteria; phylum Bacteroidota; class Bacteroidia; order Cytophagales; family Hymenobacteraceae; genus Pontibacter. The sequence continues at coordinate 3,585 of JAJLKL010000172.1, read as the reverse complement.
GCACCGGACTGCCGCCATACCTGCTGCCCTTTGTGGAAGAGGATGAAGGTAGGCACTCCCTGTACCCTGAACTGAGAGGCAGCGGCCTGATTGTTATCAATGTTCACCTTCACTACCTTCAGCTTGCCGTTGTACTGGCTCGCCAGCTGCTGCACAATAGGATTCATCGTTTTGCACGGACCGCACCAATCGGCATAAAAGTCTACCAGCACAGGCATGCCCGGGCTGTTGATCAACTCGCTGAATGATTTCTTTGCCATAGTTCTAGAGTTTGGGAGTGGCTGTCTGTCTAAATACGGAGCAAGCAAGGCGACATGTTGCGGAGCAATGGTTGTTTTCCTGCCGTAGAAGCTGCGCCCAGGTTCAACACCGAAATGCAATCCGTGCATAGCCACTTGTGTACAAGGTAGCTAAATAAACCAAAAGTTCAGCTATCTACTGAGCAGGGTAAATAGCATCCTCTCCGCTACTCCTGAATCGTTTTTTAAAGTTCCCTGTTAATAGTATAATTGCTATATTTAAGAAAATATCTAACCTATAAAGCAAAATGGCAATGTATAACGGGAGCGAAGGAGAGGAAGTCTCGCTAAAAGAGGCTGCCGCCTGGACAAGAAACTACAGGAGTCAGCAAGCGGATAAAGCAGCAACGGTGAAAGCCCATTTTTTCGGGCAGGAGATACTTCAGAAAATACTGAGTCAGGAGAAGTGCGTAGGCATGCGCATGTACTATGGTCTGGACGGCACAGGAGGTAAGCAGCTTATATTGGTCGGGGTGGATGCAGACGGGAATGATCTGGAAGACGGGGTGATTGCGGACCGGTCGAAGGTATGCCCGCCGGACTGTGTGGAGAGCGCCTTAAGCAATTAAATGCAACCAGACTGGCTTACCTATTACTACTGGCTGTCCGATATCTCTGGGTATAGTGTGGCCCTTCCGCTCTTGGTGGGTTTCTACCAGCTGCGTAAAAAGAAGGATATCCTGCTGGTGAAACTGGTGCTGCTGCTGGCTGGCTTTGCAGCATTGATGGAACTGGCCAGTGCCTATACCTATTACAAGGGGTTGAACAACTTATGGCTGTCTCACCTGTACGACCCGGTGGAGTACCTGATCCTGGCCTCCATCTTTTTTGTCTCTTTTGAGGCGAAGGGCATCAGGCGGGGTATTGTACTGTCGGTCTTGTTGCTGACAGCATTCAGCCTGTGGGACTCGCTGCTAGGAGAAGGGCTTGACCAGATGAACTCTTACCCGAGGGTGCTGGAAAGTGCCTTTGTAGTAGCGCTGGGGATGCTGTACTTTTATAAGGTGTTTAACGACCTCCGCATACTGCACCTGGACCATGACCCCATGTTTCTGTTGAGCGGCGGAGCAATTCTATACTTTGCCGGCACGGTGATGGCTTACTCAATGTTCAACGTGGCCCTGGCGGAGTCCTATAACATGGCACGTGTCTGCCTCAGTGTAGGCTATGTCCTCAACATTTTTTTCAATCTTGTGCTGGTGCAAGTACTACGAAAGGCTTCATGAAGGTAGACTCTCTAATGCCGCTTCTGATTGTAACGCCCATCATGCTGTTACTGGCACTGGGGATCATCATGTTTGTGCTGCGTTACCAGCGCCGTATGCTCATTCACCAGGAAAAGCTCCGGAGGCTGCAGGAGAACAAGCAGCGGCAACTGTTGGCTGCAACCCTGAAGGCACAGGAGGAGGAGCGCCGCCGCGTGGCCCGGGACCTGCACGACGAGGTAGGTTCCATGCTGGCACTCGTAAAGCTGAATCTTCATCAATTGATAGCTGAGAACAGGCCCGGTGCAACGACTGTAAGCTTGGGCAAGGAAACAAAAGCCCTGTTGCAGGAGGCGATAGGGAGTGTGCGACGCATCTCCCATGACCTGATGCCGGTGGTGCTGGAAAAGATGGGGCTGCCGCAGGCCTTAGAGGCCATGCGCCGTGCGCTACCCGCCAACTCCGGTACAACCATGGTGCTGGCTTGCAACGAGAACAGGAGAGTAAACCCAAAACTTGAGTTGCTGCTCTATCGTACGGTGCAGGAACTGTTAAACAACACCCTAAAGCATGCGGAGGCTTCGCTTATCCATGTGTCGCTCACTTTCTCGGAGGACGAAGTAATGGTACAGTACAGTGACAACGGAAAAGGGTTTGACTACGAGAACGTTATGAAGGCGCAGGAGCAAGGCAGCAGCAGCATTGGCCTTATGAACATGCAGGCACGGGTTGCGCTGGCAAATGGTACCCTAAGCATACAATCCGAGCCGGGCCAAGGAACTAAAGCTGAAATTAAAATCACAATTTCATAGATTTGTAAAAAGTGCATTCCACCTATGACGTTAACTCCTCTAAGCATAGCCATTGCAGACGATCATAACCTTTTCCGTAAGGGAGTGATACAAATCCTGAAGTCCTATCCGGAGATTACTGTGGTGGCGGATGCCGGCAACGGGGCAGAGCTGCTGGAAAAGATAGAGGCGCAGCTACCGGATGTGGTGATGCTGGACCTGGAGATGCCCGAGATGGATGGCATAGTTACCTCACGCTACCTACTCTCCAAGTACCCGGACGTTAAGATCCTGATCATGTCGTCCTACGGAGAAGAGTCGCTGGTGGAGAGTTTGCTGCAGGAAGGGGTAAAAGGCTACCTGCTCAAAAGCGTCGAGCCAGACGAACTGCGTCATGTACTGCAACGCGTTGCCAGGGGGCAGGCCCTTACCTCTGGATCTTAAGCATCTCAAACTGCTCCGCTCTCCCAGTGCGGATAATAGCATTTTCCTATTTTCCTCTCATTACAGGTGCTGCCCCGCTCCGTGTTTGATCTTTTATAGCGCTATAAGTCAGTGTTTTATGGCTGTATACAGCAGGGGTAGCTGAATCTAATTTAAAATTTACAGCATCAAACTAAACTTTTCTGATAATAAGAAGTATATATGGTATGTGATATATAATAACTATTTCTAGAAGTAATTATATTATTAATGCCAAAGCCATACTTGTACTGCCTTTCCCTATTATTGCCTCTGCTGATGATAGCAGGCGAGGCTCTGGCGCAGGAGGTGCAGCAGGCAGGCTCGAAGCCAGTGCAGCAGGACACTGTACGCAAGAGTACCGCGACTCAGCAGCAGGCTTACGAGCAGCTAAACCAGTATGAGCAAAGGGTCAGAAACTCTGCTGACCTGGAGATTGATGGGTTGATCGTGGATGAGACCATCACCAAGATCGGTCGGGACTTCTACGATGTGTTTCACCGTCAGTGGGAGGCGCCTCCCATGGCTACTAATTATACGATCCTGATCAAGGAGCTTCCTGCCAGGGGCAACAGCTCACTGGTTTCATTATCTGTGAACGAGGTTAAAGTATTTGAGCAGGTAATGCAGCCAAGGTATGATGTGATAGAAGAGGTGGCTACTTACCTGGCTTCCGCTGTTTATGAATATTTAGTCAACGACCAGTTAAACAAGCAGCTTGAGGCGGAAGGGAAAAAAGCCCGGGAAGTGTTCTAAGGCACAATTCACTACTACTATAAAAACACCCTATGAGAAAATTATTTTACTCTTTTTTCCTGCTACTGTTCT
>JAJLKL010000171.1:0-19832 GCA_033838975.1 Hymenobacteraceae bacterium | reverse complement strand
TACTGCCACCTCCATTCTTGATTGAAAGACCATTCATCGCAACATTTTCTGTTATAAATAAACTAACTCCAACTCCTGAAACTTCTAGAGAGGATAATCTTCTATCAGTGTCCTTATTATCCGCATCAGATTCAAGCGTTAACGAAGCGCAGCTCTGGCTGCTATTAACCGTAACAGTATACCCGGCTGGTATCACCACGGTGGAACCAGCCTGAGGGGTTGTGTATGGGGTGGTTGTACCACTTTTTGCCCAAGTGTTTAGATCATTCCAATTACCGCTTGCTTTTGCCGTGTAGGTTGTACCCACTTGTCCAAAGCTATGAGATACAGAACCAAAAAGCATAAGCACCACTATGATGGCGACTCCAACTTGCGGGTTAATTAACAGACCTCTTCGGCAGGTATGGGTAGATTTTTCCAAAGAAGAAATGATGTTTGAAGGAGATATACCTCTTTTCATAATTGGGTTGTAAGGGTTTTTAGATTAGGTATAAACTATGCTAGAATCGGAATTGGTAGGCAACAGAGATCCTGTTACAACGCATGCGTGAGTTGTATTAAGCCTATTATTAATTTAAACAATGTGTTAAAACCCTTCGAAAGAGCTTAAATAGATTTTATTCTGCTTTCATGGCAGTATATTGTTTGTTTAAACTATCTTTTAAGTAATTGAATTAGGTAAGCTATTTGTAATAATATATATGTATTACGTAATATTATATAAGTTTAATGGTGATTACAAAAGTTTTTGTGTAAATATTTTGCTAAAAAAGGCTTCGCTTTTGTGTTTTTATAACCACATTGCTAGTGTATATAGCTTTATCGAGGAAGAGGGAGGTATAAGTAAGGCTGGGGTGAAAGAGATAATGAGTAACCTTTGTGCACTTGTAGTAGTGATGAAATGAGGTTGTGGCTGAACTGGAAGTGTTGACAGTGGAAGTGGAGGCACTTAATTCAGCATCTGTTACATCATTAAAACATGTGCAACTCCACCTTACTTAAATTCAGCACTGATAAAATTCTCCACCTGTCTTGCCGTCTCTCGAGCCGTTCTGCCTACGCCTATCAGCGTGGCAGAGGCAAAACCTGTCCAGCCGCCGTAGCCTATCAGCCAGAGCCCCGGTTGCTCCAGCGCCCGGGTGCCTTCCGTTGCAACCTGCCCTTTTTCATTAACCACCTGCAGGCACTCAAGATGGGCCAGGGCATAGCCGAATCCGGTGCACCAGACAATTGCGTCAACCGCTTCCTTCGTACCTTCCTGCCATACTACGCCGTGCTCATAAAACTTTTCAAAAGGCGGTACCGCTTTCAATACGCCCCGTTCCCGCGCCTCCAGAACAGACGGCACCATGACGATATTCCCGAGGTTGTACTGCGCCGGGTCTGGTTGCCCGCCCTTCTGCATGGCGTAATACCTGGCGGAGGCCTGGTCAAACAAAACCCTGCCGTCCACATCATCCGGCAAGTAGGAGGGGGCTTCCAGCGTAACCCAGGTGGTTTGGGCTACTTTAGAGACTTCTGCCAGTACCTGAGCGCCAGAGTTGCCGCCACCTACTATCAGTACCCGCTTTCCGGTAAACGGCTGCGGGTATTGGTAGGCGGAGGAATGCAGCGACAGCCCCTGGAAAGTTTCCTGCCCGGGGTAGTGGGGGATGTATGGCTTCTGAAAGGTGCCCGTGGCGCTGATGACGGTGCGGGCATAGTAGGTCGCTTCGTCCGTTTGTACCTCAAACAGCTGTCCTTTCCGGCAGACACTCTCCACCTTCACGGGGCGCCTCACCGGGAGTTTGTACCGTTGCTCATACTGCTTCAGGTAGGAGGTAACTTCAAGGCGGGAGGGGTATTTCCCCTTGCTTTTGGGCATAAGCCAGCCAGGCAGACTGCTGAACTCGGCAGGGGAGAAAAGGGTGAGGGAGTCCCAGCACCTGCGCCAGGAGCCGCCTGCTTCCGGCTGATCATCCAGCACCAGGAAATCCAGGCTGGACCTCCTGAGGTAATAGGCACAGGCCAGGGCGCTTTGTCCGCCGCCAATGATGATGGTGTCTACTGTCGGGTTCATGAGGAATTAGTTTAGACGATTCCGTTGGGGGCATGAGCACTCCCCGTCAGGGGCCGGACCATAGCTATAGGGCTTGGGCAAAATGTTTTACGGCAGAGGTACTGTCAGTCTTGCAGCTTCTGGGTGTAAGGGAGAAGCATAAAAAAGGAAAAGCTCCGGTTGTGCTGGACCGGAGCTTTTCTTAATATGTTGTGCAAAAGCCTTGCTTTAGTCATTTGCCACCAGTTGTCTTACTTTAGCCTGTACAGCAGGGTCTTCCTGGTAGGCTTTCATGATGGCCTCGTACCTTTCCACTGTCAAGCCTTCTTCTTCAATAGCCTGTTGCGTCTTCTCCTTTGTTTCAGGCTGTATTTTCACGATCTGCTGTGCAGCGCTGCTGAAGGAGGCGATTTCATCCGGGCCCTCGGCCACTTCCTCCAACTGCTTCTGGCGGTGTGCCTTGGCCAGCTCGTTGAATCTTTCCAGCGTCAGGTTTTCTTCTTCCAGCGCGGCTACGATAGAGTCACGGCTTGCTTTCTGGATTTCAGTAGCGCTGGTGTTTGCCTTGATGAAGGACTCTAGCTCAGCATCACTGAACTCCTGCGGGCCTTGTGCCTGCTGCGTTTCTGTTTGTGGTGTTGGTGTTTCCTGAGAGAAAGCCGCATGTCCGAAACACATAGACCCCATTACGAGTGCGGCTACGATTGTCCCTTTCTTCATTTGTACCATGTTCGGTTTTTTAGGATTGGGTTGAAAATTGATTTTACAAAAACTGGGATTACCACACTCCCAAAGAGGTCGAACCCCCGCGAAGCGTAGGCAAATTACTGTTAGTACAGATACCCACATTTACTTAAATGTAGCCAATAAAGATGCCAAAGTCAAAAAAAAGCTGCTCTGCCTGCTCCTGTATCTGCAATTAGTTCAGATAATTATGTTTGATGTTCGATTTCTATAACCCCGCGTTTTTGCAACATGACCGGCACATCCCATACTTCTGGGCAGCTACTTGGTCGCCTGCTCAGGACAGGCGGAAACCATGAGGTCTAGTGCTTTACATCAGGTAAAACTTCTCCGGCGTTACCGGCTTCGGCACGTCAGGCTCCTGCAGTACCTGCTTCAGGTTTATCTCGATGGTTCTGGCAATGGCCGTCATGGCGGTGTCGGTTGGCTTGTTGCGGAACGGGTCCTGCATGTGGCGGGCTGTCTTCTCGATCAGGAAGAAGGTGGTGGCGATAAAGGTAAGGATCGGGATCTCGATGATGCCGACCGTTTCTACCAGTGCCAGCGACAGCACTACCAGGAAAAGGTAGATGAAGAAGTGCACGAACAGGCGGTAAGTTACCGGAAAAACAGTGCTGTTGATGCGCTCGGCCTTGCCCATCGAGTCGCACAGGCGTGTAATGGTCCCGTCGAGCTGCACCTGCTGGAAAGGGTTGATCCGCTCTGACCTGTAGAGCTCCTTCAGGTCGCGCATGTGAAGCATCAGCAGGGCATAGGGCTTGTTGTTCTGTGTGCTGATGTAGTCCAGCTCCTCTCCTGTCAGCTTGTCTTTCTGCTCCTCCGCGATCGGCTCCTGCCCCCTGAGCGACTGCCCCAGCGCGTAGCACCAGGCAATCTGCCGGAAAGCGACCCTTCTGAGCAGGCTCTGCGCCTCCCCGGGCTCCATCTGCTCGTCGTTCAGAAACCCTCTTAGTTGCAGGATCAGGGAGCGGGAGTCATTTACAATGGCACCCCAGACCTTGCGGGCCTCCCACCAGCGGTCGTACGACTGGTTCAGGTTAAAAGCCAGGATAAGTGAGATGGAGGTACCCAGAATAGTCGGGAGCTGTAGCGGAATAAGGGGCAGGTGCTCCATGAAAAAGTGCTTCAGTATGTGGAATGTAACGGAGAAGAGCAGCACCCGAAGCACATCATACCTGACTTTTCTGAAAATATAGCGAAACGGAATCGGTTTGTTAATAAGCATACTGCGTCAGGTTTGCTGTGTTTTACTTCCTGAGGGTGTTTCTTCGGTTGGAGCGGCTACGTTACATTTAAAAATTTTACGTGCGCACAGGGGCTTTGTTCTGAGGACGTACGAGGGTGGCTGGGCTACCTCTTAGCATTAGGGTGAAGGCGCTTTTGGATGAGACTTGTTGATGCAGCTACTACTGTAGCTTTGGCCTGCGCTTCGTACCTTTGCTGGAAACTTACCCCCTGAACCCTATATTTATGTGGCAAACCATAGGCGAGATAATATTCGCACTCCTTCCGCTGGCCCTCTTTTTCTACCTGTCGCTGACGCTGCTGGGAATCATAAAGATGAACAAGCAAACAGCTTTTCTGGCCAATGCCTCTACCACCACCAAAATTGCCGTGTATGGCGGAACAATAGCCTTTGCTGTGATGGCTGTTGTTGACCTGCTAAAGTGAGGGCAGGCACCTGCAGTAGATGAGCACGCTTAGCTTTCGCCGCCGCGCACCCGTTCATACTTATCCGCAATGGAGTTCGGCTCTACTTTCCGGCCATGGTTATTGGCGTAGGCTTTGGTTACCTCGGCCCCAAGCATCAGGATAACCGACGAATAGAACACCCACAGCAAAAGTATCACCAGCGATCCTGCCGCGGCATAGATGCCGACCACTTTTATACTTGATAAGATGAAGTTGATGATCTGCTTCCCGATCAGGAAAAGGATAGAGGTGATAATGCCACCGGCCAGGGCGTCTTTCCATTTGACCCGGGCATCTGGCAGCAGCCGGTGAATGGATGTGAAGAAGACGAGCACCACCAGCAGGTAGAATGTGGTGTTGATGGCCCGCACGGTAGAGGAAAAGTACTCTTCAAGCAGCCTGATTAGCTCTTCTCTGAACATAGAGATGAAAGTGTCGAGCAGGAGGCTGAGGGTGAGCAGGAAACCGAGCCCCGCCACAATGGCCAGCGTTACGAGCCGGTGCTTGAGGAACTCCAGGTAGTTCACCTTAGGCTTTACCCTTACCTGCCACACGGCATTGAGCGCCTTTTGCATGATAAAGAACATGATGGTGGCGCTCTTCAGGATCACCACCACGCCAACCAGTATGCCCCAAAACCCGGCCGGGACATCAACAACATTTTCCAGCACAGTTCCAACCTGCTCCCCCGCCTCGTTGCTGATGAGGCCCTCCACCTGCTCTACTATTTTATCCCTTACCCTCTCCTGTGAGAAAAACGCTGAGCCCACCAGGGTGATCACTAAGAGTATGGCCGGCAGGGAGAAGATCGTGAAGAAGGCAATGGCGGCACTGTAGACAATAGGCTCTCCCCGCTGAAAGTTCTTTTTAGCGTCTTTCAGTATCTCCCACAGCTTCTTTCCAAAGTCCTCTATCCAATTCATACTACATTACGCAACAGGGGCAAACAGAACTGTTTCTTTTCTGTAACGCCTTGCCGTTTGCTGAGGTTGGCTTTCAACCTGTGTGGCCTGGGTGCTTTGCCTGCCCTTACCCGGGAGGAAGGCAGCGTATAATCTTAGCCAATCTAGTTGTTGTGTAAGTATAGTTATAATTAATATAAAAATAATTGCGTAAAATATGCAGTGTCTCACCTGGAGGTAAGCGCCTTATAATGTTGAGGTTATAAGTGCGCCCCGGCCTGGTGCAAGGAGACAGGAGGTATACCTTCCGGACCTGAAAGTAGCATTATTGCTCTCTAACTTAATTGAGTTATGCTTATGGGAAAGAAAAAAGCCGGAGTAGTACTGCTTACTTTGGTAGTGGCGCTACTCTTCAGATTTGATGCGCTTGCCCAGGCAAATGCCGGGCATCGGCAAATGGCCACCGAAGGCGACACGGTATGGGTGATTGTTTACCATGTCAAGCCTGATAAGAAGGAGCAGTTCGAGCGCCTTATTTACGACATTCTCTGGCCTGCCTCTCAGAACCTGGATGAAAGCGCGCAGCGTGCTTTTCACAACACCCGGGTACTGAACCCGGCAGCGCAGAACGAGGATGGCACATACTCCTATGTACTTCTCATGGACCCCGTAATTGCAGGGGAGGATTATAGCATAAGAAGTATCCTAAGCAAGATGTACCCTGAGGAGGAAGCGGAGCAGCACTTCAAGGTATTTGAAGAAAGCATCACGGATGAGTACGAGCAATATACGGTACTGCAGTCTAAGTATTGGGGCAACTCCTCCATGAATTAGCAAAGGCAAACTTAAACTAAATAGGACCTATGGAAGCAACAAGCATTGACATTCGAAACGAGATCAGACATGCGAACGACAAATTTGAGCGCAACTTTGCCAAAGGAGACGCCACGGGGATGGCCAGCCTGTACACCGAAGACGGGGTACTGCTCCCTACCGGCAGCGACATGATCAAAGGCAAAAATGGAATCCGGGACTTCTGGCAGGGAGCCATGGATATGGGTGTGAAAGAGGCAAAGCTGGAGACAGTGGAGCTAGAGCAGTGCGAAAACACGGCCATTGAAATGGGTAAGTATACCCTGAGCGGAGAAGGGGGGCAGGCCATCGACCAGGGCAAGTACATCGTGATCTGGAAACAGGAAAACGGGCAGTGGAAACTCCAGAAAGATATCTGGAACAGCAGTGTAGGCGCGAATTAATTTTTTGAGGTTTAATGATGAACACGAAAAGCCGCTAAGAGTAGCGGCTTTTCGTGTTCTATGGTACAGCCCGGGTATGATGCCGGAACTGAAATTTATTACTTCTTCGACTGCGGGGACGGCACCGGGAAACCACGGTCACGCATCAGCGCATCGATCTTGGCGTCGCGGCCACGGAACTGGCGGTAAGCATCAGCCGGGTCCATAGAGTTGCGCGGGGCGAACAGGTATTTTACCAGTCTGGCTGCCACCTCGGCATCGTAAAACCCGCCTGGTGCCTCCGCAAAGGCTTCGGCAGCATCAGAGGTTAGCACGTCAGCCCATAGGTATCCGTAGTAGCCTGTCGCATAACCCTCTCCAGAGAACACGTGTCCGAAGTGCGGCGAACGGTGGCGCATCACAATCTCCTTCGGCATGCCCAGTTTAGACAGGGTCTCCTTTTCAAACTTGTCCGGGTCCAGTCCGTTCGGGTCAGCCAGGTGGAAGTACATGTCCATCAGCGCAGAGGCCAGGAACTCTGTCGTGGCGAAGCCCTGGTTAAAGGTAGAGGCCTTTTTGATCTTGGCCACCAGCTCCTGCGGCATCGGCTCGCCGGTCTTGTAGTGCTTCAGGTAGTTGTTGATCACCTTGTCCGTAGACAGCCAGCGCTCCAGCAACTGCGACTGGAACTCTGTGTAGTCACGCACGCCGCTGTTCAGGGTAGGGTACTTCACGTTGGAAGCCAGGAAGTGCAGCGCGTGTCCGAACTCATGGAAGAACGTTTCCGCATCATCCCACGACACCAGCACAGGCTCGCCCGGGGCAGGTTTCACGAAGTTAGAGTTGTTGGACGACAGCACTGTTTTCTTACCGTCGAAGGTGGTGTGGGCGCGGTAAGTTGTCGCCCAGGCACCTGAGCGCTTGCCCTGGCGTGCGAACGGATCGAGGTACCACAGGCCGATGTGCTCGCCTGTTGTCTTGTCCGTTACTTCCCATACTTTCACGTCCTCGTGGAATACAGGTACAGAACCCTCCGGTACCGGCGTGAACTTGAAGTTGAACAGCTCACCGGCCGTAAAGAAGATCGCATCCGTCAGGTTGCCCAGCTCCAGGTACTGCTTCACCTCGTCAGAGTTCAGGTCATACTTCTCCTGGCGCACTTTCTCGGCATAGTAGCGGTAATCCCACGGCGCGATCGTGATCTTGGTTTTGCTGGTTCTGTTGGCGACTTTCTGCATATCGGCCACTTCCTCCTTTGCACGGGCAATGGCGGCCGGCCAAACAGCCTGCATCAGGTTCATGGCCGCCTCAGGCGTTTTGGCCATACGGTCCTGCAGGCGCCACTCGGCATAGTTGTCGTAGCCCATCAGCTGTACGCGCTCACGGCGCAGCTTCAGGATGTCGACAATGTTCTGCTTGTTATCGTTCTCGTCGTTGTTATCGGCACGGGAGTAGTAGTTTTTCCATACCTTCTCACGCAGCGCACGCTCGTCGGAGTAGGTCAGGAACTGGTCCATGCTGGAGCGGGTGTTGGTAACGGCGTACTTGCCTTCCTGTCCGCGGTCAGCCGCTGCTTTGGCCGCTGCTTTCACGAAAGACTCCGGCAGGCCGCTCAGCTGGTCCTTGGTCAGGTATACCACGTACTTCTCTTCGTCAGCCAGTGTGTTGTTCGAGAAATCCGTGTAGAGGGAGGAAAGCTCCTTGTTGATCTCAGCATAGCGCTGCTTCTTTTCCGGGCTCAGGTCGGCTCCCTCCATGGCAAAGCCGGTGTACACCAGCTCCACTACACGCTGCTGATCGGCTGTAAGCGGATTTTTCTTAGCGTTCTCGTAAACGGTTTTAATGCGCTGGAAAAGCTTCTCGTTCTGAGAGATCTTGGAGTTGAACTCAGAGATTTTCGGTGCCAACTCCGCCTGTACTTTTCGGAACTCCGGTGTAGACACGTTGCTGCTCCAGATGCCGTAGTAAGTGAACACGCGGCTCAGCTCCTTGCCGGCCCGTTCCATTTCCTCGATGGTGTTGGCGAAAGTGGCGGGTTGCGGATTGTTGGCGATCGCCTCGATCTCGGCCAGGTTCAGGGCCATTGCCTTTTCCATGGCAGGCTTCAGGTCGGCCAGGTTCATTTTATCGAAGGCAGGCACACCGCCGTAAGGGCCGGTCCAGTCCTTCAGCAGTGGGTTAGTTTCCGCCTGCTTTTGCTCAACGGCAGCCTGTGTTTGCTGCGACTGCTGCTGCGTTTGTACAGAGGTACAGCTCGCTAAAGCCAATAGTGCCAGCAAACCGGATTTCTTGCCGGCTGATATGAATTGATTTCCCATAGGTAAATAAAGTGGATGTAAAAATTCAGCGTTCAAACGCTGATACCAATATTCAAGGTCACAAGATACAAAAAAACATGCAGAGTGCCTCATTTGCTGCATTTCCTGCAAGAACCGTACCTTTATGGCTTGCCTGTACCTGTAATCAGTATCAGGCGTTTTATAAACCTAACCAGTAACATAACCCATGGAGCAACAAAACATACGGAACAAGCATTCCATCCTTCAGCTGTACGACACTATCCTGCCGGTGCTGGCCGAGCACATCCACCGCAACCTGGCGCCGGTTTTGCCGCTCTTCCACGACTTTAAGCTGGAGCGGCTCATCGACACCTGGACCAAGGCACCCGATGCCGACCCGGACGAGGAGATCAGTGTGGAGAACGGAAACGTGCAGCAGCTGGGACTAAAGCTGCGGCTGGAGGGCTTTATGAAGCCAGGCGTGGAAACATTTGACCTGGCAAAGGACTTATTATTTAAACTGGAGCGCTCCAGCTACACGGTAGGGCCAGGCAAGCACAGCAGCTGGCTCGAGAAAGGGTACCTGCAAAAGTGGGAAACATCTGAGTATAAGATGATAGCGGAAAAGTGGAGCGAGGAACTGGTCGATGAACTCATGCAGCGACTGGAAAAGCTAACGTAAAAACCTTCAGCCATGAAACTACCTATGTCAGCGATACCTGCAAGAGCTGTATACCTGCTCCTGCTTCTGTGCCTGAGTGCCTGCAGTGCCTGTCAGGCGCAGCAGGAAAATGCGGGTGCAGCCGTTTATACCTCTAAGGTGCCCCGCCCGGGTGGCATAGGCAAAGTATACATGGGGCGCGAGATAGCGGGCATCATGGGAGCCGGTGGCGGGGCATGGCTGGAGCGGAGCACCCGGCAGGAAGAGGAGAATGTAGCCGCCGCCATCGAGGCCATGCAGCTGAGCCCTGAGAGCGTGGTAGCCGATATCGGGGCGGGCACAGGGTACTATACCTTCCGGATCGCACCTGAAGTGCCGGAAGGAAAGGTTTATGCCGTCGAGGTGCAGGATGCCTTTATCGCCGCGCTGAAGTCCCGGAAAAAGGAGCTGGGGTACAATCAGGTAGAGGTGGTGAAAGGCGGTAGCCAGACACTGCATGTGCCCGATGGTTCGTTAGACCTGGCTGTTATGGTGGATGTATACCATGAACTGGAGTATCCGGTGGAGATGCTGCAGGCAATCCACAAAGCGCTGAAACCCGATGGCAGACTGCTGTTGCTCGAGTACCGCGCCGAGGATCCTTCCATACCTATCAAAGAGCTTCATAAAATGAGCGTGAGCCAGGCGAACAGAGAGATGAGCGCCAACGGGTTCAGGTTGTACAGGCGGGCAGACTTTCTGCCCATGCAGCATTTTCTGCTTTATGAGAAAGCAGAGGGGGAGGGGGCGAACTAAGTTTTGCCCCAGGGGTGTTTCCTCGTCTAGCGCCTGCTTATCCCCTGTTCCTTTGAGCAGGATAAAAAATATTTTCCCTATTGCATAGAATTATAGTTGCTTAGTAATCAGTATGGTGTGCCTGCTATGTTAAAGCGGGTGCGGCATGTGGCGTAGCGTGTGAAGAGGCACAGTTACCTGGCATGGCATACAAATTGTAATTACCCCTTACAGTTACGTGACGGTTTATTTTTAAACATTAAATACACGTTTTATGAAAAAGGGAAATTACATTTTCAGTCTGGTTTTGATGGGATCGATCATACTGAGCACGCCAGGTGAGGCACAGGATAGAAAAATCAGCCCACAGGCAAAAGGAGCGGTGATTGGAGCGGCCACTGGTGCTGCGGCTGGTGCTGTCATTCATAAGCGTAATCGTGTGGTAGGCGGTGTGGTTGGTGGTGTGGTAGGCGGCGGTGCCGGCTATGCCATCGGGAAGCACATCGATAACAAGAATAAAGCCGAGGAAGCCGAGCAGGCGGCAGAAATCGAAAGGATCGCCGCTGCAAACAGAGCCGCCGAAGAGGCTAGAGCGGCGAGAACCGTAGCCTCAGCCGGCACTACACCGGCAAGCAGGCCAGTAGCAGCCAGTAAAAAAGCTGCACCTGTAAAGCAGGCCCCTGCTGCTATACCAACTCCGGCCGCGATGGCTTATGCGAATTATTCCGAAGTGCAGGATCCGATCATGACCATTGCCTTCCTGCCAAATCACTCTTATGGAGATGTTTCTACGGCATACCCTACTTCTGAAGTTAGAAGGAAAAGCTGGTAAGCACGCATTGCCGTAGTTGGCCGGGGAATAGCTCTGGGCTCACTACGGCGGCCGGCACCCAGTTTCTGTGTTAACCTTTAAATCGATCAAAAAGATGAAACGCTACTTATACCTATTGTTTTTTGCCGCCATACTTACATCCTGCGCGCAGCAGGAGGAAAAAGTGAACGTGCAGGGCCTGAACCAGGAGTTCATCGGTGCCTGGAACAGCAACGACCCGGACAAGGTGATTTCGTATCTGGCCGAGGACGTGCAGTTCTTGCAGGGGGAGACCCATTTCAGGGGCAAATCAGAGGTGGCAAACAAATGGGTGAAGGACACCTATACCACCATCGGCGACCTGAAAACAAACGTCGTAAGTTCTGGTGCAGACGGTGGGATCGCCTATGAAGCGGGCACTTTCTCTGTAGACGTGCTTCCTTCCGGTCCGGACCAGCTGCGGGGTATCGGTGAGGGTAACTTTATCCTGCTCTGGAAAAAAAGCGCTGACGGTGACTGGAAACTAAGCTACGCCCAGCTGGAAGGCCTGCCGGTGCAGGTGAAAAATTAAGAGAATGCGCAGGCAGCCCATGTTGTGCTTGCCGTTGCTATACAGAGCCCATGCAGGTTAAGGCCTGCATGGGCTTTTGCTTTGCAGCAGCCTGACCTCCGGAAAGAGAGGGACCGCTTCTCCTTTTTGCTTAGGGTGAAGCCTCTCGGAGCAGGTCGTAAAAACCTGTTACGGAGCGGGAGGTGCACGATCTGGAAAAATTTGCGAACAATAGCTGTACGAGATAGTTGCTTTCGCACTGTTTACGTATATAAGGCTATGACTCTTAGCCAATTCAACACCTATTCTATCGCAGCGAGGCTGGAAATCATCTGGGAGCACGGAAATTTTCTTGCATTTCGCGGCAGGCGGGGGTACCGCATCGCCCTGTATGACCTTGGCAACTTCTTTGCCGAGGTATGGTACAACCCCGAAACTAATTTTATCAGCCTGGTAAGGGGCTTCAAAAGCAAGAAGGCGCTGGAGCCTTACCTGAACAAGATCAACCTGCTGAGCATGCTTGACTGGTGATGCGCTACTATGCGCACGGGCTTCTGCTGCCCCTGTCCTGCGTACAGCTCAACTCCTCCGCCAGTCGTAACTTCCCCCGCCTTTTAAATCCAGTCAGTGCTCATGCGCCGAGCCTCTTTCCGGCTGTGCTTGCCCCTTTTCCCGCAGCAGATTGCCAGCCGGCAGAAAATTTTTCCTGTTTTTTTGATAAATTGCAACTCTGTAACCCTTATGGCTGAAAACTTAGGCTCTTTAGATGAACTTAATTAAGAATTTAAAGATCAGGGACAAATTACTGCTGCTGCTCTCCCTGCTTCTCCTCCCGCTCTTCTACTTTGTCATTTCTACGATCAAACTCGAGGTAGAGGAAAACCAAAACCTGCAACAGGAGCTCGTGCAGCTGGAAGAATCTGCAAAGCTTTCGGACCTGATACACGCCTTTCAGAAAGAGAGGGCACGTATTCTGGCGGCTGCAGGCGGCGACTCTGCCTTTATGATAGAGGCAAAAGCACAGAGAGCCTCGACAGACGCGGCCGAGCGGGAGCTGAAAAACTTTATCCTCGAGTCCGGGCGTCCTTTCCCGGAGCTGTCTCTGCTGGATAACCTGAAGCAGTACCGAAACAGCCTGGACCGGGGCAGCCTGGATGTGCTGGAGTTCAGGCAGTATTCGTCTGGCCTTATTTTCTCCTTCCTGGACAGGGTTGATGCGAATGCAACAGGCATCAGTAATGTAGAGATCGGGAGGAGGCTACTTAGCTTCAGGAGCCTGGCCGAGGCCAAGATACAGCTGGCCAGGATCAGAAGCCTGCTGATGCAGGTGATGCAGGAAGGTTCCTTCTCGTACGATACCTATGCCCAGGCCAGCTCCCACATAAACTTTTATCAGGAGGGGCTGCAGGACTTCTACAGGTATGCGGAAGGAGAGTCTAGGAAAGAAGTGGAGCAGGTGCTCTCCAGCGACAACCACCGGAGGGTGGAAAGCATTCTGCAGTCCATCCAACGTAACCCGCAGCTGAACATGGCTGCGTTAGATCCGATTCTCACCTTCAACACCTTCACCCAAAGCATAGAAGACCTCAGAAGTGCCGAAGAGCTGCTGATTGGCAGAATTCGAGGCCAGATGGAGACGGAAAGCAGCCAGAAGCAACAGTACATGGCCACGCTGATCGTCATCTTCATCCTGATTCTTGTCCTGGCCACCGCCCTTTCCATCTATACCATTAACTTGATTTCCACTTCGCTCTCTAAGCTAAGAGTGGCTGCTGACCGCATTAAATTAGGAGCCACCGACGTGGTGATCGATGTGGACAGTGAGGATGAGATCGGTAGTGTCGCCGAGTCTTTCAGAGGGGTGCTGAACAAAAGCGTATCGCTCTCGCAGGTAGCGCAGGCAATAGGCGAGGGACGCTACGATGTAGAGGTGGAGGTGCAGAGCGATGAGGACATGCTGAGCCACGCCATCCGGAACATGAAGCACAACCTGCGGGCTTACACCATAGAGAGCGGAAACCGCAGCTGGGCATTGACCGGTATTTCGGAACTGAACGACCTGGTAAGCGGAGGCGATACCGTGACCAGGGTAGCGGACAGTGCCCTGACTTTTCTATGTGAATACACCGACTCAGAAGCGGGCGTGCTGTACCTGCACAACAACAGCGGTGTGCTGGAGCCTGCCGCCAGCTACGGCGTACAGTACAGCAAAGAGCAGTTGCCATCCTTTGCCATCGGTACGGGCAAGGTGGGGCAGGCCGTAAGAGAGCGCAAGGTAAAGGTGCTGGAGGGTGTGCAGGAGGAGTACCTGAAGATCAGAACCGGGCTTTCTGAAATTGAACCGGCTTCCATCATCATTATACCACTTTACTTCGCTGATAACCTGATAGGCGCCCTGGAGCTGTGCTCCCGCCAGGTGTATACGGACCTCCAGCAGCAGTTCTTCGGAACGGCCTCGGAGAAGATCTCGGTGGTGGTGCATACCCTGAAGGCGCATCAGCAAACACAGGAGCTGCTGTACGAAACACAGAACCAGGCAGAAGAGCTGGAAACACAACAGGAGGAGCTGCGCCAGCTGAACGCCGAACTGAAAGCCTCAGAGGAGGAGCTGCGCGTGAACCAGGAAGAGCTGCAGGAGAAGAACGCGGAGCTGGAGGAAAAGGCGCAGTTGCTTGAGGAGCAGTATGAGGCTGTGCGGGTGAAGAACAAGGCGCTGGAGGATGCCCGCGAAGCCATCGAGCTGAAAATGCAGCAGGTGGAAACCGTGAGCAAGTATAAGAGCGACTTCCTGGCCAACATGTCGCATGAGCTGCGCACGCCGCTCAACAGTATCCTCATCCTGTCGCGGTTGCTGGCAGATAATGTAGAGAACACACTCTCCTCCAAACAAATTGACCATGCCCAGATCATCCATAAGTCCGGTAGTGACCTGCTGAAGCTGATCAACGAGATACTGGACCTGTCGAAGATAGAGTCGGGCATGATCAGGCTGGAGACAGAGGAGCTAAAGCTGGAGGAGCTAACGCTGGAGCCAATGTTCCGGGAGATGGCCGCCAAGAAGAAGATCCGCTTCAGCGAGCGCTTCACCCAAGCCTCCTTCGATACCATTACCACAGACCGTTTCCGCCTGGAGCAGATCCTGAAGAACTTCATCAGCAACGCTATTAAGTTCACCGACGAGGGCGGTGAGGTAGAGCTTGCCATTTACCCGGTGCACCAGAAGCCGAACTTCAGGTCGGAGCAGCTGCGGGAGCAAAACGATATCATTGCCTTCTCAGTGCGCGACACCGGCATCGGTATACCTATGGAGAAGCAGGGCGTTGTGTTTGAGGCCTTCCAGCAGGCCGATACCTCCACCACCCGCAAATACGGTGGCACCGGGCTGGGGCTTACCATCAGCAAAGAACTGGCCGCGCTGCTGGGCGGTGAGCTGTTCCTGGAGAGCGAACCTGGCAAAGGCAGTACCTTTACGCTGTATCTACCGAGGGTGCCGCAGAAAGTGGAGAGCAGAAAAGCAGAACCGGTTGCCAGGCAGTCCGAGGCACCTGCCCCTGTCAGTAAGGGCGAAACCGTGGCCAATGTGTTCAGGCAGATCGAAAAGAGAGACAGGGATAACAATGATATTTCGGTGTTGATCGTGGAGGACGACAAAGGCTTCAGCGATATCCTTGCTGACTTTGCTTCTGCAAAGAACTTTAAGGTATACCAGGCCTACACCGGTAAAGAAGGTCTGCGCCTGGCCCGCTCCGAAAAACCGGATGCCATGCTGCTTGATGTTCACCTGCCGGATACCCTGGGCTGGGACGTGCTGAAACAGGTGAGGGAGGACAAAGACCTGCGTCACATGAGCGTGCACATCATGTCGGCCTACGACAAGGAGGTGATCGGGGAACATGCCGAGAACGAAGAGTATCTGCCGAAGCCGGTTACGCTGGAAATGCTCAACAAAGCCTTCACTACGATCTCTGCCACCACTGGCTCCTCCCTGGAGAACATCCTGATCGTGGAGGATAACGAGGTGGAGAACCGTGCCGTGGCCGAACTGCTGCTGGCACACGGGCTGAAGTCCACTTCCGCCTTCTCGGCCGAGGATGCGGAGCGGGTGCTGGCCAAGCAGAAGGTGGATGGCATTATCCTGGACCTGAACCTGCCGGGCATGAAAGGGTACGAGTGGATGAGGCGGATCAAGTCAAACAAGGGGCTGGCGGATATCCCGATCATCATTTACTCGGGCAAAGACCTGAGCGAGGATGAGGAGGCGAAGCTCAGGGAGTTCGCCAACACGGTCATCATCAAGAACGAGTACTCTTACCTGCGCCTGCTCGATGAAGTGCAGCTGTTCCTGCACAAGGTGAACCAGAAGCTGCCGCTGGGCAACGACTTTAAAATGAAGCTGCATGTGCCGGAAGAGGTGCTGCGCTCCAAAAAGGTGCTGGTGGTGGACGATGACGTGCGCAATATCTACTCGCTGAGCAGTTTGCTGGAGCTGCACGGCATGGAGGTAATGGCTGCCTACAATGGCAACGAGGCCCTGCAGAAACTTGATACAGAGACAGGTATAGACATGGTGCTGATGGATGTGATGATGCCGGAAATGGACGGCATTGAGGCGACAAAACGAATCCGGGCCGATCTACGTTTTAAGCAACTCCCAATTATTGCCCTAACAGCAAAAGCCATGAAAGAAGACCGAGAGAAATGCCTGGAGGCTGGCGCTTCAGACTATATTCCTAAGCCAGTGGATACAGATAAGTTGCTTACTTTAATGCGGGTTTGGTTGTATGAAGCCTGAGAATGATGCGCTCTTTGAGCAGGAGGTAGAGGAGTTGATCAAAGAGATCCATGCGCACTACGGGTATGACTTCAGTGGCTATGCACGAGCATCGGTCTACAGAAGGATCAAGCGGTTTCTGTCGCAGAAGAGCCTGAACACGCTGGAGGAGCTGCGGCCGGCGCTGTTTGCCGACAGTTTTTTCTTTGAGAATTTCCTGCAGGAGATCACCGTGAATGTGACGGAGATGTTCCGTGACCCTTCCTTCTTTTTGTCGCTGCGCACCAACGTGCTGCCTATCCTTTCCACTTACCCTTTCATTAAGATATGGGACGCAGGCTGCTCTACCGGCGAGGAGCTTTTCTCGCTGGCCATTCTGCTGGAGGAGGAGGGGCTGCTGGAGCGTAGCAAGATCTACGCCACCGATATCAACCAGAAGGTACTGAAGCAGGCAAAGGAGGGAATCTTCCCGGCCTCCAACATGGCGGGCTATACCTCCGGGTACTATGCGGCGGGGGGCAAGCGGGAGTTTTCGAGCTACTACCTGAGTAATTACGGCAGCGTCAAGTTCGACACTAACCTGATCCGGAACGTGGTGTTTTACCCGCATAACCTGGCCTCAGATTCTTCTTTCAATGAGTTTCACCTGATCCTGTGCCGCAACGTGCTCATTTATTTTAACCGGGAGCTGCAGGAGCGGGTGTACAGGCTGTTTGACGAGAGCCTGGTGAGCCTCGGGTACCTGGCGCTGGGGAAAAAGGAGACCCTGGCCATGTCGCAGATCAGCAGCAGCTATAACCACGTGGACAAGGGTAACCGCATTTACCGCAAGCTAAGCTGATGGCACTTTCATCCAGGGTAGTGGTGATAGGGGGATCATGGGGCGGTATACAGGCCTCCCTGGGGGTTCTGGGGCGCTTGCCGGCCAACTATGGCATTCCCATCATACTGGTGCTGCACCGGTTGCGCAACTACGAGGGCAACCTGCAGGAGGTGTTTGGCAAACGCCTTGCCCTGCGGGCAGTGGAGATAGAGGAAAAGGAGCCGTTACTGCCCGGGCACCTGTACCTGGCGCCGGCCAACTACCACGTGCTGCTCGAGAATGACCATACCTTCTCGCTGGACGACTCGGAGCTGGAGAACTACTCGCGCCCTGCCATTGACGTGACTTTTGCGAGTGCTGCCGGGGTTTTTGGCTGCGACACCATCGGGATACTGCTTAGCGGGGCCAGCAGAGATGGAAGTTTGGGATTATTGCGTATCTTTGAGAAAGGGGGCACAGCCATTGTGCAGCATCCTGAGGAGGCAGAGGTAGATACCATGCCTTCAGCAGCCATCGAAGTTGTACCTGCCTGCCGCGTACTGAAGGTAGAGCAAATAGAAGCTTTTTTACTTTCCCTACATGATCAAAGATCAACACCTTAAGAGTACTGCCCTGACGTCTGATGCGCATCCGGTAAAGATTCTGTTAGTGGATGACAAGGCGGAAAACCTGGTTAGTCTGGAGAGCTTGCTTGCCAAGGAGGAGGAGGACATCACCTACCTCTTTGCCCAGTCGGGGGAGGAGGCCCTGAAAGTTGCCCTGCAGGAGGAGCTGGCTTTGATCATGCTGGATGTGCAGATGCCCGGCATGAACGGCTATGAGGTGGCGCGCTACCTGCGGAACACCTCCAGGACAAAATACATTCCCATCATTTTCGTCACCGCCATCGATGAGCAGGATGCCCATGTGATCGAGGGCTTTGAGGCGGGTGCCGTGGATTTCCTGTTCAAGCCCCTGCACCCCTACATCACCAAGGCCAAAGTATCCAACTTTGTGCGGTTTTACCTGCAGAAGAAAGAGCTCGAGAAGGCCAACCGCCTGGCCCTGGAAATGAACCAGGAGCTGGAGGTAAGGGTAATGGAAAGAACCAAGGAACTGACCCGGGTAAACAAGGACCTGGATAATTTTGTGTATACCGCCTCCCATGACCTAAAGGCTCCCATCAACAACATAGAGGGGCTGATGATCGCACTACACGAAACCCTACAGGAAAAGTCGCTGGAGCTGGAGGAGGTGGTGCCGATCATGGAGATGATCAACGACTCCATCAGCCGCTTTAAGAACACACTGCGGGACCTGACGGAGGTGGCAAAACTACAGTATGACGAAACAGCCGGGAAGGATAAAATAAGCTTTGCAGAGATACTGGAGGATGTGAAGCTCAACATCAAGGACCTGATCGCGAAGCATAATGCCACGATCACAGCGAATTTCTCTCAGGTTCCTGAGATTGTCTTTTCCAGAAAGAATTTGCGCAGCATCATCTATAACCTCCTTTCAAACTCCATTAAGTACAGGTCGCCGGACCGAAAGCCGGAGATCAACATCACAACCTCTACCGAAGGGCTGTTTACCGTGGTGTCGGTAAAAGACAACGGCCTTGGCCTGCGGAAGGAGGACCAGCAAAAAGTGTTTGGCATGTTCAGAAGGGTGCATGCGCACGTGGAGGGCACCGGCGTAGGACTGGCCATCGTGAAGCGAATCGTGGAGAACTGCGAAGGCAGGATCGAGTTCGATAGCAAGGTGGATGAGGGTACCGAGTTCAAGGTGTACCTAAAGTAGACAGTAACACTTTAGGCGCACAAGCAGTCCTCACTTTTACCACTATCTTGTTCCTCCTGTTGAAAGCTGTGGAGCCGGCTAGTTATCTTTGCCTTATGAACTCCATTAAACTGAGCTCCTATTATCGCCTTTACGCCTTCTCGGATTACCAAAGCATGAAATCTGCTCTGCCTTATATGCAGCGCGTGGTGTTGGCAAAGGGACTGGTGGAGGTGGAGGAGGCGGAAGCCAGGAGTTATGTGGGGCGCGTGCCGGGGAGAGGGTATAAGAATTACCTGGAGCCGCTCAATAGCCGTGACACCAAGCCTTCGGGGATCAGATCCCTGATCACGGCGCTGCAAGTGCTGTACAAAAGCAATGGCTACTCGGCTAAATACATTGTGATAGAGCGGGGGTAGCAAAAATTAGGCAAGAAGCAAAAGAGGCTGCCCCGAATCCGGAGCAGCCTCTTCTATTTATATGGAAAAGGGGATTAGCCTTGCTTTACCAGCTGTACCTCACCCTGTATTTTCAGTTCTTCGCCCAGCATCACACCGCCTGTTTCCAGGGCAGCGTTGTAGTTAATGCCCCAGTCTTTGCGGTTGATCTTGCCGCTGATAGAGAAACCAGCCTTCACATTTCCCCAAGGGTCAGTAGCCACCCCGTTGTGCTCTACAGAAAGCTTAACAGGCTTGGTGGTGTCCTTGATGGTAAGGTCGCCGTGCAGGTTAAACGTGTCATCGTCTACCCGCTCTACTTTGGTAGATACAAAGCGCATGTTCGGGTGCGCC
>JAJLKL010000170.1:0-15139 GCA_033838975.1 Hymenobacteraceae bacterium | reverse complement strand
GCGCTGCCACAGGCCATTCAGGGTTCAGGTACAGGTATGACGCTTTGGCTGATCAGTATGGCGCTGTTTATCGTGTCCACGCTGCTGGGCGGTATCAACTACATCACAACGATCATCAACCTGAGAACGCAGGGCATGTCGATGACGAAGCTGCCCCTGACGATCTGGGCCTTTTTCCTGACAGCTATTGTTGGTTTGCTTTCCTTCCCGGTGCTGTTTTCTGCGGCCCTGCTGCTGATCTTCGACCGTAGCTTCGGCACGAGCTTCTACCTGTCTGATATCTATATCGCTGGGGAGGCACTGTCTAACACAGGCGGTACACCCATACTTTTCCAGCATTTGTTCTGGTTCCTGGGGCACCCAGAGGTATACATCGTGATCATGCCGGCCTTTGGTATTACATCGGAGGTTATATCGGTAAACGCCCGCAAACCCATCTTCGGCTACCGTGCCATGATCGGCTCCCTGATAGGTATTTCCATCCTTTCATTTGTCGTGTGGGCGCACCATATGTTCGTGACCGGTATGAACCCGTTCCTGGGCTCTGTGTTCATGTTCCTGACGCTCATCATTGCCGTGCCTTCGGCGGTGAAGGTGTTCAACTGGCTGGCCACGCTTTGGAGGGGTAACATCCGCTTTTCCACAGCCATGCTGTTTGCCATTGGCTTCGTGTCCCTGTTCATCTCTGGTGGTCTTACCGGTATCATCCTGGGCAACTCCTCACTGGACATCCAGCTGCACGATACCTACTTTGTGGTGGCGCACTTCCACCTGGTGATGGGGGCTGCTGCCTTCTTCGGCATGTTTGCAGGCGTATACCACTGGTTCCCGAAGATGTTTGGCCGTATGATGGACGAGAAACTGGGGGCAGTGCACTTCTGGCTCACCTTCCTGGCCTCTTACCTGGTGTTCATGCCGATGCACTACCTGGGCATTGCTGGCTTCCCGAGAAGATACTACGCCTGGACTGGTTTTGATGCTTTCAATATCTTCTTTGATATGAACACGTTCATCAGTGTTGCCGCTATTTTGGGTTTTGGTGCGCAGTTCATCTTCCTGTTCAATTTTATTTACAGTATTTTTTACGGCAGAAAGGCCTCGTCTAACCCATGGCATGCCAATACGCTGGAGTGGACAACGCCGGTGCTGCCAGGTCACGGCAACTGGCCAGGCGAGATACCGGCGGTGTACAGATGGCCTTACGATTACAGCAAACCGGGGGCAAAAGAAGATTACATCCCTCAGAACGTACCGTTCTCGCAAACGCAGTCGTCAAACCTCCCGCAGGAAAGGGTACTGGAATAATGGACAGGCCCCACCGTTAAAAGCGAATTTGTTGATAGATGGAAAAAGCAGAGCGCAGGAAAATCTCCTGCGCTCTGCTTGTGTTTTCACGTTACTTTCCGGCATACATAGGAGGATTCTCCAGCCGATACCAAAAGAGAGCAATAGCATCCAGGCCGCTACACGTTGTCAGAGGCATACCACTCGGCAAAGGAGTTCTGCGTTTCCCATAGCTTGAGGCTGTGCAGGTGCACGTAGTGCGGAAGCCTGTCTTTCAGCCTTGCCTTAAAATCGATGAGCATGTTCTCGCAGGTGGGCTGATAGGGAGTCAGTACCAGTTTGTGGTTCAGCTGCCTAAGCGTTTCGATCAGCTCCTGCGCGCTGTCCTCCCGCAGGAGCAGGGCGTGGTCCAGTGGCTCCACAATCAGCTCCTGCACGATCTTCTTCAGGTCCCCGAAGTCTATCACCATGCCGTTTTTAGGGTGCTGCTCGTTTACCAGCGGCGTGCCGATCACCGTCACCTCCAGCCTGTAGGAGTGGCCATGGATGTTTCGGCACGGGCCATCGTAGTGCTGCAGGGCATGGGCGGTCTCGAAATGGAAGAGACGAGTAAGTCTGATTTTAGTCATACGATACTTATACGGCTGCTACTTTCTTCAGTCGCGCTGTTAACAGTTGATCTTCAGCCTCTAATAGTTCATCCAGCATGATGACCTGCCGCTCCAGCTCATCGGCGAAGATCGACGGCAGCAGCTTTTTATAGTACCTGATGCCTTCCTGCAGGTTCTGCCAGAAGCTTTCCAGGTACTTCTCCTGCTTGTCCGTCAGGGTGTCAAGCTGCTCGGCCTTTTTCTCCTTCCAGTAGTTGATGTACATCCTTAGTTCGTTGATGAACATGTGCGGACGGTAGGTCTGGTTCAGGGCGTTGAAGCGTCCGTAGACATGGTCCACCATCTCCTGAAGCTTAAAGATGCCGGAGAAGTAGGCCAGGTTCGGTCCCGGGCAAATGGTTACAGCCTTGGAGGCTGCCTTCTTGCCGATGTTAAACAGCAGGAGAGCCGAGTTGGCCAATCCTTCGCAGAGGCACTCCTTCGCCAGTACTTTGGCCTCTTCTGCTTTATAGGCTTCGGGTGTCAGGTTAAGCGTTAGTAGCTGCTCCAGCTTTCGGCGCTGGAACTTGCGTGAGGCTGTGCAGATAGGCGCTTCGGTGAACTCGCTGTTGGATACCAGGTGCTTTTTCACGCAGGGGCTACCGGGCTTGCCCCGATCGGCGCGGTCATGCTTCAGCTGTTCACTGGAGGTGCCGCGCATCGCGTTGAAAGGAACGCCTAGCGGCGAGATCGGACTCAGGTACAGATCCTCTGCTTTGGCTTTTGCCAATTGTTGCAGCGTTGGCTCGTCTACGGTGGTGGCCTCCGGGACGAGCAGGAAGGGAGTACCCCAGCCGGTAGCGTCTACACCGTAGTGCTCCAGCAGAAAGTTTTGCTCCTGTGCCGTGCCGATACCGCCCTGCACGGTGAGCCTTTGACGGGGGATCTCCCCCGGAACGTGAATGCCCTTGCTGGCCAGGGCTGAGCTGAACAGGCTGTAAAGCTCCGCGCGCAGGGCCTCCCGGTTCTGCTTGAACTCCTCCAGAATGGGGCCGATCAGGTAGCCGTCGGTGGCAAAGGCGTGGCCGCCGCAGTTCAGGCCAGACTCGATGCGGAACTCTGATACCCACAGGCCCTTTTTGGCCAATATCTTGCCCTGCACCATGGCGGAGCGATAATCGCTTACCTTGATGATGATCCTCTTCTCAAAATAGCCGGCGTTATCCGGGAAGAAGCAGGGGAACTGGTCCATGTACCCGTAGAGGCGCATGTTCATACCTGCCGAGAACACCACCGACGCCTGCACCGTGCTCTGCGCAAAGCCCCGAAGCGCTGCCAGCGCATCGGTATACTCCTGCGGCAAGGCCTCGCCAGTTTTGCTGTAGTTCGTCTTGTCGAGCTTGGTCATGATGTTCACGTCGATGCTGCCGGGTACCAGGGCATCGCGTAGCTCTCTTTCCAGCGCCTGCCGCTGCGCCGGCTCCGCTGTCTGCTGCAACTGCAGGTACAGCGCTTTGAGCGGAGAAGTGTCCGGCAGCAGCCTGAAGTATTTGGTTAGCTCGGAGTCGGGCGTGAACTCCTCCTGCCGCAGCTCCAGCATCTGCCTGGTCACCAGTTCATCCACCAGGTTCAGGTAGGCGGTTACACGTCTGGCCCTGTAATCCTCCTCATCCGGCGTGATCGGGGTGTAGGGCAGTTGGTGCTGCTGGCTGTAATGAGCCCGCATCTGCTCCAGCAAAGTATCGTCGCTGAGCGAGATAACGGAGGAAATGCCATAGCGCGCTACCTTCAGGGGCGAGTCTATTGAAAAAGCCAGCCCCATGACAGGCAGGTGGAAAGTATGAACTGTGTTTGGTTGCATGTGTATGTTATGATCTTTAGTTACTCGTCATAAGTTGCGCCGCTGCATCTCCTGCTCCAGCAGCGCCAGCTCCCGGCTCATCTGCCCGCCAATGCTGGTGTTTTCCTCAGCCCGCCGGATGAGGTAAGGTATGGCGGTGGCTACCTCCCCGTAAGGCAGGTATTTCGACACGTTATACCCGGCATCCGCCAGGTTATAGGTCAGGTTGTCGCTCATGCCATAGAGCTGGGAAAAATGGATGCGCTGCAGGTGATCTTCAATCGGATCCTCCTGAATGCGTCTGGTCAGGTAGGTAATGCTCTCCTCGTTATGGGTGGCGGCGCATACCTCCAGCCTGTCCAGGTGCTCAAGGCAGATGTCGATGGCCTGGTTAAAGCTCCTGTCGGTGTCTTCCTTTTTGGTGAAGACAGGGCAGGGGTAACCGAACTCGCTGGCGCGTTCCTGTTCTTTTTCCAGGTACGCCCCACGCACCAGCTTTATTCCCAGCGTAACCTGCTCGCCTTTAAAGCGTTCCAGACACGCTCTCAGATAGGCTACCCGGTCGGTGCGGTACATCTGCAGGGTGTTGTAAACAACGGCACGCTGTGTGTTGTAACGGCGCATCATTTTCTCTGCCAGCTCATCCATCGGGGCCTGTAGCCAGCATTCTTCAGCATCGATGTACACGGTCATACCGGCATCGGCGGTAGCCTTGCAGATGCTGTCGAGGCGCCTTTCGGTTCTCTCGAAGGCGCTTTGCTCTTCCGGAGTCAGGCCTTCCTGATTGTGCAGTTTCTCAAAAACGTCGTTACAGCCTATACCTGTCAGCTTTATGCTGATGAAGGAGAAAGCCTTGGTTTCGCGGGCTGTTTCAATGTTGCGCAGGATCTCGTCCTGAACCGCATCGAAGCCTGCTTCGGTATTCTGTGCCTCAGCGGCGTAATCCAGCACGGTATGCACCCGGGCCGCGGACAGTTTATCCACCACCTTTTGTGCTTCTTCTACTGTTTCGCCGCCGCAAAAATGCCTGTATATGGTGCTTCGGATCAGCCCTTTGATAGGCAGCCCAAGCTTGAGCGCCCAGATGGTGGCCAGCCCGCCGGCCTTTACCAGCGCGGGTTTCCCCATCATGTTAAAAAGCCAGTAAGCCAGCTTCAGCTCATTGTCTGATTTGGTGCAGTAGGTCACCTGTAGGTTGTTTGGGTCAAAACTTCCGGCAGTCTGTCGAAATGTTGCAGTATGTTTCATGCTTCCAGAGCTTTAAAGTCTAATTTGATACAATTCCATACCTGCTTGTTCGTAAACTTCTATGAATGAGTTTTTGCAACCCGACATATTTTGAACTTATGCCAGTTTTGTCCAATAACTGCTCCGAAACAAAATTTTCACAAGGTAAGCGGGGGAGGCGCGAGAGGAAATGAGTAGGATCAACCTCAAAAATGACTTACGTCATTGACTATATAGAAATAGCTGCATGTCTGTAGTTTCAGTACAAAAAATGCTGCATCTCTGTTAAAAGAGGTTCTGGATCGGTGGGATTGATTATCCGTTGGGGCACCCCAAGCCTCGATGCCGTCCACTGAAGCGTTCCCATTTGCCCTTGTTGAGCCTTCTGCCCATAGCCTGACGGCTATGGCCTTCTGACCAACAAATGCTGGGGAAAACACACCGCAAGGGCGACCACTATAGCGTCAGTGGACTTACCTTTTCTTTAGAGGACGGCATTGCCCCAAGCCTGTCTTCAGCTGACGGCGTGGGCGTATAGTCTGTGTTGTCACGCTCCTGAGGCTGAGGAGCGTGACAGGTCAGGGTAAAAATGAAATGAGTCCTGCAGAGGCCACTGCTAACGTCTCTGGTGATGTAGCTGAAGTGCTTCTTTAGGCATCATCAGCCATTCCATGGCCTCCTCTTCGGTAAGGAAGAATTGTGTCTGGTACGACAGGTTCGTGGCTTTCAATTTTGCGTCGAGCGCCTCGCTTGTCATTTGTTGCATGATGTTGCTGGAATAAACGACTGCCAGCTGCTGAAGGCGGCTCCGGGAAAGTACACGGCTACAGGTGTCTGTAAGCCAGCGCTGGTCGTCAAGAGTCGGCAAGCTGATCCGTTGGTTATTAACCAGCAGCCGTTCTGCGCCGTGCCGCAGCAGGGCACACCCGGCTTCTGTAATGCCATGCCTATACTCATGGCTCTTTACAGGCCTTAACCAGCGAACGGAGAGCAAGCGCGCCTGCTCATGCAGGTTGATCTCTACAAAGTCTGTACTGCAGAGGATGTGATTAGCAGGAGCTGTTTTCGCTTCAGATTCAGCACTGCCGGTGCCTGCCTCACTGTCTGGCAGGGTGCTGTTTCGCAGCAGCTTGCGAAGGTCAGTGGCACTGTGGCTCAGCGGGATGTCGATAAAACTTTCCGCAACGGGAGGACATCCTTCCTGGCCCTCGAACAGCCATGACTGAGCCTGGTCCGGGGAGCTGAACGCCTTTGCCTGGTAGGGAAGCGTACCGGCCTCCTCCATTATTTGCCTGTAAGCCTGCCAATGTGCATCCTGACCGGAAAGCACCCGGGCGCTACGGCGTAAGTCCGTGTTTTTAAGTGCCTGCCTCAGAAACTCAGCCGTACAGCACTGATCCTTTAGCGAGGGCGCACCTGTCTTTCTGAAATCAATAGACGCTAGCTGCACCTTCAGGGTGGCGATACAGAACGCAATCATACGAATACCCTGGCGATACTCCTCGCTACTCACCGGGCGTTGCCACTTAGCTGAAAGGTATTTACCAGACGGGCTAAAGCGAAGCGTCAGAAACTCTTGGCTCATGTAAGTCCTTGTAGTAAGTGATGTGATAAATTATTGCAGGCTCCCGGCCTGGAAAGGGCAGCCGGACTGCTGTCTTGCTGTTACAGCTGCAAAGGCGCTGCGTGTGATAGCAGGGGAGGGCCAGGTGAAAGTAAATTCTGCACCACCCAATGTGCTGTCGCCAACGGCAACCCTCCCGCCGCGCTCTTCAATGATTTTTTTAACGATCGCCAGGCCGATGCCCTGCGCGTCTTTTCTCTGGGAGCTCCCCTTGTCAAACAGCCTGAAAATCCTTCTCCGAAGCGCTGTAGGCACGCCAGGCCCATTGTCGGAGACGCTGATCAGGTACTGCCCCTCTTTTACCGAGCATTTGACCTGTACCCTCGGCGCTTCCTTATCGTTGTATTTGAAGGCATTACACACGAGGTTCATGAACACCTGCAGCACTTTTACTTTATTGCCCCGGATCACCGGCAGCTGTCCCGCTACCTCAAGGCTACCCTTTTCCGGTACCTTGATCAGCTTCTGTACTTCTGCCACGATCAGGTTCAGGTCTACCTCTTCCACCTTGTTTTCGCCTGTGCCTGCACTGCTGTAAGCAGACACCCCGGAAATCATGCTGGTCATGGACTCCAGGCTGTTCTGCACAGCGGTAATGTACTCCTCCAGCTTTTCGCTCTTTTCATTCGGAAGCTCCTTTGTCATCAGGTGCACCAGGGCGTGAATGTTGACAAGCGGAGACTTAAGGTCATGGGCTATCATGTAGCCGAACCGCTCCAGCTCTGCGTTAATGGTCTCCAGCTGCTCGTTTTTCCTTAGCAGCATACGCTCCAGCTCCTTTTTATCTGTAACATCCCGGATGGTGGCAATCACCAGTTTCTTACCGGCTACCTCTACAGGGGAAAGAGCCACATCAATGTCTATCTCCGCACCGTCTTTCCGCAGCCCGAACAGGTGCAGGTTCACGCCCATCCTGCGTACCGACGGCTGTGTCAGGTACGCAGAGAAGTGCTCATCATGCTTTGCTCTGTGCCGGTGCGGTAGCAGCACATTCAGCTTTTGCCCAATTATCTCCTGGGGATGGTACCCAAAGAGGGTAAAGGTTTGCTCATTGGCGGCAACGATCTGTATTTGCTCGTCAACCATGATAACAGTGTCGGGCAGAAAATTTGTGATCTCATCAAGAGAGACAAATGTGTTTTTCATTACCTGTGGCTTCCTATGCTTTGTTAGAGGGTTTTAGTATGATTATTACCTGTGTGTGTTTGTATTTTATGGGTTTGTTATGGGGTAAACTAATCTGTAAGTGTTTGAGTTCAAGTAGGTAATGTGCAGGCGGGTAAAAGCGTGCAGTAAGAGGGGGAGCCGCTGTGCTTTCGTCACCGGATTTCGTGCATTCAGACGGATTTTTGCACCGTTCAATAGAAAGGAGGTTACTTTGGCCTTAGAGCATGTTTAAAACTCGCCCTTTACGCTGCAAACGGCCCATAAAGGAACCTGACTTCACGCTTTTCTCGCCCCACAGTGCTGCTATGAAGCTCAAAGACCGCTTCGCCAGAATTCTTTCTGATCCATTTTCGCCTGTAAAAACGAAATTGAAACAGGCTCTTAAATCACACAAAGCCCTTCCTTAAAGAGATCTCCGTCATTTTTACCTGATACATTCATGCTAAACTTGTACATCCCGATCGAGGAACGCAGAAAGGTCAGGCGTAAAATACCCGGACCGGTAAGCCCGCGTACCTATGTGGCCTGGCGGAGCCGTGGCGATTTGGGCCCTCCGGTAGATGATTAAGGAATAAAGTATATGTTTGCCTTTAACCTGCACGCGAAACGGAACTGGCTGCTGGTGGCTTTTCTGGGTCTGCTTTCCGGCTTGCCTGCTCTCTGTGCCATGGGCTATGCCTGGTGCGCTGAGCTATGGTATAGGCGGGGTGGCCGCCCTGCTACAGGTTATTGCGCTGGGTGTGCTGTTGCGGTTGCTCTGGCCACTCCGCAGGCAGCTATCAGTTGCTAACCCAATGCCGTCAACTCAAGGAAATACAAAGATCATTTCGCCTTAGGTTGACGGCATTGGTTGCTAACCCTGTCGGGAGGAATCCTGGTTGAGCCTTTCCCGCCTTTCCTCCAGCTCCTCCATTACAATGGCTGCGAGGCCTTCCAGTGTCTTCTCTTCTTCCCTGGAGAACTTCCGTGGCCTGGTATCCCCGATGCCCACAATGCCTATGTTGAAGCCTTCCGGCGTTCTGATTGGGGCGCCGGCATAAAACTGCAGTCCAAAGTCTCCATGAACGAAAGGGTTGGACAGCAGGCACGGTTCCTCCTTCGCATCCTCAAAAACAGTTACCCCATCCCGAAGTATTGCATGGGAGCAGAGCGTGACACCGCGATCCAGTTCGGTAATGCCCTGCATCCCCCAACTATCCGTGATCCAAGTGCTCCTCTCATCCACAAAGTTCACGAAGGCAATAGGTGCCTTGAAGATATGGGCAGCCATGCCTACCACGTGCTGGAAGGTGCCAGCCTTCTCGTAGTTTGCCGTAATGTTGTAGCCGTACAGTTTAGCCAGCCTTTCTTCCTCCTTCTCTCTAGCCCCAGGGCTTCCTAAAGTGTTTTCCATGTCGGCATTAAGTTCTGTTCACAGAACCAGGTTGTTTGATTAAGTAACTGATGGGTAATGTTTTCTTTCGGCGCGCGGTGCTATACCTTAGCCAGGTAGATCAGGAACTTTGTACCTACCCCCACCTGGCTGTTGACTTCTATATGCCCGCCCATGGCTTCCAGGTGCGTTTTTACCAGGTACAGGCCAATGCCCCTTCCTTTTTTATCAGAATGGAAGCGCTTGTAAAGCTTGAACATATTTTTATTAGCTTTTTGCATGTCAAAACCTGAGCCGTTGTCGGACAGAGAGACGAGCACACCCTTCCCGGAATCACCGTAGCACCTGATCTGTAGGACAAGTGCACGCTTCTCAGACCGGTATTTGATGGCATTTGACAGTAGGTTGTAGAACACGCTGTACAGGTATGCCTTGTTGGCCCGAACAGTAAGGTCATCCGGAATAGCATTCAGCACAGTGCCGCCGCACTGCCGGAGCGACTCCTGCAATGACGAGAGTGCCTGCTGTACCACTAGCTTCAGCGCTATCGGCTCCAGCTCCAGGTTGCCCCTGCTGTCCCGGATGCTCAGGATCATGTTGATATCTTTGAGGACGGTGTCCAGGTTAACTACACTCTGGCTCAGGTTGGACAAGGCCTGATCGAACTGGCCGGAGTGCTTGCCAATACTTGTCAGGAGCCTTGTCAGCCCCAGGGCATTGGCAACCGGTGCCCTCAGGTTGTGAGACACGATGTAGGTAAACTGCTGCAGGTCGCTGTTGTGACTGTAAAGGTCCTGCGTCATCTTCATCAGGCTGTCCTCAGCCTCTTTCCGGAAGGTGATGTCCCGTTGGATGGCAATGAAACGGGTGATGGCGCCATCGTTGTCGAAGATAGGGGTAATGTCCATCGACACCCAGAATCTCTCACCTGACTTTTTATAGTTGATGAGCGTGGTGCTGAAGTGTGTGCCCTGCTTCAGGTTGTTACGGATCTTCTTCACCGCGTCTGCCTGCGTCCCCTCGCCCTGGAGCAGCTCACCGGGCTTACGGCCCCTTATTTCGGGAAGGGTATAGCCGGTTATCTTCACGAAGCCCTCGTTCACCCACTCCGTAAGCCCGTTGGCATCCGTGATCACCACCCCGTTATCCGTATTGCTTGCCACCAGCGAGAGCATTTCAAGCTCCTGCCGCGCTCTCACCCTTTCCGTGATGTCGGTTTGAATGGTGATATACCGGACCAGCTGACCGGCTTCGTTGTAAACGGGGTTTACCTGCACCGAGAACCAGATCTCCTCCCCGTTCTTCCTGTGGTTCAGGATCTCAAAGGAAACTGGTTTGCCCTTTACTATTTCCTGGCTAATGGCCTCAAAGGCCTGTATACTTGATGCGTGTACATGCAGGAGCTCCGAAGGCCTTTTCCCGATGGCTTCTTCAGGACTGTACCCTGTTAACCTGGTGAAGCTTTTGTTTACCCATTCGATCCGGCGCTCAGGATCGGTGATGATCACGCCGTTGGTGGTGTTGCTTGCCACCAGGGACAGCTTTTCCAGCTCCTGCTGTATTCTTTTCTGCTCGGTATTATCGGTGAAGTATACCGCAATCCCCTCTTCGGTGGGGTACACCCGGAGCTCGAGCCACAGCTGTAGCTCCTGGGAAAAAGCCTCGAAATGCACGCTTTTGCCCGTGACCATGGCGTAGCGGTATTTCTGATGAAAAATACCGTTCACGCCATCCGGAAACACCTCCCAAATATTCTTTCCCTCCAGCGATCTTCGCTCAACGTTCAGGATCCGGTCAAACTCGCTGTTGGTGTAGGTATAGTTCCAGTTCCGGTCCAGCGTAAAGAAGGCATCGGTGATACTCTCAAAAATGGAGTTTAGTTTTTTTGCCTGGCGCGAGAGTTTTTCGTAAGAGCGCACCACGGTGGTGATGTCTTTGAGAATGGTATGGACATAGGCCACCTCACCACCCGATGTGATCGGGGTTTTGGAAACATCGAAGAGCCTACGCTCTCCGTTGGCTGTACAAAGCTCCAGGTCGTACCTGACCATATGGCCTTGCAGGGCTTGCCCAAGGTACATCTGGCACAGCGGCACCATCTCGGGTGGAAGAAACGATGTGGTGGGCCGGTCCATGGCTTCCTCTCTGGAAATACCGAAAATGTCGCAAAAGCTCTGGTTCACCTCCTGCACAAGGCCTTCTTTGTTCTGGATGAACAGCACATCCGGGTTGTATTCAAAAAGGGCTTTATAAAGCTGCTGGCTTTCCTCCAGTCTCAGCCTACTTTTCTTTAGTTCCGTAACATCACGGGCAATGCAGAAAATCGTGCCGTCCTCTTCACACCACAGTGCAGACCATGAAACCGAGACTACGCTACCATCCTTGTGGATGTAGCAGTTCTCAATATCGTTCGCCGAAGTGTTTCGTAAGACGCTTTGCAGGGCCTCTCGGGTTGCCTGCAGGTAATCAGGGTGCAGGAATTCGCTGTAGTGCCGGCCGATCAGTTCCTCACTGCTGTAGCCCAGAATCCGTTTACTGGCATCGCTTGCGTAAATAAAATAGCCGCCCCGATCAAAAGCGCAGGACATATCAGAAGATACCTGGATCATTTTCTCCCACGCCTTCGGGTTCAATCCTCCCGTCATGCTACAACCTTGTAAGTTTCAAATGGAAATATCGGCTAAAGTTAAGGAACGCTACTTATATGATGTTTATAAATATTTTTATAAAATGATAGGATTCTGCGATATATAATATAATATATTTAATATTAAGTGTGGGTATCAGATGTTGCTGCTGTATATATACCTGTATATTAGGTGGTTGTGGGTGTGTGAAGGTTGTGGAGCCTGTAGAGGTCCACAGTCTTCGGGTTTTATGTGGCCCGCGGCTATGGATTATATCTACCTGCACCCCAGGCTGCTGTCACAGTTCAGGCACTTATAACAGGTGCCGGAGCGACTAGTGATGTGGCCGCAGACGGTGCAAACAGGCGCGTCGCCCATCCTGTGAGCCAGCATCTGCTGTGTTTGCTCCATCAGTAGTGTCCGGCTTTGCGTAACCACCTTGAAGTCGGCCATACCTGCTCTGCTGGCCCTGTTACCATCGACGGGTATACATACTTCGGATGTGCGGGAGGACATCTCCACCGGCCCTAATCCCTTCCTGAAGATCGTGGGCGCTGTGGACGAAAGAAACAGGCGTAAGAACCAAGGCCATTAAGAGCCTGTAAAAACAAAATTTAAACAGGCTCTTACAGCAACTGCCGGGCGTAGCAGCACCTGCTTTATCACTACTGAAAAAGGCAGGCGCTGCTGTTTGGTTTTCCGCTGCTACTTTGTGAGCACCTTGATCAGCATGCCCCGCTCCACCCGGTCCTGTAGCTGCATACCGTTGAGGATAGCCAGTTCCTCGAGGCGGTTGTTAGGTACCTGGTTTGCCTGTAAAGCCTGGGCCAGGGTACTTGTCTGCTGCACGCTCCGGATGCTTACCCGCTCCGGCTGCCTGTTCAGCTTATCGGGGTCGTTCAGCTCCCGAAAGCTTTGCATAGAGCCTGCAAAAGTGTTGAAAAAGGTGTTGAAGTCATTCGCTGCGCTAACGCCCATCATGCTGTAGATGCGGCCGCCATACTGGATCAGGTAGGTCAGGGTGCGGATGGTCATCTGCTCCTGCTTCTGGTCGGCTACCATGGCGATGGCAGGCAAGCCGTTTACCGTTACCCGCTGCGATTCAACGGCTTGTAGCTGGTAGTTTTGCAGTGTCTGCTTTGCAGCTGCCTCCAGGGACTCGCCCTGGGCCAGTGTCAGGATCATCATGGCCTTCCCGTTATCGGGGGCCATTTGTACCTGCTGTGGCGTGTTCTGGAGCCTCCAGGCGGTGGGTACGCTGTATTGGAACTTCAGGTCAGGATGGTAGAAGACGTTATTCTCCACAAAGCCCTGCCTGGGGTCTTCCCCATAGGTCATGCCGTCGATCATTTTCAGGTAGGAGTTCCTGCCAACCTCAGCGGTGGTCAGGCTCAGTTTCTGCTTCCATTCAGTGGCCAGTTCATGCACCCTCTCATAGCGGTCGGCAGGGGAGGGGTGCGTAGACAAGAAGGTGGGGAGGGGGGAGGCTTCGCTTTCCTCCTGCTTTCGCTGCAGTGTTACAAAGAAGTCGGCCATCTCAGCGGCGTCATAGCCAATTTTGCTGGAATACTCTACCCCCAGCCGGTCCGACTCCCGCTCGGCGTCCCTGCCAAACTTCAGGAACAGCAGCCCTACTCCCTGCGAGGCCAGGTCTCCGAACTGCGCCAGTTCCGGCACCACTACCATACCCACTATCAGGCCCAGCTGCGCCAGTACTCCCTTGCTTTGCTGCTGCACCGTGTGGCGCGCCGCAATATGCCCGATCTCATGCCCGAGCACCCCTGCAAACTGCGCCTCGTTGTTAAAGTGCGCCATAATGCCCCGGGTAAAGTACACATAGCCACCCGGCACGGCAAAGGCATTGATAACGGGGGAGTCCACGATCTTGAATTCGTACTGGATGTTGCTCCGGTGTGAGACAGCGGCCATCTGCTGCCCTTTTTCCTTGATGAAACGTTGCATGGCCTCGTTTTCGTACAGCCCGAACTGGGCCACAATTTGAGGGTCCGACTGCTGGCCCAGGGCTATTTCCTGTGCCTCAGACATGAGTACCACGTCCTTTTTACCCGTCACCGGGTTAGTGGAGCAGGAGTTAAAGAAGAAGAGTGTGGAAGCCGTCAGAAAGGCTATGGCGTATCTTTTCATAGTTGTCGATCAGTGTATTGTACTTTGATGCTACATCACCAAAATATCAGGAAAACAATATTCTAATGCAACGACACAGAAAAGGATTAGTTGCAGCTGCAATGCCTGCAGGGTAGAGGTAGGAGGTGTACAGGAGCTATACCCTGGCAGTTCGTGTAGCTCCTGAAACTCTCTGCTAGGCGAGCAGGTCTTTGTAGGCTGGGTGGCGTTTTACATAAGCTTCTACTACCGGACAGGAAGGTATAACCCTGCACTTGTGCTCACGGGCATGCTCCAGCCCCGCTTTTACCAGCTCATCCGCCACGCCCTGCCCCCGGTGCGCCTCCGGCACAAAGGTGTAGTCGAAGTCCATGGCCCCCTCATCGGTATACGTATAGGTAAGTTCGGCCTGCTGCTCCCCCGCATGGGCGTAAAACCGAAGGTCCTGTGTGTCGTGTACAATGTGCATGTGTCGTTTCCGGTTGTTGTACAGCGGTTATACGCGAGAAGTCTTGCATGTGACTCATCCCACAGGCTTCACGGGCATGGATAAAAGAGTCTGTAAGGCGCATGCTGTACCTACCTGGCCACCCAGCCGCCGTCCACTAGCATGGGGTGCCCGGTAACAAAAGAAGCAGCATCGGAGCAGAGCCATACCGTGGCCTCCGCGATTTCCTCCGGACGCCCGAACCTGCCGATCGGCTCGCTGCTTGCCATGGCCTCTTCCGTGGTTTTGTTCTTTTCGATGAACCTGTCGATCATAGGCGTTTTAATGGCCCCGGGACAAACCGCATTGATGCGCACACCGGACTGCGCGTACTCCAGCGCTGCGGTCTTGGTCAGGCCCAGCACCCCGTGCTTTGATGCCGTGTAGGCCGGTATGCCCGGAAACCCGATCACCCCGGCAATGGAGGAGCAGTTCACGATGGCGCCTTTGCCCTGGCTGAGCATGTGGGGCAGCTCGTACTTCATACAGAGCCAGACGCCTTTCAGGTTAATGCCGATGACCCTGTCCCAGTTCTCCTCCGTTACCTCATGCGTGGGGGCAGACTCCCCCTCAATGCCGGCATTGTTAAAGGCATAATCCAGGCGGCCGAAGGTGCTGACCGTCTGGTCCACCATTGCCTTTACCTCGCTGGGTTTGGATACGTCGCACCGGATAAAGATGGCCTCCCCGCCGGCAGACCTGATGCTGTTCACCGTCTCCTCGTCCTCCTTCCAGTCCACGACGGCTACTTTTGCCCCGTGCTGCGCAAACAGCACGGCGGTAGCCCTGCCAATGCC
>JAJLKL010000169.1:0-12524 GCA_033838975.1 Hymenobacteraceae bacterium | reverse complement strand
CCACCTAAAAACCATGAACTTCAACCAGCCTCTCACGCTTGAGAACGAGCACGTACTGCTCCGCCGTTACCAGCCTTCCGACAAGGCTGCTTTAACCCGAATAGCCTTCGATGAGGATATCTGGCGCTACATGCCTACCCGCATCAGCAGTGAGCAGGAACTGGAGGCCTGGGTTTCGACGGCTGAGGACGGCTACCGCCAGGGCAGCCGCTATACTTTTATGATCATCGACAAGGCCACCGGCAAGCTGGCAGGCAGCACCAGCTACGGCAACATCTCGGCTCCTGATCAGCGGCTGGAGATCGGCTGGACCTGGCTAAGCAGGGAGTACCGGGGCAGCGGGCTGAACAGGCACTGCAAGTTCCTCTTGCTGAGGCATGCCTTTGAGGTGCTGCAGTATGAGCGTGTGGAGCTGAAAACCGATGTGCTGAACCAGCGTTCCAGAAGAGCTATGCTAAAATTAGGCGCCACGGAAGAAGGTGTACTGCGCAGCCACACCCGGATGCACGACGGCCGCCGCCGTGACACCATATACTATAGCATACTTAAGCCGGAGTGGGAACAGATCAAGCAAACGGTTTTTCAGGATCCTGCTTCCCCTGCTCAGGCGTAGCTAACCCATTGTAACGGGTACGACTGTCTGCGTATACTTTAGTAGAGCAACCAGACAACCGTACAAGAGTGGAACCTGATCAAGCACGTACTGACTTACCGAAACGCATCTTCCTCATCCGCCATGCGCGCCCCAAAGTATCCAGCCAGGGCTTATACACCGAGGTGGACGCCCGCCAGTATATCTCCGATTACGACGCGGCACAGGTGGAGCAGTTCGTCCTGTCGCATGAGATAATCCCTTATCAGGAAGTAGGCAAGGTATACTGCAGCACCCTGGTACGCTCACAGCTCACGGCCAGGGCTATTTTTGGAGATGAAATCAAGCTACAGGTTGATCACGGTTTCCGGGAGTTTGAACGAAGAATCTTTTCACTCCCGCTCATCAGGCTCCCTATCAAGCTGTGGTTGCTGTCAGCACGCATTCTTTGGTTTATGGGCCTAAACAGTAAGGGCATAGAAACCTTCAGAGAGGCAAGGCAGCGCGCCCGCGACTGTGCTCAACTACTTGCCCGGGATGCTCACTCAAACAACACAACTGTACTTGTAGCCCATGGGCTGCTAAACAACTTCATCAGAAGAGAGCTACGGCAGATGGGGTGGCGCACCGTGCAAAGTGACGGGCATGGTTTTCTCTCCGTTACTATTCTTGAGCAGTTATAAATTTACTTATTCAAAGACATCCACCTATCACCCCCATCTCTTAACCAGCTATAAAGTAAATTTTACCATCTAAAACTGCAACATCCACATCATAAGTTAGTATAAGCTTATAGCCTCAGCTACAAAACTTTATACGTTTAAGAGCATCTGGAAATCACTTCAACTATTCCAGAAACAAGGCAACAAAACCGCACTTACATATATATAAATTTAATAATACAACAAAGACAGAACAGCTGCTACTGATCTGCATGCACCAGAACCCCTAAAGTTTACAATTAACAACAGCAAAATGCCAATTATATATAATTATATCAACTTCAAATGGCTTTAAACCAAAATAGATCATCCAGAATCACATAAACCCCAACACTACAATGAAGAAAAATATACTATTAAGCTTAGTGATCGTCTTTGCGCTGATAGGAAGCGCATGGGCGCAAACTCAGACTGTATCGGGCAGGGTTACATCGGCAACAGATGGAACAGCGCTGCCTGGCGTTACAGTACTGGAGAGAGGCACCACCAACGGTGTGACCACCGGCACTAATGGGGAGTATCAAATTGCAGTACAACCCAATGCCATACTTGTGTTCAGCTTTATTGGCATGACTACACAGGAGGTACCGGTAAACAACCGCTCTACCATTAACGTGCAACTCCGCACCGATGAAAAGCAGTTGCAGGAGGTAGTGGTGGTGGGGTACGGCACGCAGGAGCGGCGCGAGGTAACCGGCGCCACGGCTAAGGTAACCGCCGAAGATATCCAGAACATCCCGGTGGTGGGTGTAGACCAGGCCCTGCAGGGACGTGCCGCGGGGGTGCAGATATCGCAGAACTCCGGTACTCCGGGTGGCGGTATCAGTGTGCGGGTACGCGGCTCCTCCTCTATTTCGGCCAACAACCAGCCGCTGTATGTTGTAGATGGGGTTCCGCTTACAACCGGCGACTTTTCCCAGATCGGCTACGGGGGCCAGGCCGTGAATGCCCTGTCTGACCTGAACCCGAACGACATTGAGTCGATAGACGTGCTGAAGGACGCCTCGGCAGCGGCCATCTACGGTTCCCGCGCCGCCAACGGGGTAGTGATCATCACCACCAAACGTGGTGCCGCGCGCAAAACTCAAATAAACCTGAATGCTTACAAGGGCTTTCAGAAAATGTGGAAGGAGCCTGGGTTCTTGGGGGCCGATGATTACCGGGACATTATGGTGGAAGCCTACGTAAACGACGGCTTTTTGGCTCCTGACGCCACTTTCGAGGATTTTATTGATTTCTACTACGGAGGCCTGGACTTTGAGCCGACCAACACCAACTGGATTGACGAGGTGACCAGAACAGCCCCTATCCAGAACTACGAGCTTTCGCTGAGCGGCGGAGACCCTAAGACAAGGTACTACCTGTCTGGCAGTTACTTTGACCAGGAGGGCATTGTGATCGGCAGCCGCTACCAGCGCTACTCCACCCGCCTGAACCTGGACCACACAGCCTCCGACAAATTCACCATCGGCACCAGCATACAGCTTAGCCGTTCGGAGAGCAACCGGATCGTGAGCGACAACACCCTCTACGGTCCTTTTGCCAACTCTCTGGCCGCCTCCCCTATCTGGCCTGTGTACTATGAGGACGGCAGCTATACCCAACCCAACTACTTTTACACCAACCCTGTGGCAGAAGGCACCGAGAACGACGATGAGACCGTCAACCTGCGCGCGCTGGGCAACGTGTATGCCAAGTATACTTTAACAACCGGGCTGGACTGGCAGGTGCGGGGCGGCGTGGATGTGCTGGACGTGGATGAGCGCCGCTTTACCGCCATCAACTACCCCGGCTCCTTCGCCACCCCTACAGAGGGCTCTGCCACCAATGCCACCAGCACCATCACCAAGCGCCTGCTGGAGACCACCCTCAACTACTCCAAAACGCTTGGCGAGGCGCACCAGCTATCTGGTGTGATCGGGGTGAGCAG
Organism: Hymenobacteraceae bacterium; assembly: GCA_033838975.1. Taxonomy (GTDB): domain Bacteria; phylum Bacteroidota; class Bacteroidia; order Cytophagales; family Hymenobacteraceae; genus Pontibacter. The sequence continues at coordinate 9,280 of JAJLKL010000169.1, read as the reverse complement.
CGAGAAGAACACCATTAAATCAAACTTTGTGACAGGCCTTGGCTTTCCGGACCAACGATTCCGCTACGCGGGCAGCGCGGTGAAAGTGAACGCGGGCAGCAACACCTTTGTAGAGAACCTGCTGATATCGGCCTTCGGCCGCGCCAACTACTCCTACAGAGACAGATACCTGTTAGGCGTGAACTTCCGTGCGGATGGCTCCAACCGCTTCTCCGAAGACAACCGCTGGGGCTACTTCCCTTCCGTGTCCGCCGGCTGGCGCATCAAGGAGGAGAACTTCCTGGCGAACGTAGACTTTTTGAGCGAGCTGAAGCTGCGCGCCTCCTACGGCATAACCGGCAACAACGCCATCGGCGACTTTGTGTACATAGGCCTTGTGACTGCCGGCTCCAGCTACATAGACCGACCGGGCACCTCACTGGTGCAGCTTCCCAACCCCGACCTCAAGTGGGAAGAAACACAGCAGTTTAACGTGGGGGCTGATATCGGCTTTTTGAGCGGCCGCATTAACCTGGCGCTGGATTACTATATCAAGAAGACTGACGACCTGCTGTTCTTCAGACCAATTCCGACGCAAACCGGCTTTGCCAACTATGCCTCAAACATTGGCTCTGTGGAGAACAAGGGTTTCGAGATAGCGCTGAACTCGGTGAACTTCGCCGGCACAGGAAATGGCTTTAACTGGACCACAGACCTGAACCTTTCCTTCAACAGGAACGAGGTAACGGAGCTCTACCAGGGCCAGGACATCTTCTACGGCTTTGGCGGCAACTCCCTGGTGCTACGCGAGGGCGAACCGATCGGCACCTTCTATGGCTTTATCTCGGACGGGGTCTACAGCACCACGGATGAGATTCCGATTTCACGCCAGCAGCAGGGCGCACAGGCCGGAGACATCAACTTCCGCGACATAAACGGCGATGGCCTGCTGACAGACGATGACCTGACCATCATAGGTGACGCCCAGCCGGACTTTGTGGGAGGCTTCACCAACAACTTTACCTACAAGGGCTTTGACCTGAACATTTTCCTGCAGTTCTCTTATGGCAACGAAATTGCCAACCCTGCGCACCAGTACCAGAAGCACCTGGGCAACGATTTCCTGGACGACAACATGCTGGACGACGTACTGGACCGCTGGCAACAGGAAGGCGATGTAACTGACTCGCCAAGAGCAACCGTGCTGGACCTGAACAACAACAACCGCAGCAACTCATCCCGCTTCATTTACGATGGCTCGTACCTGCGTTTCAAGAACGTGATCCTGGGGTATACGCTGCCAACCAGTATCGTGGAAAGAATGAAGCTGCGCAGCCTGCGCGTGTATGCCCAGGCTCAGAACCTGTTCACGTTCACCGACTACCCAGGCTTTGACCCGGAAGTAAACTTTGCGGGCACGTCCAACACGACCATTGGCGTGGACTTCTACACCTTCCCGCAAGCCCGTACCATCACGTTCGGTGTAAACCTTGGTTTTTAATCCTTAGAAAAACAGAATCATGAAAAGATATTATTTGATAGTTTTTGCTTTACTAGGCTTTCTCACGTTCAGTGCCTGCGAAGACGAACTGGACATAGACCCAACCAACGGGGTAGAGTTTGACGAAGCCATCACGGATGAGGTCAGCCTGAACAGAGCCGCCCTGGGAGCCTACAGCGCATTTCAGTCGAACAACTACTACGGCCTGCGCTACCTGCTATACCAGGGCGTTTACGCTGATAACCTGCAGCACCGGGGCACTTTCACTACCGACGTGGAGGTTTCCACCAGAATCATAAACGCCACGAACCTGCAGATTGCCAACACCTGGGCCAGCATTTACACGGCCATCAACCGGGCTAACATCGTGATCCGGGAGGCACAGAACGTGGACATGGATGAGGAGCAGCGCAACCGCTACATTGCAGAGATGCGCTTCCTCCGTGCTTTGGCACACTTTGACCTGGTAAAGGTGTTCGGCCCAGTACCTGTCGTAACAGAGCCGACAACCACGATCCCTGAAATCCAGGACCAGGGCAGAAACTCGGTGGAAGAAGTATACAATGCCGTAATCAGCGACCTGCAGTTTGCCGAAGCCAACCTGGGAGATCCGATAAGCAATGCCCCCTACCGCGCAGGCTCCCTTACCGCCACTGCCCTGCTGGCCCGCGTGTACCTGCAGCAAGGCAACAATGCCCTGGCCGAGCAGAAAGCAGATGAGGTCATCACCAGTGAACAGTTCCAGCTGCTGCCTAACTTCGGCGATATCTTCGTGCGCGAAGGAAACTCTGAGATCATTCTGGAGCTGAACTTCACCACCTTCGATCCGAATGGCCTCGGCACAGCCTCCGACCCGACGACAGGCGGCCAGAAGTTCTACCTCCGCCAGCCATTCTTCGACCTGTTTGCTCAATCGGCACAGCAGGGCGACAGACGCTTTGCCGAAACCACTGCCGTGCAGCGCAACCGCAACCGCCTCATCAAGTACAGCGACATTGCAGAGAACGCTGACAACGTGCCGATCCTGAGGTTAGCGGAAATGTACCTGATACGTGCGGAAGCCAGAGCAAGGCAAGCGGCCGCAGGCGCAGCTGCAGATGAGCAGGTTCTTGAAGACATCAATACAATCCGCAACCGAGCCGGCCTGCCTGATGTGAGCGGGCTCACCAACGCAGAGGCACTGGATGAGATCCTGCTGCAGCGCCGTTTCGAGTTTGTAGGCGAAGGCCTCCGCTTCATGGACCTGAAACGCTATGACCTGACCTGCGAACGCCTGGGCTTCTGCGAGGACGAGGGCGAAGCCTTCCGCAACCTGTGGCCGATCCCGCTACAACAAATAGAGGTTAACCCCAACCTGACACAAAATCCCGGGTATTAAAATTCCTGCCCCTAAACAGCAAGAGGCTCCTAAGTTAGGAGCCTCTTGCTGTTTAGGGGCAGGAGGACGAGATTGGCAGGCTTTCCTCCCTTGAGTCGATGTTTAAACTTTAATTATTTATAACAAACACCTAGCCATCACACCACAATAGGCTAACAATAAATATGTTGGATATTAGCCACAACAAAATAAGTATATTTTAATATATTTTTAATATCTTGCTAAGATTTCATACTCTTTAAACAAGAGAATAGCTGTGTGTCAGCTTGTTAAACATGTTTTTTTAATTTTTATTTTTCAACCCTTAAAGATTCACTATGAAGAAGAATGTACTTTTGAGTTTCCTGATGATCTTCGCGCTTATAGGCAGTGCGTGGGCCCAGGCTCAAACTGTATCAGGAAGAGTGACCGCAGCCTCTGACGGCTCCGCGCTTCCCGGTGTTACAGTCCTTGAAAAAGGCACCAGCAATGGTGTCACCACAGGTGTTAACGGTGAATACAGGCTGAATGTGCAGCCAAACGCCACCCTGGTGTTTCGCTTTATCGGCATGGTTGCACAGGAGGTACCGGTAAGCGGCCAGTCTACCATCAATGTACAGCTCAGACCTGACCAAAAGCAACTCGAGGAAGTAGTGGTGGTAGGTTATGGCACGCAGGAGAAGCGCGATGTTACAGGCTCTCTTGCCCGCGTATCCGGGGAGGAACTGGAGAACATTCCTACCCCAAGTTTGGAGTCTGCCTTACAGGGTAGAGCTGCCGGTGTTCAGATCGAGTCTGGTAGCGGTAAGGTAGGTCAGGGCATTAAAGTACGTATCCGTGGTTCTGCCTCCGTTACTGCCAGCAACCAGCCACTTTATGTAGTGGACGGTATTCCGATCACTTCCGATAACCAGGGTATCGCGAACAACGAACCGACCAACCCTCTGGCCGATCTCGATCCGAACGACATTGAGTCCATCGACATTCTGAAAGATGCCTCCTCTGCCTCTATCTATGGTTCCAGAGCATCTAACGGTGTTGTGATCATTACTACAAAAAAAGGTAAGCAGGGTAAAACAAGCTTTAACGTTGGCTACTCTACGGGTGTGAGCAAGGCTACTAACAAAGTAGAGTTCCTGAATGGCCCTGAGTATACCAGCCTGCTAAGAGAATCTTTTGAGAGATCGTCCACCATTGACTACTACATTAATGGCCTGGGCTTTTTTGCTGACATCGATGATGCTATGGACTACTTCATCCCGGAGTGGAGAGACCCGGCAAATGCAAACTGGCAGGATCAGGTTTTCAGAAAAGGCTCTTACAGAGAAGCGAGCGTTTCGGCCAGCGGTGGTAACGAAAAGACTACTTTCTATGTAGGTGGTTCTTATAACAATCAGGAGGGTATTCTGATCGGGAATGCATTTGAGCGTATCAGCGGCCGTATTAACCTCGATCACAAAGCTTCCGACAAGATCACGGTAGGTGCTAACTTTAGCCTCGCCAGATCAGAGAACAACCGTGTTGCGAATGACAATGCCTTCGCAACGCCATTGCAAATCGTAGCCCTTGCTCCTATCCAGCCGGTATATGACCCTGAAACGGGTGAACTCAACGCGAACACGATCTATTACAATGGCCTGATCGAGGCACGCGATGCGTTCAGCGATGCGATCGTTTACCGTAACATCAGCAAAGTATACGGTGCCCTGAACATCACTCCCGGCCTGACATTCAGAAGCGAGTTTGGTCTGGACCTTTTAAACCAGGAAGAAGAAGCTTACCAAGGCAACCAAACACAGACTGGTGAGCCGGTAGGTGGCTTTGGCCAGATGAGAAATGTAAATGTGGTTAACTATACCACCAACAACTTCTTTAACTACAGCAAGACCTTCAGCGAGAACCATGTGCTTGACGGTGTTGCAGGTATGAGCTACCAGCGCTCAAACACCAACGCTACCTATGTGGCCGGTCAGGGCTTCCCGAACGATGACTTCAAGAAACTGGCAAGTGCCTCTGATATTACCTCTGGCTCATCTTCAGGCACGGCAAACTCTCTGCTTTCTTACTTTGCAAGAGCAAACTATAAGCTGTTCGATAAGTACCTGTTTTCACTTAGTGCACGTGTGGATGGTTCTTCCCGTTTCGGTGCGGATAACAAGTATGGTGTATTCCCGGCTGTTGGCTTAGGCTGGATTATCTCCGATGAGTCTTTCATGTCAGGTATAGACTTCCTGAGCTTCCTGAAGCTTAAAACGAGCTACGGTATTACGGGTAACCAGGAGATCGGAAACTTTGACTCAAGAGGCCTTTACAGCGGCGTTTCTTATGCCGGTGTGTCCGGTATCATTCCAGTATCCGTTGAGAACCCTGACCTGAAGTGGGAAACGACAAAACAGTTTGATGCAGGTGTCAGCTTTGGTTTCCTGAATGACCGCATCTCCGGTACTTTGGATTACTATCAGAAGAACACAGAAGACTTACTGCTTAACGTACAGGTTCCTTCTACCACTGGTTTTACGAGCATCACGAAGAACGTAGGTAAACTGGAGAACAAGGGCTGGGAGCTTAGCCTGACCACCCAAAACATTGTAGGCGAGTTTAACTGGTCTACTACCCTGAACTATGCCCGCAACAGAAACGAGATCACAGACCTACAGGGCCAGGTGATCAGAGCAGGCGCTATTAACCGTGCCGTTGAAGGTCAGCCAATCGGTGTGTTCTGGACGAAGAAGTATGCCGGTGTAGATCCTCAGACAGGTGATGCACTGTACTACCTGCGTGCCGGTAGCGACGAGACAACTACTGACTATGGCGCAGCTGAGGAGCAGGTGGTTGGTAACCCGAACCCGGACTTCCAGGGCGGCTTGATCAACAACTTTTCTTACAAAGGCTTTGACCTGAGCATCTTGCTACAGTTCGTGTATGGTAATGACATTTACAACAACGCGGGTCGTTTCCAGTCTGCCAACATGGACTACCTGGATAACCAGACAAGAGACCAGCTCAACAGATGGCAGCAGCCAGGAGACATTACAAATGTACCTGAGGCTCGTTTCCTGGACGGTAACGGTACGGCTACTTCGTCTCGCTGGATCTATGACGGCTCTTATCTGCGTGGTAAAAACATCACCCTGGGTTATACACTCCCTAAGGATATCGCAAGCAAAGCCCACATGTCAAGCGTACGCGTGTACCTGACAGCTCAGAACTTCTTCACGATCACAGATTACCCGGGTTGGGATCCAGAAGTTAACACGCAGGGCACAGGCCCTTCGTCTACAAGGTCTAACGTAGGGGCCGGTACAGACTTCTATACAGCTCCGCAGGCTAAGACAATCGCTGTTGGTGTAAACTTTGGCTTCTAAACCGATCATTAAAAGAGAATAAATAAGTATGAAACTGAGAAATATATTAAGCAAAGGGGTAGGCTTAACGGCACTTAGTGCGCTAACGCTGTTTGCTTCCTGCGATGATAAACTTGATATTGATCCACAGCAGTCCATTGGTGCTGATGTGGCTTTATCTACACCAAACGGTGTACAGACAGCCCTGATCGGTGCCTATGAAAGACTACAGGGCGGCCAGCTGTACGGCACAAATGTTAACCTGATCAGCGAGCTTCTTGCTGCATCCGGTGGAGAACTACAGTGGTCTGGTACTTTCTTGGGGTACCGCCAGCTCTTTGGTAAAACCATGGTGGCTGATAACTCAGAGGCTACCAGAACCTGGATCAGAGCCTACGAAACCATCAACATTGCCAACAATGTGATTGCCAATGTAGGTGTGTTTGAGGATGAGGCAGCAAGAGACAGAGTACTAGGCGAGGCCTTGTTCATCAGAGGTATCGTATACTTCGAACTTGTACGGTTCTATGGCTTGCCCTGGTCTGCGGGTAATGTAGAGACTAACCTGGGGGTGCCGCTGGTTCTTGAGCCAACAAAAGCAATCTCAGAGGCAGACAATGTAAGCAGAGCATCTGTTGCAGACGTATACGCTCAGGTGCTTGAGGATCTGACAAGGGCAAAAACACTCCTTCCAGAGTCTAACGGTACCAGAGCGAACACTTACGTTGCCAGTGCTTTCCTTGCCCGTGTGTATATGCAACAGACAAACTATGCCCAGGCCGGTGCAGAAGCTGAGCGAGTAATTGACTCTGGCAAGTACACGCTAACTCAGAACTTTGCAGATGCCTTCAACAACTCTGCAAACATCTCAGAGTATGTTTTTGCCATTCAGCAGAATGCACAGAGTAATGCAGGTTCAGCCAATGATGGTCTGGCAACCTTCTATGCCGACTTCAATGGTATTGGCCGTGGAGATGTGGACATCGTGCCAACGTACGTAAACAACCTTTATCCGGCGGATGATGAGCGCCGTGAGGTTTTCTATGTCGACGGAGGCGGAGTACTGAGAAACGGTAAGTACCTTGATCCATTTGCCAACATACCCGTTATCCGCTTGGCAGAGATGTACCTGATCAGAGCTGAGGCAAGCTTTAGAACCGGAGATCCGGATCAGGCGCTAATGGATATTAACCGAATCAGGGAAAGAGCTGATCTCGCCCCTCTAACAGCTGTTACATTGGATGAGATCCTGCTGGAGAGAAGAAGAGAACTCGCCTTTGAGGGTAACGCAATTCACGAGGCGAAGCGTTTAATGCGAGCCGTGGGCAACTTCCCTTATGACTCACCGAAGCTGGTGCTTCCGATTCCACAGCGCGAGACAGACGTGAACCCCAACCTGAAACAAAATACAGGCTATTAAGCCGCACCTTTCGATACTTTAGAAAGCCCCTCCTGCTCACAGGAGGGGCTTTTTTTATTTTTAACCACTAAAACTAAAACCTTAGTTTTAAAACTAAGTAAATAGTTATATATTAGTTCTATAAAAACCAGAGGCATTAAAAAATGAAAGAGCTGACAAAGGCGGAAGAGGAAATAATGCAGGTGCTTTGGAAACTGGAGCGGGGGTTTGTGCGCGATATCCTCGAGGAGCTTCCGGAACCCAAGCCCGCTTACAATACCGTGTCCACGATTGTGCGTATACTTGAGACCAAAGGCTTTGTAGGACACGAGGCTTTCGGAAAATCTCACCAGTATTACCCCCTTGTTCAGCAGGACAAGTATAAAAGCTTCTTCCTGAAGAATTTTATGAGCGGTTACTTCGGAGGCTCCTTCGAGAAACTGGTGTCGTTCTTTGCCAAAGACAACAACCTGGATGTACAGGAACTGGATCAGCTGATGCGGCATGTAAAACAAGACTTAGACACAAACGAGGAGGACCCGAATGATGGAACCACTACTTAACTACGGCATAAAGTCCGGCATTTGCCTGCTGACGCTGTACCTGTTTTACTACGGCCTGCTCCGGAGCCAGAACAACTTCCGGTTCAACAGGCTGTACCTGCTGCTTGCTCCGCCAGTAGCCCTGCTCCTGCCCCTCATCAAGTGGCCTGCTGTGCTTGCCCCGGAAACTGCCGTTTCGCAAGCCCTGCAGGTCATCCAGTTGTCAGAGATCACAGTAACGGCCTACAGACAAGAAAACGCCGCCCCATCGCAAGGCATAGCGATCCTGCCTTACCTCCTTTACTGCGCCTATCTCCTGGGGGCACTGGTGGTACTCATCAAACTCTTTCAGCAGCTGTGGCAGGTAAACAAAGTAAAAGCTCAGGCCACTCCCTCCGGAGTTGTGGCCGGTAAAGTGCAGGTATACCGGCTGCAGGGCCACTACCCTACCTTTGCGTTTGGCCGGAGTATATTTCTGAGCAGGCAGGAGCACCTGAACCAGGAGGAACAGGAGCAGGTACTGGCCCACGAGCTGGCCCATGTGCGGCTGCGCCATACCTGGGATGTACTGTTTTATGAGCTGCTCTCGGCTGTTCTCTGGGTTAACCCGCTCATCTGGCTCCTGAAAAAAGAACTGCGCGACGTGCATGAGTACCAGGCCGACGCCACCGTAATAACATCGCACCAGGCAAAGCACTACAGCGCCCTGCTCTCCCGGGAGGCGCTGCTCAACATGGGCCTCCCGGTTGGCAGCCATTTCCAGAAACCCCAGGTACTGAAGCGGCTGGCGATGCTGCAGCAGCACGGGCAGGAGGTGAGTTGGCTACGCCCGCTGTTGGCCTTGCCGCTACTGGGTGGTCTGATGCTTTTCTTTTCCCTGCAGCAGGCAGATGCAGAGGCAGCCATAAAATCAGCCGCAGCCCTGCAGTTGGACGGACCTGCACCAGCCGAGCAGTCTCCTGTAGCACAAAAGCCTGAGGCAAAGCCTGCTGTTTCAGCAGAGTTGAAGGAGGAGCTTGAAAAAGAACCCGCGATCGCTAAAGAAAGGCCCTACACCTATGTGGAGCAGATGCCGCAGTTTGCTGGCGGAGAAGGTGAAATGCTGAAGTTCCTGGCCATGAACATACGCTACCCAAAGGATGCTCAGGAAAACGGCAC
>JAJLKL010000168.1:0-5976 GCA_033838975.1 Hymenobacteraceae bacterium | reverse complement strand
AAATGTGCCGGAGCGGGTTTTCCTATCCTCAGGCAAAAAGCTTAACTTTAAGAGCGGCCACCGCGTTCGCCGCCATGTTGTACCTGAACTTTACCATTAACGAACCATGAAGAAAAGCCTGTACTTTTTGTGCCTGTTCTTACTGGCGGGCTTTGTGAGCCTGGCACAAGGCAAGCCTGACTATAGCAAGATCACCCTGGTGATACACGGAGGAGCCGGTACCATCACCAAAGCCAACATGACGCCGGAGAAGGAGAAAGCCTACAAAGAGAAGTTACAGGAGGCACTGCAAACCGGCTACGGTGTGTTGCAGAAAGGGGGCTCCAGCCTGGATGCCGTGGAGGCCGCTGTACGCGTGATGGAAGACTCCCCACTGTTCAATGCCGGCAAAGGGGCCGTGTTTACCAACGAGGGGAAAAATGAGCTGGATGCTGCCATCATGGACGGTAAGACCCTGAATGCCGGTGCCATTGCCAGTGTCACGAACATCAGGAACCCGATCAGCACGGCCCGTGCCGTCATGGAGAAGTCAGAGCACGTGATGATGATCGGCCAGGGAGCCGAGAAGTTTGCCAAAGAGAAGGGGCAGGAGCTTGTAGACCCGTCTTACTTCTACACCGAGACGCGTTATCAGCAGCTGCAAAACATAAAAGACAAGGAGAAGACGCAGCTGGACCACAGCGGAAACGACGGGGGCGGCACAGGCAGCAACGAGAACATCTTTATCGAAGGGCAGAAGTTCGGAACCGTTGGCGCAGTAGCCCTGGATGCCTACGGCAACCTGGCGGCCGCTACCTCTACTGGCGGCATGACGAACAAGCGCTATGGCCGGGTGGGGGATGTGCCGATCATTGGTGCCGGCACCTATGCCGATAACAATACCTGTGCAGTATCGGCTACCGGCCATGGCGAGTATTTTATCCGCTCGGTAGTAGCTCATGACATTGCGGCCTTGATGGAGTATAAAGGTTATTCTGTGAAAAAAGCTGCCGACGAAGTAGTGATGAACAAGCTGGTAAAGCGTGGTGGAGAAGGCGGTGTGATAGCCGTGGACAAGAACGGTAACGTGGCGATGCCTTTCAACTCGGCAGGCATGTACCGCGGGTATATCAAAAACGGTAAGGCTGAAGTGGCGATCTACAGGGATTAAAGTAGGTTGAACGGGTTTCTGTGATCCCCTGTTCTGTTTACATATCCTGTTTCACATATTCTGATCCACAGGGATTTAAAAAGGCCGGAGAGCTACCTCCCGGCCTTTTCATTTTAAAATGCCCTTCCCCTCCTCATGCATGTATCCACTCCCAAGCCAGCTGCCGCTGGCTGAAGTCAAAGTACTTGACCTCTGCGGTGGTGAAGGGCTTGGCCATAACGGTGAGCCAGTCGATCCAGTTTTTGTCGCCTACAATGGCTACCCGGCTGAAATCGGTGGCGTGGCGGATGTCGAATTTAATGTCCTCCCAAAGCGCACGCAGCGAGTAATCCTCTACCTCCTGCACTTCTGCATAAACCCGTATTTTGCCGTGCTGCCTGATGCGTTCCTCCAGCAGGGGGAGCATCACGTCGTAGTCCTGTTTATCTACGTTGGCGGAGATCCGGAACGCAACCAGGTCGCCTCTTGATTCTTCGAGAAGTTGTAGCATAGCGGTATGGGCTTGGTGTCCTTTGCCATACGTGGTAGCAATAAGCTGTGTTCTGGGCTTATGAAAGCAGCCGGTTTACTGCTGCTCCAGCCGGTTTAGCTCGCGCGTCAGCGCCTCGTTCGTGGTGATTTCACGTCCGTCCTTCAGGCGTATCATGTAGGCTTGGCCGGACAAGCCGGACCGGGAGGCCAGCTCCTCAATAAACCCCTCCGCTGTCTTTACCTTGTCCTGGTGCTTCTGCCATTTGGAGCGCAGGTGCTCGGCCGCCTCCTGGCAGGTGTGCTCACTGCCATTGCGTATAAAAGTGGCGCCCTGCATCTTTTGTATGAACTGAATCAGCTGCTCCACTTTCTGGCCCTCGCTCAGGGCCCGGACCGTAACACCGCTGCCCGTGTCGCCTGTATACTTCTGCCCGTAAGTTTCCTGTGAAACAGACAGGGCAAGAACCAGGGCTATCCCCGACATCACATATTTTAACATAGCTTGTATAGGTTTGTATAATTAATTTTATGATTCTACCGTTATTATTAGCAACTTTAATGCACTTTACGTCCATCTTTAACGTTTAGTGCTCCAACCGCAGAATCCTGCTTTTACAGTTCCGGTATTATACGACAGTAACGTAATTTATGAGAAGAATCGTTTTCGCTCTCTTTTTGCTGCTGCTTTGCCAGCAGGCTTTTGCCCAGCGTAACATCGAGACACGCCTGGGATATAGTTACAACGATGATTTTGTGTTTTCAGATGAGTGGCAGTATCTCTCCACCGATATTTACCTGTTTAACGGCAGTCGCTTTACCCGGGTGCTGAACGAGCTGGAGACGAAAAGACGCCGGCCTAAAAAGAAGTACGGTAACGCGCTGGAGTACCTTTTCATCACGGCGCAGCTGAAGAACATGAAGCTGTTCGGCAACGATGCCATCGTGTACCCGCTTTACAACTTTTACATCGACCAGAACCGCAAGGATTACAAGACCCATGTGAGTGATCACCTGGAGGTGGTGCGCGTGATAGACAAAATGCCCCTCTCCTCTACCCAAAACAGTATCGACGCCGTGATCAGCGCCAAGGCTGTGACCAACAGCGAGGGGGATCAGGTGTTTAGCCTGGTGGCCAACCAGTTGGTAAACCTTTCCAAGCTCACCAATCCCTCCGGTGCCGTCTTGTCGCTGGTGGGGGAGTTCGGTAACCTGCTCAGTGCCCGCACTACCAAAAAGGAGTATAAGTTCAGCTCCACCATACGCCTGTACGAGGGGCAGGACTTCGATACCCGCCTGCACTCGGTACGCATCTACGTTTTTGTGCCGAGTGATGTGAAGGGGGTGACGATCAAGTCTGTAAAGCTGGGGGACTACTTGTCCAAGAGCTCCAGCAAGCTGGACCGCAAGCAGCTTGAGGAAGTGATCGGCTACAAGGACTACCCGTTTATGGTGGTGGCTAACTACAAGTCGCTGTACAAGATGGATGTGCTGACGGGAGATGAGGTGACACTGGACCTGATCGAGAAGCGCAAGCAGAAAATCCAGAACGCCTATGAGCAGAAGCTGGTGAACGACGAGACGTACCGGCAGGAGAAGCTTTATGTGGAGTTTCTGCGTGTGTTCGCCGAGATGAAGCAGAACCTGAACACCTACCGCCTGAACTACCGCAACAACAGCCCGGAGGTAAACGCCAAGAACCTGTTCGGCATTGTGCAGGAGTACAAGCGCCTGAAGGGCACGTTCGATGCCCGTGAGAAGGAGTTCGAGAACAACAGTACCTACCAGAATATCTTCCGCCCGGAGTACATGGCCATACTGGGCAACGCGGACCTGTACCTAGAGGCCGACCATAACCTGAAGAGCGGGAAAGTGCTGGTAAACACCCTGCGCGAGCTGGAGAACGATCCCAAAGCCTGGAATACACCTGAAAAGCGGGAGGCTGCCCTGGCCAAGCTGTACGCGGTGGAGTTGCCCAAGCCGGAGTTCCTGTCGGCCTCTGTGGAAGGGGAGGCCATTGTGAGGCTGATCAATAAGCTGGAGGACCTGCAGTACGGGGAGGTGTTTGCCAAGGACGTGAAAAAGCTGAGCGAGACGGAGGCGACTGACGAGACGCTGCCGCAGCGAAACATGCTGCTGGAGAAAGCCACGGCAAGCAAGTGCCAGACCTGCCGCGACAAGGTGCGGGAGGCCGTTACCGAGTATAACAAACGCTACGAAGGGTACAGGCTGAAGCAGGCCCTGAGGAAGAAGGATGAGCTGAACCAGGCAGCGGAGCAGACGGTGTTCAAGTACCTGAAGCGCCAGCTGTGCATCGAGAACAACCTGCAGACAGTTGCCTCCACCAACGAGTCGCTGGACCGGTACGTGAGCCGTATGCATGAGAAGAATGTGGAACTGGCCGGTACCATCAAGGCGCTGGACCAGCTGAACAAGCAGGAGCCGGAAGTGGTGAAGCTGCAGAAGGTGCAGGAGTACAACGCCAAACTGCAGCACCTGATGAAAGAGGTAGAGAGCAATTTCGAGGTAATCTATACCCTGGATAAGACCCTGTGTAACTGCGGCGACGCCAGCTAAACAGACACAACCCTGCCCCAAAGCCTGCGTTTTTTAGGGTATGGAGCATTTTTTTGAGGTTGCATTCGGTATACATGACAGTACGCTCACTTGGTGGCAAACGTCTGCCAGAGCGGTAGGGGTTTTCTTTGCCGCACTGATCATCATCCGGATAGGCAACCACAGGATGTTCGGTAAAAACTCTGCTTTCGATATCATTCTCGGTATCATCTACGGCTCCATTCTGAGCCGGGCCATTACGGGCAACGCCCCGTTCTGGCCAACCATTGCCGCTGCCTTTACACTGGTGATGCTCCACAAAGCGTTAGCCGCTTTTGCTTACCATACCCACTTCGGGATTGGGCTGATCATCAAAGGAAGGCCCAAAGCGCTGGTTAAGAACGGAGAGCTACAGGAAGAGGCCATGCGCGAGAGCAGCGTGACCAAAAACGACCTGAAAGAGGCGATCCGTAGTTCCGGGAGCGGTGCCGGCCTAGACAGTATCGAGGACGCATACCTGGAGCGAAGCGGCAAGATCAGCATTATCATGAAGAGCAAAAAAGACTAGGCTCCTGCACATTACTGCCGGAACTTTTGTTTAAGTACTGCTAGAGTATTGCTGATTGCTTTACTATCTACAAGAGTTAATGTTAATTTGCGGTATGAAGACATGGATGTTCCTGTTTCTGATGCTGCTGCTGAGTATAGCAAGCTACGGACAAGATAAGACGGAGCTAAAAGAAGTAGTAGTAAGGCCGAACCTCAAAAAAGTAGAGCTAGGCACTAAACAGAAGAGGGCGGATTACGGACATGGTGGCAGTAAAGACCATCCCCACTATCAAACTGCTTTCCTGATCCCATCCGACGGCAAGGCTGGCTTCATAGACAAAGTAGGGGTTTACATCTATCAGAAGCATACCTTCCTTGAGTTTTTCCGAAGATCAAATACGCTGTACCTGTACCTGTACAAAGTGAGCCCGGAGGGGATGCCCGGCGACTTGCTTCTACCCGGCCCGATTGCCATAGAGCCCAAAAAGAACACCTATTGGCATTGGGTAGATATTTCGAGCCGGAACATCGCCCTGCCCGAGCAGGGAGTTTTTGCCGCAGTAGGGTGGCAGAGGGTATCTAAAACAGACACAGGACCTTATGTGGGCATGACCAACGAGTGCGACACCTGTCCTTTTTATGTCTACCGCTTTCCGAATAATGAGCCGGTGTGGCTGAAGGTGGAGCAGTCGGCCATGCAGGCAAGTGGCAAGAAGAAAAAGAAGGAGCGGATGTACCAGAACCTGATGGTGAAGCTGGAAGTGTCGGTGAAGTAAACAGGTACAGGGCGTCACAAAATAAAAAGCCTCTCCCAGAACAGGAGAGGCTTTTGTATGTTTTATTGCATTGCTTCAGCTTAGGCCATCTGCGCATCCAGCTTCTGCGACAGCACGTTCTTAGGTACTGCGCCCACTTGCTTGTCTACTACTTCGCCGTTTTTGAATACCAGCAGCGTAGGAATGCTACGGATACCAAACTTTGCAGACGTCTGTGGGTTAGCGTCTACGTCTACTTTACCGATAACGGCCTTGCCTTCGTACTCGCCAGCCAGTTCCTCTACGATCGGGCCTACCATGCGGCACGGACCGCACCACTCTGCCCAAAAGTCCACTAATACCGGTTTATCTGAATTGATGATCTCATCAAAATTCGCGTCTGTGATCTCTATTGCTTTGTTAGCCATAACTTTAACGTTTTGTTGTGTTAAATTCTGAGTTTAAATATAGTAACAATTATAGGTTTGGCAAATATCA
>JAJLKL010000167.1:0-2464 GCA_033838975.1 Hymenobacteraceae bacterium | reverse complement strand
GCAGTGGCGTAGCGCCTTCTACATAACGGGTAAATAACTCCCGAATCTCTGGGTAAGTCAGCTCAGTTATCTTATCAAAAAGCTCATTATCCTTGAAGGCATTGTTCTTGCCATAGGTTTTGGAGAGGTCCAGCATCAGGTCGCGCAGGCCGTACTTGCCCTGGCTCAGCTCCCTTAACCTGACATCCAGCACCAAGCCGATCAGGGCGCCTTTCTGGTACACGTTGGCATACTCTTTCTCGTACTTATCTAACACCCCGGAACTCATCTCGGTGAATGGAAGTGTGTCGTTGTAGTAGGTTTTGGAGGTGAGGATGTAGTCGCGGATCTTTTGCAGGAATGTGTCCAGGTCGTACAGATCTTCATATATCTGCATATGGGTGGCAAAATATTCGGTTACTCCCTCGTATAGCCACAGGTGCTTCGACATCTTTGGATTGATGAAATCAAAGTTGCCAATTTCTTCAGAGTGGATGCTGAGCGGTGTAACAATATGGAAGAACTCGTGGGCCGCCACATCACGGATCGTGCTGCTGAACTGCTCCTCCTGCATCTCCGGCAGGTAATATACTGATGAGTATGAATGCTCCAGGGCACCGAATGAACCTGACTTGCCCACCCGCTCCGGCACATAGATCAGAAAGGCGTACTTATCAACGGGCAGGGTGCCGCCCAAATATTCGCGCTGTGCCTCCAGAATGCTTTTTACATTGGCGGCAATAGGCTTAGAGGTAACGCGGCCCGAAGGCGAGTATACCGATACCAGTACATCTGTTTCTCCCAGGTTCAGCACCGTAGTGTCGGGGCGGTTATACATCAGCGGCGAATCAGCCAGTTCCACATAATTCGGCAGCTGATAGGTGTCTACCGAGTCGGAGGAGGCTGTTGCTATGAGTGGCGTAGAGCCGTAGAAACCCTGTGGTTTTTTTATGTTGAGCTGGTAAGGCACCTGCTTCATGCCATCGAAATAGCCTATAAAGCCAAAGGGGTTGAGCAGGAAGTTCTTACCTTCCTCTATGTTGGTACCGCCCGGCTCAAAGATTACGTCCTCGCGCTTAGGAGTATCAAAGGTATCATCTACCCAATAAGTGACTCTGGAAAGTTGATTGGCGTTGCTGATGCGCCAGCGGTTCACGTCAAGTTTCTCCACAGCCAGCGTGTCACCTTTTTTATTGAAGGCTTTGAAGTCTGATACAAACTTGCCGAAATCTGATACAGAGTAGGTGCCCGGTACAATCTTGGGCATGTTATAGATAATGTCGCTCTGCGTGATCTCAGGAGCCTGAACGGTTACCTTCACCCGGTCGTTCTGTACCTTGGTTAGGTCAATGGAGGCCTGGTACGCTTTGGCAGGAGCCTGTGGCGTGGGCTGAGCCACGGCAGCGAGGCTGAGGCCAAGGCAGAGGGAGAGTGCAGTAAGTTTCTTTTTATACATCATATCAGCGTGTTTCTATCAATATAACTCCTTTACTACTGAAAGGATGTATATTTTAGACTAACGGGTACTATTTGTAGACCAGGCTTTGGTAAGTTTAGCTGCTACTCATGGTACTAGGATGCAGTAGCCAGTGAAAAGGTTGCCTGGTCTTTCAGAAAGCCCCCCGTGTGGTGGCAGGCAGGCCTGAAGCCCTGCCTGCTCACCGTGGGGAAACTCAACTTAAACAAACAACAAACATTCAACTTTATATATAGCCGTAGCGTCAGGACTCAACTAAGTGTATACAGGAAGTTAGGCTGCTACTTCTCGTTCATCACGGTGATACTGCCCAGGCCGCCTGTGGCTTTTATCGTTAGCGTGTGCTTAGACTTGCCCAGCGCCGCGTTACGGTAGTAGTTGCCTTCCTTGGTCAGGTTGCCCAGGTTCTGGCTTCCCAAGCCGGCAGTTTCCAGGCGAACGCCTGTGTTCTTAGGCAGCTTCAGGTTGATTTCACCGATGCCACCGGCAACGTCCACAATCAGGTCGTGGTCCCAGTCGCCGGTCAGGTCAAGGGTTAGCTCCCCGACACCAGCTTTGATATCTGCCTTTCTCAGGTCGCTTTTGCTCAACTTTACGTCAAGCTCCACGGCACCGGCCTCTAACTCCAGTTGCTGCACTTTGCTGTTGCTCAGGTCTATCTTGGACTCGCCCGCCCCCATCTGCAGGTACAGCGCCAGCGGAGTATTCTTGCTCAGGTTTACCACCCATTCATTCCTGTCGTTGTCATCAATGTCATTTATGTTTTCCTGGATTAGCTTCACCTCCACATTTCCGTTGTTCTTGTTCAGGTTCAAGCTGGGTTTCCAATTTGCATGCTCGTACTGAACCTGCGCCTGAAGCAGCTGAGTAGCGGTAGCGTTCATTTTCAGCGTGCCGGCAGGTATTTCCAGCCTGACGATTCCTTTCTTGACACCGGTGGCAGGTACTGTTTTTTCATACTTCTGCTGGGCATGTAACAGGTATGCGTTAAGCAGAAGGCAGAGAAGC
>JAJLKL010000166.1:0-19048 GCA_033838975.1 Hymenobacteraceae bacterium | reverse complement strand
GGTGCGGCTGCGGTATTTCGTGCACTTCGGCTTTTCGGTGGTGATGCTGCTGGTGATCCTGGCGGTGAAAATGCTGAACGACGAGAATGTGATCACAGCCCTTTTCCTGGTGGCTGGCTATACCTACGGACCGTTGTTAGGGCTCTACAGCTTTGGCCTGTACACCAGGCGCGCCCTCCGGGACCGGTTGGTGCCGGTGATCTGCGCCGTGGCTCCGCTGCTCACCTACATCATCAGCTACAACTCCAAAGACTGGTTCTGGGGCTATGAGTTTGGGTTCGAGATACTGATCCTCAACGGTTTTATCACATTTGCAGGCCTGATGGCCATCTCCGCGGGTAAAGTAGAAGAGCTGGAGTTAGCCAGAAAGGCCTGATGGAGGGGCAGGTGCAGCCATTGGAACGGCAAATCTGCAGATCACTCAGCAGCTTCTTTCTCTTCACCTTAATCGCTCCATACACACTACTATATTCCCCAGATTACTTACCTTTGTAAGATTTTGCAGGGCGGTGGCATTATTAAGCATTGTTTGCTGTTATACCACCATACCCCTGAGAGCGGCTGACGGCTTAGCCGGCCTGCAGCGGCTTTATAACACAGTATTTAAGCAGAGTTTCATTAATGGCAAAACGCGGATTCGGGCGAAGCGGAGAGCAGGATAAGGAAGGTAGAAAGAAGATCACCAAAGAGAGCTTTCGCCGTAGCCTCCAGATATTCGGCTACGTGCTACCTTATAAGTATAAGTTCTTTATCGGGCTTGGTTTTCTGGTACTTTCTAGCCTTACCTTCATGGCCTTCCCCTACCTGGTGGGTAAACTCGTAGACTCCTCTACCGGCAACGCCGACTGGTTTCTGGAAGACATCAACATGATTTCACTGGGGCTTTTCGCCATCATCCTGCTGCAGGGCATCTTCTCCTTTTTCAGGGTTTACTTCTTTGCGCAGGTCAGCGAGAACGCCGTAGCCGATATCCGCCGCGACCTCTACAGTAAGTTCGTGCTGCTGCCTATCCCCTTCTTCGAGAAAAGGCGTGTAGGCGAGATCACCAGCCGTATCACCACCGATGTGGCACAGGTACAGGATGCCATGTCCATCACGCTGGCGGAGCTTTTCCGCCAGACCACTACGCTGATTGTGGGGGTGATCATCATCATGTGGACTTCTATCAAGCTGTCGCTGTTCATGCTGGCCACCTTCCCGGTGCTGGTGGCGCTGGCACTGGTGTTTGGCCGCAAGATCAAGACCCTCTCCAAAAAGACGCAGGACGAGCTGGCCAATACCAACATCATCGTGGAGGAAACCCTCCAGGCAATCAACACGGTGAAGGCCTTTACCAATGAGATGTTCGAAATTGCCCGCTACAGGGGCTCTCTGGGCAAGGCTGTAAAAACCGCCCTTTCGGCGGCCTACTACCGTGGTGCCTTCATCACTTTTATCATTGTGGGCCTGTTTGGCGGTATTATTCTGGTGATCTGGTACGGCGCTACCCTGGTGGCCAACGGCGATATTTTGATCGGTGAGCTGTTTTCCTTCATTATTTATACCGTTTTCATCGGAGCCTCTGTAGGTGGCCTGGGTGAGCTGTATGGCAAGGTACAGTCGGCACTGGGTGCCACGGAGCGTATCCTGGAGGTGCTGAACGAGCAGGAAGAGCCTACCGACAAAGGCATGAAGGCGCTGAGCGAGATTCCGAAGGTACACGGCGACATTACCTACAGCCAGGTAGCCTTCTCCTACCCTACCCGTCCGGATGTGGAGGTGCTGCGCGATATCAATTTCAGCGTTAGAGCCGGCGATAAAATTGCCCTGGTAGGCCCAAGCGGTGCCGGTAAATCAACGATTGTACAGCTTCTGATGCGCATTTACGACGTGTCTGGAGGAGGTATAGCCGTGGATGGCAGGGATATCCGCGACATGAACCTGACAACGCTGCGCGGCAACATCGGCATCGTGCCGCAGGAGGTACTGCTCTTTGGCGGCACGATCCGAGAGAACATCGCCTACGGCCGTCCGGAGGCTACTGAGGCAGAGATCGTGGAGGCAGCCCGCAAAGCCAACGCCTATGACTTCATCAAGTCTTTTCCAGAGGGTTTCGACACGCTGGTGGGCGAGCGGGGCATTAAACTGTCAGGAGGCCAGCGCCAGCGTATTGCCATTGCCCGCGCCATCCTGAAGGACCCGGCCATCCTGATCCTGGATGAGGCCACCAGCGCCCTCGACTCCGAGTCTGAGCAGCTGGTTCAGCAGGCCATGGATGAGCTGATGCAAGGCCGTACCACCATCGTGATCGCGCACCGCCTGGCCACCATCCGTAAGGTGGACAAGATTCTGGTGATAGACGGCGGAGAGATTGTGGAGGAAGGTTCGCATGAGCTGCTTTCCATGAACCCGGAAGGCATCTACGCGAACCTGTTAAAGCTGCAGTTCGAGCTGAGCTAAGCATAAAGCCTTTTACCTATAAAGAGAATCCTGCCTGTGCGACACGGGCAGGATTTTTCTTTTGGAACATATACCTTTGGCTATACTTTGCGTATGCAGGGAGGATACAGGCACCGCTACATTCGCCAGGTGCTCCACATTGCCCTGACCTGCTTTTATGCGAAACCATCCACTGCACACCCTTACACTAGTCCTTTTCCCGTTTCTCCTGCTCCCAAAGCAGCTGAGTGCGCAGGAGTTTTACCGCAACCTGAAGGCGCTGAACTCCTTTTACCTGGAGGCCGGAGGCAATGGCGATACCTACTCCCTTAACTATGACCGGGTGATCTACCAAAGCAACCCTTTCAAGGCAGGTATAAGGGCAGGTGTGGGTACTAATCTTTTCTTTCTGGAGGAAGAGCCGGGGGTATACCCTATTGTGCCCATCGAGGCCATAGGGATGGTGGGGCGTAAGAAAAAGCACTTCGAGTTCGGGATTGGCTATACCCGCCGCTTTACCGACGACCCGGACCTGCTGCAGAACATGTACTTTGGCAGGCTGGGCTTCCGGTACCATGAGCCCCGGGGCGGCCTGGTGGTCAGGGTGGCCGTTACGCCATTCATCTCCCCGGAGAGCAACCAAAGAATTCCGGGCGTGGCATTAGTGCCGCGGTTTGGGTTGAGTGTCGGGCGCAGCTTCTGATTTGTCGAAATATGTGCATAGGCGGGCAAACATCATTCACCAGATCACAGATAAAATTTGTAATATTACATCATCAACATAGCATATCCCAAAATTAAACCATGAAGAAAACATTTTTCGGTTTTGTACTAGCTGCGGCACTTACGCTGGGAGCAGGTGCTGTACAGGCCCAGGGCATCAAAATGCCGGCCCCCAGCCCATCACAAAAAGTAGAACAGGCCGTAGGGCTTACCACAGTTACCGTAGACTATTCACGTCCATCCATGAAAGGCCGTGAGATTTTTGGGGACCTGGTGCCTTACGATAAATTGTGGCGTACTGGCGCCAATGCCGCTACTAAGATCAAATTCTCTGACGATGTGACCATCGAGGGAAACAAGATTCCGGCTGGTGAATACGCGCTGTACACCATTCCAGGCAAGGATGAGTGGACCATCGTGATCCATAAAAACACCAAGCACTGGGGCGATGGTGGCAAAGAGTACAAGCAGGAGGAAGACCAGGCTCGTTTCAAGGTGAAGCCACAGCAGAACCCGCGTGAGGTGGAGTCTTTCACCATCAACTTTACTAATCTGAAGGCTGATGCAGCTGACGTGGAGATACTTTGGGACAACACGATTGTGCCTTTTACCATCAAAACGGACGTTGACAGCAAGGTGATGGCTCAGATTCAGCAGCAGGTGGTTAATAACCCGAATGCTACGCCGGCTCTGTATGCAGCAGCAGCTAACTACTACTTTGAAAGCGGCAAGGACCTGAAGCAGGCGCATGAGTGGATGAAGAAGGCCAACGCCAGCGATCCTAAGTTCTGGAACGTGCATACGCAGGCTAAGATCGAAGCCAAGATGAAAGACTACAAATCAGCTATGAGAACAGCTGAGAAGTCCATCGAACTGGCAAGAGCTGCTAACAACGATGACTATGTTCGCCTGAACGAAAAAGCCATCGCTGAGTGGAAAAAGAATAAATAAAGCTGAGAACGCTTTTAACGTATATTAAAGCCTCTGAAAAACTTCAGAGGCTTTTTTGTCATTATTAAAAACCGGAGATATTGGAAGAGAGCGAAGACAAAAAACACTCGGAAGAGCACCTGGGCCCGGCCCGCGAGTACTGGTGGAACGAAGATTACCTGGAGCTACTGGCCCGACGCCTGTACGTTGACTACTGCCAAACGCTGGTGGACATTGGCTGTGGCAAGGGAATGATGGGCTTCAGGTTCTCCAAGTACATGCCCGCCGGCGCAAAGGTATACGGCGTGGATTACGAGCCCGGCTACATAGCCGAGGCGCGTCAGCGGGCTCAGAGTGAGTTCGGCAACACCAACATCGATTATGAGTTCAAGGTAGGAAACGCCACCGACATTCCCCTCCCCGACAACATTGCCGACATCACCCTCTGCCAAACCCTGCTGATTCACGTGAAAAACCCACAGCGCGTGATTCAGGAGATGATCCGGGTAACGAAGCCCGGTGGCTGGGTGCTGGCCCTGGAGCCCAATAACCTCGTACCTAACCTGATGTTTGACCGCTACGGTGAGACAGACTTTAACGTGGAGGGCATGCTGGATGTGCTGGAGATAAAGCTGCGCATCGAGAAGGGCAAGAAGCAGCTTGGCGAGGGCTTTAACTCGCTGGGCGACGTTATTCCGGACTTGTTCCTGAGAGCCGGCTTGAAAGACGTTAAGGTATGGATATCGGATAAAGCCCTGTCCATCATTCCGCCCTATGACACGCAGGAGAAAATGCTGCGCGTAGAGCAAATGCTGCAGTGGATAGAGTCTGAAGCCATGGGCTACGATTACCAGGACAACCTGAACTACTACATGGCCGGCGGCGGCACTAAGGAGAAATTTGACGCCTACTGGCAGAAACTGCTCTACAACAAGATCACGCTGAAGCAGAAACTCCAGAACGAGGAGTATGTTTCTGCGGGGGGCAGCCTGGTGTACATTGTGGCGGCGCAGAAGCCGAGGTAGGGGTTCCCCCTCCGTACCGCTCTGCAAACTCTGTTACAGCTAGTTTGGTACCCGCACCTGACCCACTCTTTGATAAGATGGGCCAGGCATGGGTAGAATTATGTAGATCTAGGCCTCTGGTTCCTCTTTTTTCTCACCGATTACCCCCTGTAAGATAAACCCGAACAGGATCACGCAGGCGCAGCCGATCACGTTGAACCACAGGAAGGCGATCTCAGTGAAGTAGAAGCAGTAGAGCACCACGGCCTCGGCCATGAGAGCCGCCAGGAAAACAGCATGGCCCTTGATGCGCTTAAAATAGAAAGCCACCAAAAAGATGCCCAGGATGGTGCCGTAGAAGATAGAGCCGATGATATTTACCGCCTGGATCAGGTTATCTAAAAGCGAGGCATAGGTGGCGAAAAGGATGGCGATCAGTCCCCAGGCGACAGTGAACATCTTAGAGGCGTTGAGGTAATGTTTAGGGCTTCCCTCCTGCTTCACGTTGCGCTTGTAGATATCCACCACCGTGGTAGAGGCCAGTGCGTTCAGTTCAGAGGCTGTGGATGACATGGCAGCCGAAAAGATTACGGCGAGCAGCAAGCCTACCAGGCCAGCCGGCAGGTACTTCATCACAAAGGAGATAAAAACGTAGTCCGTGTCTCTGGTCTCAGCATCCGGGGCCGCTTTGGTGATCAGCCCTTTTACCTCCTCCCGCACCTCTTTCCCTGCCGAGTTAAGCGCCGCCACTTTGCCCTGTGCAGACGAAATGGCCGTTTCGTCATCGGCCTTCAGTGCGGTCACCAGGCCCTGCACCGCTTCCTGCTTCTCTTCGAAGATGGCGGTATACCTGGTTTCCAGTCCCCGCAGTTCATCGGCGTACTCTGTGGCATATACCTTGCTTTTAGCTGCCTCGTTAAAGAATACCGGCGGTTGGTTAAACTGGTAAAACACAAACACCATCACACCAATGAACAGGATCAGGAACTGCATCGGGATCTTGAGCAGGCCATTGAACAACAGGCCCAGACGGCTTTCGCCAACGGACTTGCCGCCTAAGTAACGCGCTACCTGGCTTTGGTCGGTGCCGAAGTAGGAAAGGGCCAGGAACAGGCCACCCGTCATACCGGACCAGAAGTTGTAGCGGTCGTCCCAGTCAAAGGAGAAGTCCACCACGTTCATCTTGCCCATTTTACCGGCCACCGCCACTGCGTCACCAAAACCGACATTCTCCGGCAGGTAGCTCACCACCATGATACCGGCAATGATCATTCCGCCCATCATCACGGCCATTTGCTGCTTTTGCGTTACACTCACAGCCTTCGTACCTCCTGACATGGTGTAGAAAATCACCAGCACCCCAATAATCAGGTTGGTAACGGTCAGACTCCAGCCAAGCATAGTCGAAAGTATGATCGCCGGAGCATAAATGGTAATGCCTGCCGCTAAACCCCGCTGCACCAGGAACAGAAAAGCCGCCAGAGAGCGTGTTTTAAGGTCAAAGCGGTTTTCCAGAAACTCGTAGGCGGTGTATACATTCAGCTTGTAGAAGATCGGGATAACCGTGATGGAGATGATCACCATGGCAATGGGAAGGCCAAAGTAGAACTGCACGAAGCGCATGCCATCCTCATAGGCCTGCCCGGGTGTGGAGAGAAAGGTAATCGCACTGGCCTGCGTCGCCATGATAGACAGTCCGATGGTCCACCATTTCATGCTGTTATCCCCTTTCAGGTATCCTTCTATGTCTTTGCTGCCGCGGGTCTTCCAGACGCCGTAGATCACAATGAAGCCCAACGTGCCCAGCAGCACAATCCAGTCGAGCGGACTCATTCGTAGAACTTGGTAATAGCGTAGAACAACAAAACCAGGAAGGCCAGGTTGCCCAGCACCAGCCAGTACATACCTGCCCAGCTCTTGAAGAAGGGTGGCTTCTCGATCTCCTCCTCCGTATCCACGGGTTCTGCAAGATTACTTTCTTTCATAATTCGTAAGGGTGACAAGTTTTATGTAGAACGGATGCTACTTAAGGCTTTTTGTGGCAGATGAGGCGGCCTGCTCCTCATTCTTCCCCAGCGAGATCAGGTTAGTGAACAGGCGGAAAGCGCCCGGTACGCCGGCAGGCAGCTCCCTGAACCAGGAATAGCCGGTATAGATGTAGTTGCCTTTACCGTACTTAGCCACCAGCAGGCCGCCGTCGCGTGCAGGCTCTCCCGGATCGTTGGAAGACAGAATGGCGGCGTACTCTTCGCTCCACTCGTTCGGGAAATACAATCCACGCTCCTGCACCCAGCCATCAAAATCTTTCCTGGTGATCTTGTTCGGAGTATTCAGCACCGGGTGGTTTGGCTGCAGAAAGCGCACCTCGGCCTCCTCTACCGTTACCCTGTCGCGGGAAAGCTTTAGTGGGTATGGCCCAATGTTCTGCAGCACCAGGCTATGGTTTGTGTTATACTGCACAATTAGGTTACCGCCGTTCTTCACATACTCCATCAGCGTTGGCTGGTAGTGCTTTAGGCGATCAACGGTGTTGTAGGCCCGTACTCCCAGTATAATAGCGTCGAACTGCTGCAGGTAGCTCAGGCGCATGTCCTCCTCTTGCAGCATCGATACGTTATAGCCGATCTGCTGCAGACTTGCCGGAATATCATCGCCTGCTCCCATCACGTAGCCGATCTTATCCCCTTTCTTCTGCAGGTCAAGCTTCACAACCTTGGCGGTTGCCTCCGGAAAAGTGACCTGGGCAGGTATATGGCTGTAGTTGATCTCACTCAGGCCTTGGGTGTAGTTTTTTCCATTTACTGTGGCTATCGCCTGCAGGGTCGCTTCCTGTTGTCCTTTAGGTGGATACACTGTAAAGACCACGTTCTGCTCGGCCCCTTTGCTTTTTAAGGAGAAAGACACTGAAGCCGGCTCTGCACGCCATCCCTTCGGAAGCTGCAGTTTTACATTGCCGGCAACATCGGCTTTCCCGGCTTTTACCAGCACCTGCACCTGCTTCGGCTCCTGACTGGCAAACATCTGAATGCTCTCTTTGATGTTGACAAACACTGGCGGTGTGACCACAAACGGGCGGTACACCTCCCCTGCTACCGGGTCCGTGCGTTTAAAAACGACAGGCACTGTAGCCTGGAATGGCTGTCCGGACACCAAAAGGCTGAAGGTAACCTGAGCAGCAGGTGTGTTCTCCGGTAAGCCTACCTGATGCTGGTCCTCCACGGCAAACATCCCCAGCGTACCCGGCTTGCGCAGCCAGTAAGGCTGAGAAACCTGTATCTTCTCTGGTAGCGTGAGCACCTGGCTATACTGTAACAGCTCGTTGTACGGCAATTGCTTGGCTATGCTAGTGTCTTTAGAGGCGAAGGAGTAGTTAACCTGCTGCACGGTAACCGGCACAGAAGACCTGTTGATCGCCTCCACCTGCAGCACTACCGGCTCTCCCGGAGCTGAAGTATAATCGGCAGCGGTTACCTCCAGGTAAAGGCCCATGGCGTGCTGGATCACGTCCTGCAGTTCCTCCTGCTTCACGCGTTTCCAGTAGCTGTCCGGCAGTTTGTCGAGCTCCTTTTTAGCCGTGACCAGCGTGGCCACCACTGCGGCCGGCTCTGCAGGCTTATAGTTCTCGATGGCGCTTTGGATGAGCTTTTGTACCTTCTCTCCGCCTTTCACGCGGCTCCAGGTAGTGTTTATCCCCTCAAAGAGCTCCTGCTGTGCTTTATCGCCTTTTGTATGCTGCAGGTACTCCATGGAAGTTCCTCTGCTGCCCGAGGCGCCAAATCCCTGGCTCTTATGCATGCTGCGGCTCTCGGCGGCAATCTCTCCGTAAGATTTCCCCAGCAACGGGTTATAAAGTCCCACATCTACTTTCAGCAATTCCTGTGCGTGCTTCTCGAACTCCTCCCGGCTGCGGAACGACCAGATGCCGGTATTCCACAGCAGGCGCTTTGGTTGCCACACCTCCACATGTTTCAACTGCTCCGGGAAACGCTTTGGGTCCGCGGCAGCGACAAAGGCCTCTTCGGCCAGTACAGCCGAAGCCGTGTGCTGCCCATGTCCGGCCCGCTCATCCGGCGGGAAGCGGGTGATCATCACATCAGGCCTGAACTTGCGGATGGTCCACACCATATCAGCCAGCACCTGCTCCTTATCCCAGATGGTGAAGGTCTCCTGCGCATCTTTCGAAAAGCCGAAGTCGTTGGCCCGCGTAAAGAACTGACGGCCACCGTCAACACGACGAGCCTGCAGCAGCTCCTGCGTCCGGATAATGCCTAGCCCCTCCCGGATCTCCGGACCTATTAAATTTTGGCCGCCATCCCCTCGGGTAATGGACAGGTAGCCTGTATTGTATAACTTTTCGTTGGACAGGTAGGCAATCAGGCGCGTGTTCTCATCATCCGGATGAGCAGCCACATACAGTACTGAGCCCAGCACGTTCAGCTTCTTCAGGTCCTGCAGTAGCTCTGCAGAGGATGGCTTGGCCGGTGCCTG
Source organism: Hymenobacteraceae bacterium (assembly GCA_033838975.1). GTDB lineage: Bacteria > Bacteroidota > Bacteroidia > Cytophagales > Hymenobacteraceae > Pontibacter. The sequence continues at coordinate 9,485 of JAJLKL010000166.1, read as the reverse complement.
TGCTGTTACCCCCTGGAGGGATAAGACAAACAGCATAAGCCAGAGCAACGCGAAATAAGGTCTTTTCATAGAGTCGGTTTTGGTAGATAGCATAAGTAACAGCCAACCATACTGCTGCATGGTAAAGCTAAACAATTTAGTTCATACATTTTTTTGATGCCACCTTTGCTTCAGACATAAAACCTATAAATTAAGACAAACAACATCTAACTGTAACAGTTTGTGCTCATCCGCCCTAAGCTTTAGTTTATTCTTCTCTACAGCAAACAAATATCACACAAAACATAATTCATTAAACATTTACGACATCAAGTTGGTTGGCCGCAAATAATACTTTAAGAAGTGTAGGATATATATCAACCCTTATATATGTTTGTAGTGCGTAAAGAACATATTGTGTTATTTTACCACTGTAATAATCTTTGCCTTTGAACAAAGGTCTGTTTAAGCCGTACAATTATCCACTCACAAAATAGTAGGTAACTGTACTAGTATACTTATTACTAGATCACTAGCATTTTCATCTTTAACTCTACTGATAAAGCATGCCGAGCCAAAGAGAAAGTAAGATTGAGGACTTTGCGTTCGATTATCTTCAAACCTACTATACAACACAACAGCACGTCAAAGGCATTCTTATTTGTAAGGCTGAAAAAACGAAGCACGGAGCCGAAGCCGATGGGCTTTTCGCCTTCAAGAGTTCGGACAGCACTCCTTTCGTGGCAGCTATCAGCTTTCGTGACGCCCCACAACTTGCCCGTATCCTGGTTACCTATAAAAAGAAGGGCCTGAGCAGGTGGCGCTATGTAACAGCCGTTGCGCTTTTTGCAGCCACTTTCTTGATAAGCAAGCCGCTGGGCTTCCTGCCCTATACCCTAGGTTTATCTTTTATAACAGCGCTTGCAGGCCTGATGCTGCACTCTGTGCTGGAGAAGAAGCATCTGAAGCGAAGAATTGAACAGGTTGTGGATACTCTGAAAAAGCTTCCGGCCAACGAGCAGTGGCTGGGAATCTCTATCAGCAGCCTGTGTTTTCGCAACAACAGCCTTGCCAATCACCTGCTGCAACTCTGCCAGCGCCGCGGTATCGGCCTGATCACTGTTGGCAAACGCTCAAAGGTGGTGCTGATGCAGGAGCCAGCCACTACTACCTGCCGCAGAGGTGATTTTCTCTCACACTACAGTTCGGAGCAAAGCATTCGCAAGGCCTTACAGGATGATAGCATGTTACGTGTAGCCTGATAGACCATAAAAGAATACAAAGCCCCCATGTGCAAATATGCAACATGGGGGCTTTGTATTTAGTACACTATCAAACACTTAACAATTAAAATTTAGGCTTATGACACTGATCCTGCTAATAATACTTGCCATCGCCCTGATCATAGGTATCATCTGGTTCAAATCTAAAACACCAAGACACTAAACAACACGGTTCACGTATAGGTACCTGTTTTGATATTTTAGCCGCTGTAACGGCCTGGCATACGAAAACATAGTTCGTATAACGGCTATGCCGAAGTACAGCTCATGCTGCAAGGCCTGCATTAAAATAAAAGTAGCTAATAAGCAACTCCACACAGAACCTGAAAAACACTCTAACCACGTGAAAAAATCTCTCCCGCACCTCATCCTGTTCTCCTCACTTGCAGCCTTGCTCCTAAGTTGCCGTGGCGGAGAACCCAAGCGTATGCCCGACACTCTACCTGATGTGCGCGGCTACATTACAGACATAAGGAAGACTGCCAACAACGGTAGCCGACAGGTAAAAGGAATTGTGATGGTACGTGCCATGGAAGGGTTGGATGTGCAATACCCTGATGCCAGTATCCGGGTAGATGAAAACACACTGATCGAGGATGCAGATGGCGAAAGGTTTGAACTGGAAAGGCTTAGGGAGGGGCACGAAGTAGAGGCTTGGTTTGAGGGGGACGTGATGGAGTCGATGCCGGTGCAGGGGTATGCCAAAGCCATACGTGTAAGGGAGTAGCCGATGGGGGAAACCGCTGAATCCTATACCTGGCACAAAGTCTTTGGCTCTGCTGACGAGGCTAAAACCAAAGTGCCGCAACGGCAGCTGCATAAGTTTGTACTCAATGGCAGAAGCATCTGCTTTGCGCACACCTCTGCCGGCTTCTTCGCCCTCGACGACGCCTGCCCCCACCTGGGCTTCTCCCTGAGCAAAGGCACCACCAACTACCTGAACGAGGTGATCTGCCCCTGGCACAGCTACAGGTTTAACCTGGAGTCCGGGCGCGAGTGCGACTTCCGCTCCAGAAACGCAGTTGTGCACCCTGTTGAGGTGCGCACCGACGGCGTGTACATCGGCATCAAAGAAAGACACTCGTAACACAACTCCTACCCTCCACCTCTACAGGAACTTCTTCTACTAAATATTAGCCTCCGAAAGCCCCTGCTCGGCAAACCCAGACGTACAACACGGGTTATAGCCATAACCTAACTGAAATTTATGAGCCCTTCTCAGAACAAGGCACCTGTGTATTTCAATGATTTTGAGGAACAGATAACTGCCTGGCCTAAACCAATTGTGCTAACCCACTTAGGAGGCGACACCTTTTTTACCTTGATACAGCACCCTCATTGCATTGAGGCCAGATGGAGCGGACACATTACAGCCGATGACGTTATCACAGCATCCAAGGTATACCTGTCGGTCCTTCAGAAATGCCATACCCCAAGACTTTACAATGACAAAACAGGTGCCACCGGGGATTGGCAGGAAGCCAATGACTGGCTGGAGTTTGAGTGGATGCCCAAGGCTGTGCAGGCCGGGCTCAGGTGCCTGGCCCATGTGTACTCTGATAACATGTTCAGCAGGCTTTCTGCCAGAGACCTTTACGCTAGGCTGACCCCTAACCTGCAGATGCAGAACTTCCACAATCAGGAGGAGGCCTGGGAATGGCTCAAGGGATGTGTTATGAAGCAGGTATCTGGCCGCAACCCCAGAACGGAAGCAAGTTAGCCAGTGCAATATGTAAAATATCCAGTTTATTGTTATACTTTTGCTACAGGAAAGATAGGTGGCTGTCTGCCCAATACCTGCCTCCTTCAGGGCTACATGTATTTATGTAAGCCTCACCATAAAACAACGTCGTGCAAAAACAGCAAACAGACTTCACAGCAGTTCTCCCTATTCCAGTCACCCTGCAGAACTCGCACGGAGAGGTGTTTTTGACGCTTTCGCAGAAAGAGGATTTCTTGGTGGCGAAATGGCATGGCCACATCACTTCTGAGGACGTGGTCACAGCAGCCTCTGCTTATTATGAGCTTATCAAGCACACCCCCTGCCCAAAGCTACTAAACGATAAATCAGAAATTTCAGGAGAGTGGGCAGAGGCCAATGACTGGCTGGAGTTTGAGTGGATGCCCCAAGTGCTTGAGGCTGGTTTGCAGCGCATGGCCCATGTTTACTCTCAGAACATGCTCAGTTGCTCCTCAGAGTTTGACCTGTACCTGCGTGCCGCCCCACAGCTGAATATCGCCAACTTTACGGGGGTGGCGGATGCAGAGGCCTGGCTTGCAGCCTGCTAGGCAGCAGCGCCTGCCTTAGTTAAGGGCAAGCACTGCCGGCGCCATCACCGAGATCTCCACCGTATCCAACACCACATCCATCACAGGCTCCTCCAGCACTGTGGCAGACGTCTCTGCGGATGCTATAAGTATTTCTTTAGGCTCTACGCTAACAGCTTCCTGTACGGCGAAACCAAAACCTAGTAAAGAGGCGAAAAGCAGGATTACAATTTTCATAGTTTTATTTTGACTAATGGCGGTACAATAAGTAAGAATCAGTAAGGGCGAAGAACTGGGATCAGCTGCGTTCGGCAACAATCTCCACTTCTGGTAACATGTTAGGATGGTGTTTGTACTCGTTGAGCTCCATGCGCTTGTTCATTTCTTCCATTTCTGAGGCAGTTCTTTTTACTGTAGCTCCGAATCCGAATACAAAGGCGAATAATAAGATGATGATTTTCATAGTTGTAGTATTTAAGTCGTTTAACATCTATTTGTTATTACAAATCTACTCTATAGTACTTTGTTATGCAAGGTACTGTTGCCTCCAATACTACTTAATTATACCAACAACCTAATTTCATCCGTGAACAGAAACATAATTCAGACAAACACCCTATAATTTTTCTAATCCTATATTGCCTTAAAATCATATTATAGCTTTATATAGCTGCATCAATACTGATTTCTGAACCTACTTGCCCCAAGGTGGTTACAGAGGCAGAAAAAAGTTAACTTTGACCTCATTTTTCACCTTCATGCAAGAAACAACCAACCAAAAGAAAGAGGAGGCGCAGGAGGCTAAGCACGGCTTTAAACGCGAGATAACTCTTTTCGACGCCATCATGATCGTGACGGGCGGCATGATCGGCTCCGGCATTTTCATTGTAACCGCAGACATTTCACGCGCAGTAGTATCACCGGGGAACATGCTGCTGGTGTGGGCCATCTCCGGCTTCCTGACCATGGTAGGCGCCATCAGCTATGGGGAACTGTCGTCTATGTTTCCCAACGTAGGGGGCCAGTACGTATACCTGAAGGAGGCATATAACAAGATGGTGGCCTTCCTGTATGGCTGGACGCTTTTCCTGGTGATACAAACCGGAGTGATCGCAGCCGTGGCAGTGGCCTTTGCCCGCTTCACAGGCGTACTTATCCCCTGGTTCAGCGAGAGCAACGTGCTCTTAAGCATAGGCAGCCTACAGGTCACTTCTGTGCAGTTACTGGCCATTGTCAGCATCATCTACCTTACCTATATCAACTCCAGGGGCGTTAAGAGCGGAAAACTGATCCAGAACATTTTCGGCAGCACCAAACTGATCGCCCTCTTTGGCCTGATCCTCTTCGGTTTTCTGCTGGGTGTGAACGAGACAGCCGTTGAAGCCAATTTCTCCAACTTCTGGGGGGCCGCCAATGCGGCAACAGATGTACCAATGGGCACGGCACTGGTATCGGCCTTTGGCATGGCCATGGTAGGCGCCCTATTCTCTGCCGACTCCTGGAACAACATCGGTTTCTCCGGGGATGAGATCGTGAACCCCAAGCGTACCATCGTTTTGAGTATGGTGATCGGGACAGCCATCGTGACAGGCATTTACCTGCTGATGAACATGGTGTACCTGCTGGTGCTGCCCATGCACGGCTCTGCTGAGGCTACCAGTGTTATGGGGCAGGGCATCACCTTTGCGGATAACGACCGTGTGGCCACCGCTGTAGCCGAGGTGATCGGGGGCTATGAGGCCACTGTCGCTATCGCGATCCTGATCATGATCTCTACCTTTGGCTGCAACAACGGTGCTATCCTCTCCGGGGCCCGCGTATATTACGCCATCGCCAAAGACGGCCTGTTCTTCCAGAAGATGGGCCACCTGAACAGGAACGGCGTGCCTGCTGCGGCGCTCTGGCTACAGTGCCTGTGGGCCTGTATCCTTTGCCTCTCCGGCACCTACGGCAACCTATTGGATTATGTGGTGTTCGCCGTAATGCTCTTCTACATCCTGACCATTATCGGCGTGTTTGTGCTGCGCGTGAAACGGCCTGACCTGCACAGGCCTTACAAGACGTTCGGCTACCCCTTGCTGCCCGCCATGTACGTACTGCTGGCCTCCGCCATCTGCGTTATTCTGCTGATAGACAAGCCAACCTATACCTGGCCTGGCCTGATCATTGTAGCGCTGGGTATACCTGTTTTTTACTTCTTCGGCAGCAGCTTTAAGCGACAGAGAAAGTAACAGGTTACCTTTGCCAATGCTTTTCCGGAAGAGCCTGCAGCACCCGCTGCAGGCTTTTTTGTTGCACAGTATCACAGGACAGGGCCTTGCCGGAACGTGCTGTTACGGCACACGTAGTATAGCTTTGTACTATATACTCCGACAGCTAAGCTGCAGAAGGCACAGGAGCTCTGCTGCTAGCTAGTTCAGAGACAACCATTAACGCTGATGAATATGAGCCTTTCCTTTCGTAATCTCTTTTTTGTAGACAAGGATATGTTTCCGGAGGAGAAACTGAAGACTCATGAGGCGCACCACAGGAAAACAAGCTGGGTATACTACGCCATTCTGGTGTTAGGGCTGTGGCTGATCGCCAGCCCCCCTACTTTTGGGTATACAGTTCCCGAGATGATCTGGAGCGATATCCTGACAGGCTTCGCCCTTATCTTCCTGAGCTATTTAGCCCTCAAACCTTACAAGCTGTGGGCGCAATGGGGGCTTGTGTTGCTGGGTGTGTGGCTGTTTATAGCACCGATGATTTTCTGGGCTGAGGAGGAGGCCGGCCTGCTCAACGACCATATCGTAGGCACCCTGGTTGTCTCCTTCGCCATTATCATTCCAAGCCAGCCGGGCATTAAGTTATTTGCGCAGCCGGGCCCTAACGTGCCCCCCGGCTGGAACTACAACCCTTCGTCCTGGAACCAGCGGGTACCCGTCGTTTTTCTGTCCTGGGTTGGGTACTTTGTGGCACGCTACATGGCTGCTTTTCAGTTTGAGTACATAGACTCCGTGTGGGACCCGTTTTTCGGGGACGGCACCAGAAGAGTTCTGACTTCTGATGTTTCAGAGTCTTTTCCTGTATCGGATGCGCTGCTTGGTGCATTCTCTTACATCATGGACGTGCTGTTTGCCTATGCGGGAGGCACCCACCGCTGGCGCACCATGCCCTGGATCGTGATCATATTCGGTATCCTGATCATCCCGCTTGGTGTAGTAAGTATAACGCTGGTCATTCTTCAGCCGGTATCGGTGGGGTATTGGTGCACCTTGTGCCTCACCAGCGCCACGGTCTCGCTTATCATGATCCCTTTTACCGCTGATGAGGTGCTGGCCACGATACAGCTGATGAGGTATGAAAAGAAAGAGAGAAACACCTCTTACTGGAAATCTCTCTGGTTTGGAGGCACCATGGAAGGTGGCAGAATAGAAGAAGCCCGAAACCCACAGACACTACTGGAGGAAACCGGAAAAGAAGCCGTTAAAGACATCCTGCTCAGGCCCTGGAATTTATTTCTCATCATAGCACTAGGCGTTTGGATAACAGCTTCCCCCACTGTTTTAGGGTATGGTGGCGGCACCATAACTGACAGCAACCACATCGTAGGGGCCCTGATCGTCACTTTTGCTGTTATCGCCATGTCTGAGGTGCTCCGCCCCCTACGGTATCTGCATGTGCTCTTCGGTGCCTGGCTTATTGCTTCACCCTGGGTCTTAGGTACTGATAACAGTACTATTATATGGAATAGCGTGGCAGCCGGAGCGGTACTGATACTACTGAGCTTTCCTAGAGGCAAGGTGGAGGATAAGCGGGGAAGCTTTGATAAGTACATTATCTGATAAGCTGAGCTCTAGTTTCCAAAGCTTCATTGCACTCTGAAGTGAAAAACACCTTCTATGGAGAACAGAACAAAGACAATATTAACCTATTCTGCGATCATCATCGTTAGCCTGTTCTTCTTTTTCTGGGGCCTGGTGAAGGCCAAATCTTTCTTGGCTCCTATTGCTGTAGCTGCACTGCTCGCTATGGTTATTCTTCCCGTGGCGCAATGGTTAGAAAATAAAGGCCTTAGTCGGGGCTGGGCTTCACTTCTATCTACATTGATCATTTTGCTGTTCTTTGTCGGGCTCGGCTGGGTTATATCTGCACAGGTAAAGGGGTTTGTACAGCAATGGCCTAAAATCAAGGAAACGGCTTTGTCGAAGGCAGACCAACTGGAGCGGTTTATTGAAAAGAATACCGGCGTTCAACTTCAGAATTCTGAGCAAATTTTAGGGCAAGCTGGAGGAGTAACGGGAGCAGGCAAAGAAGAAACAGCCCCCAATACAGACCAGCAAGGGGCAGAAACGCCAAGCCCATCGCAACAGAGTTCACAGACTCAGATGTCTGGCAGCTCTATCCTAACCACAGCAGGAAGCTTTATCTCCAGGTTTTTAGGGTTCCTGGGCACATTTTTGCTCATCTTTGTGTACATCTTCTTTTTCCTGCTGTACAGGAGAAAATTCAAGAAATCCATCATCAAACTAACCCCTGATGAGAAACAGGATGAAACGGAAAAGATCATCACAGAGTCCGCCAAAGTCTCCCAAAGCTACCTTTTTGGCAGGCTTATCCTCATCATTATCCTTTCTGTCCTTTACTCCATAGGTCTCACCATATCCGGTGTACAACAAGCTATACTGGTTTCTGTGCTGGCTGCCGTTCTTACCCTTATTCCGTACATCGGCAACATTGTGGGGTATTTACTCGCAGTGGGGCTGGCGTTCTTTTCAGGAAGCGGCGTTACAGGAGCTATTGGTGTTACTATAACCTTCGCGGTTACCCAGTTTGTGGAAAGTTATATTTTAACCCCTTACATAGTGGGTGATAAGGTGAACCTAAATCCGGTTTTCACCATCATTGTTGTAGTGCTGGGCAGTGCTGTATGGGGTATACTAGGTATGCTGATAGCCATTCCGGCGCTTGGCATCGCTAAAGTAGTGTTTGATAACATACCTCCTTTAGAACCTCTTGGCTATATGTTCGGTGAGGAGGACACCAAAAGCGACAGCGAAGGCGACAGTATCTTCGATAAAACAAAGCGATGGGCTCTAAATAAGTTCAAATCCAGAAATGGACCCTGATCGGTTGTACCCTGTTTCCTGGAACTACCTCTTCAGAAAGTCGCGGTACCAGTAGCCGGAGCTTTTAACAGTGCGCTGCTGCGTTTCAAAGTCCACATGCACCAGCCCGAAGCGTGGGTCGTAACCCTCTGCCCATTCAAAGTTATCCACGAAGGACCAGACAAAGTAACCGTGTACCCTGGCTCCCTCCTGCCTGGCCCGCAGCACCTGCTGCAGGTAGCGCTGCAGGAAGTCCACCCGCTGCGGGTCATGCACCTTACCCTCCTGCAGGAGGTCCGGAAAGGCCGCGCCATTTTCGGTAATGATGAGTTTATTGATATCCCTGTACCGGCTGTACTTGTGCAGCAGGTGGTATATACCTTCCGGGTAGATCTCCCAGTTCATAAGCGTTTGCGGCACACCCCGCTTTTTAGGAGGCACCAGGTTGGCCTGCATAAAGGGTGTCCAGAAAGAGTACTTCACCACCTCACGGGTATAGTTCTGGATCCCGATAAAGTCGAAATCGTACCTCAGTAGCTCCTCATCGCCCTGATGCATGTACTTCTCAATGCGGCGCATGAACCTCAGGTCTTCCAGCGGGTAGCCTAGTCCCAAAGACGGCTCCAGGAAAAGGCGGTTTAGCAGGGCATCCACCCGCACGGCAGCCTTTTGGTCCTTTTCACGCTGGCGCAAAGGTTCCACGTGGGAGCAGGAGAAAGTGGTGCCTACCTCGGCATCGGGCACAATACTTTTCAGCACCCTTGCCCCTTCCGCCTGGCAGAGCGATGCATGGTGCACGGCAGGTATAAAGGAGCCTAACCCGCGGCGGCCCGGCGCGTGCACCCCCAGATAATACCCGGCCCCT
>JAJLKL010000165.1:0-11134 GCA_033838975.1 Hymenobacteraceae bacterium | reverse complement strand
GCCGTAATCGCAGCGCAGGGGGTGCACCTGTTATCGATGCACATCCCGTTCATGCAGAATGTGCTGCAGGTGGAGCCTATCTCTCTCCAGGAGTGGGGCATTATGATGGTCCTGGCCCTGGCGATACTGGCGATCATGGAACTGTTCAAGTGGGAGCACCGCATGCGCCCGTCCAACAGGCTACTGGGAAAAAAGAAGGTAGGTTAATGTAGCTGATCAGAGCTGGAGGGTTAGCACTCCAGCTCTAATCGTTTTACCACATAGGCAGGTCCTCCAGCTTGCAGCCCGCTTATCTTTGCCTGCTCATTCAGCTGCAGCTGTACCTCGATCTGGCTCGGCGATGCCGGCTCCATCAGGTACCCTTGCCGGATCAGGAAACTCTCTTTCTTCACCCCTCCGAAGTCATGCAGGTAACAGGCCAGCGGGCCTGCCGCCATCCCCGTAGCAGACTCCTCGGGTATACCGTAGCCCGGGGCAAACATACGGGTGGTGGCATCCGCCTCCCCTGCCTCGGTGGTGAACACGTAGTAGCCTACCAGGTCCAGTCGGTCCGAGACGGCAGCGATCTGCTCCTGCACTGGCTGCAGCTCCTTCAGAACCTTTTCCGAAGGAAGCTGTATAAGCAGAAACGAAACGCCTGTGTTACCGATCACCGGCGCCGTGGTAAAACTATAGTCCTCAGGTAAGCCCAGCGATCTTGCCACCTCTTCCGCAGAGACTCCCGCCGCCTCCAACGCAGTATACTTTGGCGCCAGCTGCGACTGGTATACTTTATTATGAATCAGGTTGATCAACCTTGGCCCTTCAATAGATTCTTTCACCGCTTCAGGTCCTTTCACCAAGCCCTTATGCAGCAACAAACCAAAGGTAGCCACCGTAGCATGGCCGCAGTGGGGTATCTGCCGGTTAGGCGTAAAGAACTCCACTTTCACATCCCCTACCTCAGAGGCCGACACAAAAGCGGTTTCCGATAAACCCAGACCAGCCGCAATACGCTGCTTCTGCTCCTTCTGCAGTGCATCGGCGTGCAACACCACTCCTGCGGCGTTTCCGCCCTCCAGGCGGTCTGTAAATGCTTTTACAAGGTATAATTCGGGTTGGGTTGTTATCGGCATAAAGGTATCGTTTCGTGTAAAAGAATTGTTTAGGCGAAAGTATGAAATAAACTCCTATGCCGGAAACAGAGCATACACATCAGCCCCTCCCGACCACAAGATACAAGGCCTCCTATGGTGGATAAACCCGAAGCACCTAATAAAGTATAACTACAACAAATGCACCTTATATACCTGGTTTACTTTACCTTTACAACATGAACAGCACAAGCCGACACATGGGCGTAGATTATGGCGCTAAACTAGCGGGCACTACGGCTGCCGCCATGGTCGTGGCTGGCTCTCTGCAGGTACGGCAGAGCCCGCGCGGGCAGGACGCAGACGTTTGGTTACAGCACTTGATCAGGGAGTGGCAGCCAGCCGTTGTGTATTTGGATGCTCCGCTTACGCTGCCAAAGGTGTACAGTCTACCTCATTACTTGCCTGATGCGGACTTCTTCTACCGTGAGGCAGACCGGGAAGTACAGGCCATGTCGCCGATGTTCCTTGGAGGGCTTACGGCCAGGGCCATCCGGCTGCGCACGCAACTGGCGGCAAGGGGCGTGGCCGTACTGGAGACCTACCCCTCGCAGCTGGCAATGCTACTGTTTCCGGAGCTGCACGGGTATAAAAAAGACCTTGCCAAACTCCCTGCTTTCACAGGGGCTTTGCAAGGTCAGCTAGTTCACGAGTTAAAGGAGTCTCCGCAAAGCTGGCACCAGTTCGATGCGCTGCTGGCCTGGCTTAGTGGTTACCGTCACAGCCAGGGGCAGTCGCTGCTCTACGGAGACGCCAGGGAAGGCCGGATCATTGTTTAGTTGTTACCGCCCACGTCTGCTGCTGTCTCCAGCGTACGGAACTCCATCTGCAGGGCCTTGATCTTTACCTCGTCGTCGGTAGGTATGTCTCCTGTGATCTGGCTCTTGCGCTCATTCAGGCTTTCTAGTACCCGCTTGGCCATTTCCCAGTCCTCATTGCTCCAGCCACTACGCTTTTCCCGCACGTTCTCCATGAAGGTGATGTACGCCTCGCGCACATTCGTTTCATTTATTGTGGCCATGTCGGCCCAGCGGCCCAGCAGGCTGCGCTCCCACTCCTCTACGCTTCTCTGCTGCCGGCTTTGCTCGTACCTTTCATCAGCCTGCCGGAACTCCTGCTTCAATTGCTGGTAGTCCTGCTTCAGCTCATCTGTAAAGTGCTCCTGTTTCTGGTCCAGCTCCTGCGTGCGCATCCTGAAATCATCTTTGGCGCGCTGCCAGTCTTCCTCCGTGCGTTCGGCAATGTTGGAGGTGGTGCTACTAACCCACGCCCTGAAGTCACTCAGCTCATCCTCCACCTCTCGCTCCCTGGATGCAGTACAGCTGCTCGTCAGCACGATCAGGACAGCAAGTATCGTCGGGAAAAATTTCTTCATTTTATGCATCATATCTAATGTTTAATTTATGTCTTCACAGGGTAGATACGGAAGCGAAAAGGTTAAGATATTATTACCCAAATTTTTCCAGCCCCTGCCATTAAGCTTTACTTAGGCCGATTTTCCTTTTAAAGAGAATCATCAGGATAGCTTAAACTATTGCTCAGAAGTACCGTAACACTAAGTAAAGCACGCAAAATTAAAATAAAATAAGGGTATAAGAATATTCTATAGTAATCCTGCCTCACCAGAGCAAAGGCGGGTATAACATATAATAAAGAGCGCAGTAGCTTACACTACGAGTATGCATTAACACCGCACAAGTGTAGTGTAAGCTATTTTTTTACAGCCCTCCAGCTCCTGCCTCTGCTTCCCTGAGCCTTGTTTAGCCTAACTGATGCGCGTGCGGGCAGCCAATACCCGGAAGAGAATGAACAGCGCGGCGAAGATGGCCATGGCAATCAGGGCCCAGAACTTCTTTTCGTTCTTGTCCTGCCAGTAGTCACGCTCGGTTTCTGTTCTGATGAGTTTCTGCCGTGTCTGCTCGTGCGCCTGGCGCTCAGTCACCAGCTCCCCGCGAAGGGCATCCAGGCGGGCTGTGTCCTGCACGTAAACGGTCTCTGTGGTGTGGGTGCTACGGCACTCGGGGCATCGCAATGGAGCACGCCGGTAGGGCTCGGCGATCCTGGGCTCCGGCAACGGGCAAGGGGTCAGGCGCCCAGGCACAAGGACCGGCTTTGTCTCAGGCGCTATCACAGGCGGGGTCACTTTCGCGGGAAGATGCCTGGCCGCATATTTCGCGCCGTACTTTTCCTTGTACTCCTCATTCTGATCCACGTACGCTGCCAGCTCATCTACATGCTTATCAAAATACTGCTCTGCCGCCTCCCGTTGTGTGGCGCAGGCACATAACAGCAGTAGGGCGAAAATAAAAAGCTGTGACCGGCAAGCGTGTCTCATGCGATCTTTCCTTGTTTGGCGTCTGAAGCGCAGGCTTTTACCTGCACCATGTTATGCTGTCCTGGCGTACCGCCTCTCCTCCCGCCGCTGTGGCAGGCGACAGGCTTCCCCTTTGCGGAGGCTCAGGCACTCATACACACAGCGTACTTAAAAGGTTGTCTGGCAGACAGGTATAAAAGAAGGGATGTACAAGCACCTCAATCCCTTCTGGAAAAGACCAGGTACTCTGTGCCCGCACCGTACTGCTGCAGCACGAGCTGCCGTGCGCTCAACTCCTTTATCTCCCAGCGGTACAGCATGGCACTCAGGATGGAGAGCCCGTCCACGCCTGTCACCTGCACGCTCACCAGCCCCCTGTCCGGCTCCAGTTCCCACCGGCCGATTTCCACTACCTCCTTCCCGTAAATGGCGTTGGGCGTCATGTTCTGCCGTATCAGCCGATAGGTACTGTCCGGGTTAAACACGAGCCACATGCTGTCTGCCGGCGGCACGGGCATGATCTCCCCCTCCTGCAGCACCAGGCGTTCCCGGAGCACCCACTCTTTGGTCAGCAACGTACGTGTATCTTCCTGCCCCTCTTGCTGCGTATGTGCACCAGCCGGCGCAGGAAGGCAATGCGGCCAGGAACTTAGCGCCAAACTCAAGTATAGGAGTAAAACAGCCATAGGTTATCCTTTTACACACCTGATCAGGTATACGGCACACGAATATAAACATTAAAATAATTTATATAAACACAAAGATTGGCAGCAAGTATGGATATGAACGAAACTTTTATGCGGGAGGCCATCACCCTTTCCATTGAAAAGATGCAGCAGGGGTTGGGCGGCCCCTTCGGAGCCGTGGTAGTTCGCAACGGGGCTGTCGTTGCCCGAGGCTATAACAACGTACTCTCCTCCAACGACCCCACCGCACACGCCGAGGTGGACGCCATTCGCAAAGCCTGCCAGGCACTGGGCACCTACCAACTGACCGACTGCGACCTGTACACCAGCTGTGAGCCATGCCCCATGTGCCTCGGCGCGATCTACTGGGCACGCTTCAGGAAGGTGTATTATGGTAACACCCGCGAGGATGCCGCACAGGTGGGATTTGACGATGCGTTCATCTATGAGGAGATCGGAAGGGCGCCCGAGCACCGCCACATCCCCATGGAGCAGCTGTTGCCCGCCGAGGCCAGGGCAGCCTTTGAGCTGTGGGAGCAAAAGGAGGACAAGCAGGATTACTGATGAAAATTTCAGGATAAACTATTGACGCTATACCCGCAAACCAGTATCTTGCACCCTATTTTTAACATACAAAGCGCTTTCACATGAACGCCTGAAAAGCTTCATAACAGATGGTACTCATTCCCTTTATTAACCCCCTATTCATCAGATGAAGCTTGTCACTAAAATTTACCTGGCTTTCGGGTGTATCCTGGTTGTTTTTTCCTTTCTGACCGTTTCCTACATCATACAGTCCGGCAAGGTGGAGCGGGATGTAGAGCAGGCCATGCTGTCGGTGGAGATCCTGCGGCTGGCCGAGGGAATGGAGAAAGCAGTGGTGGATGCCGAGACGGGGGTCAGGGGGTTCCAGGTTTCGGATAACGAGACCTTCCTGGAACCTTATTACAAAGGCCGCGAGACCTATGACAGCCTTTTTGCCCAGATCAGTACGCTTGTGCAAAACAAAGAGCAGGTAGCGCGGCTACAGGCCATCGACAATGCGCAAGGGCAGTGGTTGTCGGTATTCGCAGAACCCTCTGTTACCTTACAGCGCCAGGCCCTGGCCAACCCGGCTCAGGCGGCTGCATACGAGGATTTCCGCCAGAACTATATCCGGAAGGGCGTTGGTAAAAAGCTCACGGACCAGATACGCCAGCACTTCAGGGAATTTGACGCAAAGGAAAATGAGTTAAAAAACACCAGGCTCCGCACCCTTGCCTCCTCCATGGCCTTCACCGATAACCTGGCCATTGCCCTGACGGTGGTTTGTATCGTGGCCGCCTTCATCGTGATCCAACTGCTGGTAAAAGCCGTGCGTGGAAGGCTTATCAACATCTCCTCTATGGCCCGGGAAGTAGCCGAGGGGCACTTTAACGCACGCCTCACCGACAACCGGCAGGACGAGATCTCACAGGTGTCTCATTCGCTGAACGTAATGGCGCAGCGCCTGGATGACAGCTTTGCCAACCTCAGGAAAATGAACAACGAGCTGGACCAGTTCGCTTACGTGGTGTCGCACGACCTGAAGGCACCGCTGCGGGCCATCAACAGCCTTGCCGAGTGGATCGAGGAGGACCTGCCGGACGTAGACCCGGAGGTTAAGCGCAACCTGCAGCTTATGCGCGGGCGCGTGTTCCGGATGGAGAACCTGATCAACGGCATCCTGACCTACTCCCGCATCGGGCGCAAGGAGCTGCCACAGTCAACCTTCGCGGTGGGTAAGCTCATTGCGGAGATCGGGGATTCGCTGGCTCCTTCGGAGGAGGTAAGCCTCAACATCGCCACTCCCCTGCCGGAGATCACCACGGAGCGGGTACTGCTGGAGCAAGTGTTCACCAACCTGATCGGCAACGGTATCAAGTATAACGATAAACCCGACCCGGCTGTCACCATCGGGTGTCGTGAGCTGGAGGGTGCCTTCGAGTTTTGGGTACAGGACAACGGCCCGGGCATACCGGCAGAGTACCACCAAAAGGTGTTTGGTGTTTTCCAGACCATGGAGGCCCGCGACACCAAGGAGAGCACCGGCATCGGGCTGGCCATCGTGAAGAAGATCGTGGAAGAGAAAGGCGGCAACATTAACCTGACCTCCGAAGCCGGGAAAGGATGCCGCTTCACCTTCACCTGGCCCGCCGCAGAAACCGAGCAGGCAAAATCAGGTATAACATCAGCTCAGGTAGCCTAACAATATAATGCGTAAAGACCTTCGTAGCCCGCAGGACCAGCTGGAGCAACTGCAGCAAGAATTTGAGGAGTTCGCCTACATCGTGTCGCATGACCTGAAGGCCCCCATCCGTGCGATCTCCAACCTTTCCAGCTGGATTGAGGAAGACCTGGCGGAGGGAGCGACAGGAGATGTAGAGCACAACATGCAGCTGCTGCGCAACCGCACCCAACGCCTGGAGCGGATGATTGACGCGCTGCTGCAGTACTCGCGCGTAACACGCCAGCACCTGGAGGTTGAACCGACAGATGTGAATGAGCTCGTAAAAGAGGTGATGGCATCGGCTTTAACAGACAGCAACATGACACTGCATGTGCCGTCTCCCCTGCCCGTGCTGCATACCTATAAAGCAAAGCTGGCCCAGGTGTTCGGGCACCTGTTGCAAAACAGCGCAAACTTCTGCGGGGGGCAGCCTGTGGAGGTTACCGTCACCGCACAAGATGCCGGAGACTTCTACCTGTTCAGGGTACAGGACACGGCCGGTGGAGTACCAGAGGAAGCGCTGGGGAAGATCTTCTCCCTGTTTTATACCGTCGCCCCCAAAGACGCCGTGAACACAGCAGGGGCCGGCCTTGCGATTACCAAAAAAATCATCCAATTTACAGGAGGCTCCATCACAGCGGAGCCCCACATACCTAAGGGCCTGGTGATACGGTTTACCTGGCCCAAAACAATACATACAGAGAACCAAGAAGAAGCATGAGTGAGAAACTAGTAAATATCCTGCTGGTGGAGGACGACGAAGTGGACGTAATGAACGTGCAGCGCGCGTTCAGGAAGAACAGCATCACCAACCCGCTCTTTATTGCACAAAACGGCCTGGAGGCCCTGGAAATGCTGCGCGCCGGCAAGGTGCCATTCCCCCACATCATCATCCTGGACATCAACATGCCCAAAATGAACGGGATCGAGTTTCTGCGTGAGCTACGGGCCGACGAGGAGTTCAAGAGCGCCAGCGTGTTTGTGATGACCACCTCCAACGAAGACAGCGACAAGATCAACGCCTATAACCTGAACGTGGCCGGCTACATTCTCAAGCCGCTTTCGTTTGAGAAGTTCATTGCTTCGGTGGCTACCCTGAACAGCTACTGGAAACTGTGTGAGCGCCCATAAGTAGCCGCAGCCCACACGCTTTTATTTTAGGTATAAAAGTTCATCCATTGCAAGTGCCCCACATCCCAGACATTGCCACAGAGCCTGTTCAGCAACTGCGTATCCTCATCATTGATGACGATACGGTGGACCAGATGGCCATACAGCGCTCGCTCAGGAAAACGCCCCTGCAGGCCTTTGTAACCACCGCCGCCACGGCCACCGAAGGCTTGAGGCTGCTCGATACAGAACGGTTCGACTGCATCTTTACCGATTTCATGCTCCCGGACATGAACGGGCTCGAGCTGCTGGAACGGATCAAGCGAAAAGGGGTCGAGGCGCCGATCCTGGTGGTGACCTCGCAGGGGGACGAGCGCATTGCGGCCAGCGCCATACGCCTGGGAGCAGCCGATTACCTGCCCAAAAGCCTGCTGAACCCGGAGGGTATTTACCACAGTATCCGCAACGCCATCCGCCTGCAGCAGGCAGAGCAGCAGCGGCTGCAGACGGAGCGGCGCCTGCAGACAGCGCAGCTGCAGCTCGAGATGCTTATCTCCAACTCCCCGATGGCCTTCTGGAACGTAGATGCACAGGGCGTGATACAGTATGCCAAGGGCATGGCCTACGAGACGGTAGGCATCGTGCCGGAGAAGCTCATCGGGCAGAACATACGGGATGCCTTCAGGCGCCTTCCCCGTGTGATGGAGCGGTTTGAGCGTGCCTTCAGCGGAGAGACCGTGCAGTCGGTGGATGAGTCGTCGGGACGCTACTTCAAGGCCTACTACTCCCCCGTGTACGACGAGGCGCAAAAGGTGACCGGGGTAACGGGCTTTGCCATCGACATCACGGAGCGCATCCAGAATGAACGCGAACTGCTGCAGGCAAAGGAGATCGCCGAGAAATCCGTAAGGGTAAAGGAGCAATTCCTAGCCAACATCAGCCACGAGATACGCACGCCCATGAACGGCATCCTGGGGCTGACAAACGTGATGAAGAAAACGGAGCTGGACCAGGAGCAGCACAAATACCTCAGGGCCATCCATACCTCCGCCAACAACCTGATGCAGATCATCAACGACCTGCTGGACTTCTCCAAGATCTCCGCGCAGCAGTTCACCTTTGAGCAGGTGGAGTTTGACCTGCAGGAGCTGATACAGGAAATTGTGGACCTGATGGAGGTCAAGATCAGGGAAAGGCAGAACACGCTCAGCACCTACCTGGACCACAAAGTACCCACCAGGCTCACCGGAGACCCGCTGCGCCTGCGGCAGGTGCTCCTGAACCTGATCAGCAACGCCGCCAAGTTCACCGAGAACGGCACCATCAAGCTCCTGGTGCACTGCATCGGAGAAAAGCCGGGCGAGGTGGTGCTGGAGTTCACAGTGGAGGATACGGGCATCGGTATACCGGAAGAGAAGCTCCATGTGATCTTCGAAAGCTTTAACCAGGCCAGCAACGACACTACCCGCAAGTACGGCGGCACCGGTCTTGGCCTGACCATCTCCAGGAACCTTGTGGAAATGCAGGGCGGCACCATCGCGGTGCGCAGCCAGCCGTTGGTCGGCAGCGCCTTTACCTTTTCCCTGCCCTTCGGGATAGAGGAAGCACAGGGGCAAGCTCTCTTGCAGGACCCTCTGGTCCTGGAGGGTGCACTGGAGGATTTGAGCAACCTCAACGTGCTTCTGGCGGAAGACAATGAGATCAACCAACTACTGATCAACACAGTGCTTGGCGGTTGGGGCGTGCGGGTAGATGCGGTAGCCGACGGGCTGCAAGCACTCGAAAGCTTCAGGAACAAAGCCTACGACATCATCCTGATGGACATGCAGATGCCTGAGATGGACGGTTACGAGGCCATCCGGCAGATACGCAGCTCAGGAGAAGGGAACGCACAGATACCTGTGATAGCGCTCACGGCGCACGCCACCGCCGGCGAAATCGAAAGGTGTTTGGCGGCCGGCGCCAACGCCTACGTGTCCAAGCCCTTCGAGCCAGAGGAACTGCACCGTATCATGTATGAGTTAACGAACAGCAGCAGGCATCAACCGGCTGCTGCGGGCCCGTCTTTTAACATGGAGGCCATACGGGCAATTGCTGGCGGAAACACGGCCTTTGTCTCCGAGGTGATCAGCATGTACAGCGTCAGTATACCAGAGGCTATTCAGAAGATAGGCCACCAGGCGGCAGCAGGTAGTACGGAAGAGCTGAAGGTAAGCTTGTCTGAGCTGTATGACAGCCTTGCCATCATCTCAGCGCAGCCTTTGCAGGGCACTGTTGAGCAGATGCAACAGGCACTGGAGAAGCAGGAAATGCAGAAGCTTCAGGAGCTGGCGCAGTTTGCCGAAGCGGCAAGTGCAGCCCTGTCTCGCTTGCTGCAAGAGGAACAGCACAAACTACAGTAGAGGAATTGGAGCGCCTCGGGGTTTCAACCAAATCAATTATGTGGTGTCCCGCCATATTACACAAAGGAACAAAAGTGCAGGCTGAAGTTTATAATATAACCCTCAGCGGCCAGAGGACGTGGGATAGTTCACATGCGCCGAAGACGAGCGAGGGACGAATAATCACACAGGCTAATTGAAGTTGTATGATCATAAAAAAGCGGGGCTACACTTTTAAAGTATAGCCCCGCACTTATTTTCCAGCTGCTCTTAAACTAGCGCTGCTTCATCATATTCGCCAGGTTGCCCAGGCCGCCGCGCTTGCCGGCCATCTTGTTCATCGAGCGCATCATCTTACGCATGTCGTTGAACTGCTTCATCAGGTTGTTTACCTGCTGCACATCGGTACCGCTGCCTTTGGCGATACGGGCACGGCGGCTGCCACTGATCATATCCGGGTTCTCACGCTCCTCAGGCGTCATGGACTTGATGATCGCCTCAATCGGCTTGAACGCGTTCTCATCGATCTCCACATCTTTCAGGGCTTTGCCAACGCCTGGGATCATCCCCACCAGGTCCTTGATGTCACCCATCTTCTTGATCTGCTCCAGCTGCGTCAGGAAGTCGTCGAAGTTGAACTGGTTCTTGCGGATCTTCTTGTTGATACGCTTGGCCTCTTCCTCGTCGAAGGCCTGCTGCGCACGCTCTACCAGGGAGATCACGTCACCCATGCCGAGGATACGCTGTGCCATACGATCCGGGTAGAACAGGTCGAGCGCCTCCATCTTCTCACCAGTGGAGATGAACTTGATCGGCTTCTCTACCACCGCGCGGATGGAAAGGGCCGCACCACCGCGGGAGTCACCGTCTAGCTTGGTCAGTACTACGCCGTCGAAGTCAATGCGTTCGTTAAAGGTTTTGGCTGTGTTCACCGCATCCTGACCTGTCATGGAGTCTACCACGAACAATGTCTCGGTTGGCTTCACGGCCGCCTTGATCTCGGCTATCTCTTTCATCATCGCCTCGTCCACGGCCAAACGACCGGCGGTGTCGATGATCACAACTTTCTTGTGTGTTTTCTTGGCGTGCTCAATGGCGTTCAAGGCGATCTGAACCGGGTTTTTATTCTCCATTTCAGTGTAAGCCTCTACCCCCACCTGCTCTGCCAGCACCTTCAGCTGGTTAATCGCAGCCGGACGGTACACGTCGCAGGCAGCCACCAGCACGTTGCGGTTCTGCTTTTTCAGGTAGTTGGCCAGTTT
>JAJLKL010000164.1:0-3412 GCA_033838975.1 Hymenobacteraceae bacterium | reverse complement strand
CTGAAGGCATAGTCGCGGTCGAGGCCGCTAGAGGTTTTGTCGCCACTGTTGGCCACGCTAAGCTCTGACTTGCCCCGGATACTGTGCTTACTGTATTCGGCCACAGTGTAGAGTCTGCCAAAATTCACGCCCACTGCCAGTATGGCTGCTATACCTAGCACCAAACCACGTTTCACAAGGTCTGCTATCCTACCCTGTTTGATGGCGTAAATCACCTCCACGACAACCCAAACCAGCACCATCAGCAGCATATAGTAGGTCATCTGCAAGTGGTTGAAGTGCAAATTCAGCGTGAGCCCCAGGGCGAAAATAGCCGCCCCGATCCAGACATTCCGCCGAAGGGCATAGAACATACCTGTCAGCACCAGCGGGATGTAAGCAATAGTAAGGGACTTGGTGTTGTGGCCCGCCTCCAGTATGATAAAGTTGTAAGAGGTGAAGGCAAAAGCAATAGCTCCCACAACCGAGAGCCAGGTATTGAGCCGCAGTGTCACCAGCAAAATGTAGGCGCAGAGCAGCGTGATGAAGATATTGCCCGCCATGGCCGGCAGGTTAAACGTCAAAAGGGTATGGATATAGCCCGAGAAGTCGCCGGGATAGCGCGTGTTGATCAGGTACGAAGGCATGCCACTGAACATGGAGTTCGTCCAGAGCGTCTCTTCGCCGGTAGCCTCCCGGTAGTCCTGTATCTCTTTGGCGCCACCCTTAAACTGCAGGATGTCGTGCTGGGCCATCGCCTTATCCTCAAACAAGACAGGAGCGAAGTACACGGCTGTGAGTGCGAGAAAAATCAGGATCGCGATCAGGTGCGGCAGCACGTCGCGCTTAAAGTCAATAGAAGCAGTCATATCTTTCAAAAACCTCGGAATAGAGGTTGAAAGATAGCGGTTTTATTTTATTTCTTCATAATCCACGTACTGGCCGCCGTTGAAATCCCTGCGCTCGGGCTGCTCCGGCACATAGTCGATTTTCACGTTGCCCTGCTGCCTGCCATTGCCGTTCGGGCGCGGCTCCTGCTGCGGACGGTTCATGTTGGAGTAAAAGAAAGTGCCGTTGCGCAGGCTCTTCTTCACAAAGAAAGCCAGCAACCAGCGGAACAGGACAGGGGCCACCAGCCTGATAAAAAAGATAATGAGTAAGGTAACGAATATAAACTTGATCATGATGCTCAGTTAAGGTATAGCCAATTGAAAGCCAGCTATCATACAACAAAGATAGTACCCTTTTAGATACAAACCCTTTGCCAAAAAGTTGTCGACTGTCATTTCGTCGGGGCACTATGCAAAGATAAGTGTTTTGTGACCGGCTTGAAAACCACACCGCCGCAGGTAAAAACAAAAAGCCTTCCCTACTACAGGGAAGGCTTTTTGAGAGTACACAATTAAGCGATTATACGCTCAGGTATAGGTTTCGTTCGGAGTATACCTTCACGAAGTAGTCATCCTGCAGGTCGTCGATGAAGTAGATCGCCTCACCTGTCGACTTCATCTCTGGACCAAGCTCCTTGTTTACTTCCGGGAACTTGCTGTGTGAGAAAACAGGCACTTTGATGGCGTAGCCCTCTTTGTGCGGGTTAAAGGTAAAGTCCTTGATCTTATTCTCGCCCAGCATCAGCTTGGTTGCATATTTAATGTATGGCTCGCGGTAAGCCTTGGCAATGAAAGGGATAGTGCGCGATGCACGTGGGTTTGCCTCAATCACATACACCACTTCGTCCTTCACGGCAAACTGAATGTTGATGATTCCCACCGTGTTCAGGGCCAATGCAATGCGCTTGGTATAGTCCTCGATCTGGCGGATCACGTTCTCGCTCAGGTCAAACGGAGGCAGCACCGCGTACGAGTCACCTGAGTGGATACCGGCCGGCTCGATGTGCTCCATGATGCCGCAGATGTGCACGTCCTCGCCGTCGCTGATCGCGTCGGCCTCTGCCTCAATGGCATGGTCGAGGAAGTGGTCGAGCAGCACCTTATTGCCTGGGTGGTCTTTCAGCAGGTCGATCACGTGGGCTTCGAGTTCTTTCTCGTTGATCACGATCTTCATGCTCTGGCCACCGAGTACGTAGCTTGGGCGCACCAGCAGCGGGAACTTCAGCTCCTTGCACAGTTCCAGTGCTTCCTCAGCCGACTCGATCACACCGAACGGTGGGTATGGAATTTCCAATTCACGCAGGAGTGAAGAGAAAGATCCACGATCCTCGGCCAGGTCAAGAGCCTTGTAGCTCGTACCGATTACCTTGATGCCGTAGCGGTCCAGCTTTTCAGCCAGCTTCAAGGCCGTCTGTCCGCCCAACTGCACGATCACGCCTTCCGGTTTCTCGTGCAGAATGATGTCGTAGATATGCTCCCAGAACACCGGCTCGAAGTAAAGCTTATCGGAAATATCGAAGTCCGTAGAAACCGTTTCCGGGTTACAGTTGATCATGATGGTTTCGTAGCCGCACTCCTTGGCCGCCAGCACCCCGTGCACACAGCTGTAGTCGAACTCTATACCCTGACCGATGCGGTTAGGGCCTGACCCCAGCACCACGATCTTCTTCTTGTCGCTCACGATGCTCTCGTTCTCACCGTCAAAAGTACTGTAGAAGTAAGGCGTCTTGGCTTCGAACTCGGCGGCGCAGGTGTCCACCATTTTGTACACGCGCTGTATACCCAGCTCCATGCGCACGGCATGCACCTCGCTCTCGAGGCAGCGCAGGATGTGCGCGATCTGGCGGTCGGCGTAGCCTTTCACCTTTGCTTCGCGCAGCAGTTCGGCAGGCAGTGTGGCCAGGGTATATTTTTCCATCTCCTTCTCCAGCATGTCCAGTTCCTCGATCTGGTTCAGGAACCATGGGTCGATCTTGGTCAGGTTCTGGATGGTGCTGGTAGGTATACCAATGCGCATAGCGTCTTTGATGCAGAACAGTCGGTTCCAGCTTGGGTTCTTCAGGTTGTAGATGAGGTCATCGTAATTGGTCATCTCCTTGCCGTCGGCACCCAGGCCATTGCGCTTTATCTCAAGGCTCTGGCAGGCCTTCTGCAGCGCCTCCTGAAATGTACGGCCAATGCCCATCACTTCACCCACAGACTTCATCTGCAGACCCAGCGTGCGGTTGGCGCCTTTAAACTTATCGAAGTTCCAGCGCGGTATCTTCACGATCACGTAGTCCAGAGCAGGCTCAAAATAAGCCGAGGTAGTCTTGGTGATGGCATTCTTCAGCTCGTCCAGGTTATAGCCGATGGCCAGCTTGGCGGCAATTTTTGCGATTGGGTAACCGGTGGCTTTGGATGCCAGCGCCGAAGAGCGGGAAACACGCGGGTTGATCTCAATGGCGATGATAGTGTCATCCTCCGGATTCACGGAGAACTGCACGTTACAGCCGCCCGCAAACTGCCCGATGCCGTTCATCATCTTAATGGCCAGGTCGCGC
>JAJLKL010000163.1:0-8646 GCA_033838975.1 Hymenobacteraceae bacterium | reverse complement strand
CCTCACAGTGCTAATGCTGGTCATCGTGACCTTCATTTCTCTGTTGGTTCAACTGTTCTCGGTAGGCTACATGCATGGCGATACCGGGTATAGCCGCTATTTCTCCTATCTGGGTCTTTTTACCTTTAGTATGCTCGGTATAGTGCTGGTTGACAACCTCTTGATGCTCTTTATGTTATGGTAGTTGGTTGGCCTGTCTTCTTACCTGCTCATTGGGTTCTGGTATGAGCGACCTGCAGCAACTGCGGCCAGCAAAAAAGCTTTTCTGGTGAACAGAGTGGGGGATATTGGGCTGTTGCTCGGCCTATTTGCTTTCTATACCTACTTCCGGACGTTCGACTTGGAGGCGCTGCGCACGATGATCGGGGCGGGGGAGTGGCTCAACGGAGATTTTGCCCTGCGCTATACCTTAAACGGGCAGCCCTGGCTGGTGGAATTGAGTCCGTTGTTTCTGACTTTGGCCGGACTCGGTTTGTTTATGGGTTGTGTGGGCAAGTCGGCGCAGTTTCCGTTGCAAGTCTGGTTGCCGGATGCCATGCAGGGGCCCACACCTGTTTCCTCGCTTATCCACGCCGCGACCATGGTGGCGGCAGGCGTATACCTGCTGGCTCGTTGCTACGCCTTTTTTACAGTCGACGCCCTAACGGTTATCGCGATCATCGGTGCAGTTACGGCATTGCTGGGTGCAATTGCCGCCCTTTCGCAATATGACATAAAGGCGGTACTCGCTTTCTCAACCATCTCCCAGTTAGGGTACATGGTGATGGGTATGGGAACGGGCGCGCACGATGCTTCGCTTTTCCACCTGACCACACACGCTTTTTTCAAGGCCGCCTTATTCCTCAATGCCGGTATCATCATACACGCCATGCACCGCGGTTTGCATCACGCGCATCTTCCAGCTGACGTAGATCCGCAGGATATCCGCAACATGGGAGGGCTGCGGAAGGCCATGCCGCTGACGTTCTATACCTATTTGCTGGCTGCAGCGGCGCTGGTTGGTTTGCCGCTCTTCTCCGGTTTCCTGTCCAAAGATGCCATCCTTTCGGGCAGCTGGGCATGGGCACAGACGATGAGCACAGCAAACGGAAATAACCTTTATTATCTTGTCCCGATCGTCGGCTTTACCGTGGTTTTGCTGACGGCCTATTATATGGGACGACACCTGTGGTTTATGTTCTTTGGGAGTTTCAGGTTGCCGTTTGATGTGCAGCAGATTCGGCTATCGGTACAAAAGGAAGTAGAGCGGGTCATGCTGTTGCCTGTCATGCTGCTGGCTATACTTTCATTAGGGGTACTCTTCTCGCTCAATCCATTGTCGTTTGCCGGCAGTTGGGTAATGCAGGGTATAGGTATAGAAATGCTCAGCCGGGAAGGGGCGCTACTGGCCAACCGTTTGGTTCAGGCTGTGGCGGAGCAGGATGCCGCGAATGATACTGCTCACCTTATAATCGGGCTGCTATCCGCTTTGTTGGGTGCGGCAGGTATAGCCCTGGCCGTTGGCAGGTATAAAAACCGAAGCAGCGAGTCCTTGTTGCAGGAAGTGCCACAAGGAGCTTTTGCCCGATTGTCCTACAATCACTTTTACCTGGATGCGCTGTATAGCCGAACGCTGGTGCAACCGACACTGTGGCTGGCCCGCATGCTTTACCGTCTGGACAAGCGGGTAATCGACTATACCCTGGAGTACGCGAGCAAGTGGCTGGTGGTGTTTGCCAAAATTGTGAAATGGTTCGATCATTGGGTGGTAGATGGCAGTGTGTGGCTGATCGGGGCACTCTCCAAAGTGCTGGGTGGCATTGGACGGAATATGCAGAACGGCAAGGTGCAGTCTTACTATGCTTACTCCCTTTTCGGATTTATTCTGATAATACTATACATCATGCTGAATTGATGTTAATTTCGCGATCATGATTTTCCGGCTGTCAGGAATGGCAGGTTCTGGAACCTTGATAAGCGAACCTGATTACCAGCTATGAAACAGAACAAGAGTTTAAGGGCATAAAAATTTAACTCTTAACTCATAACTCTAAACTCACAGAACGCAATGCGTTTAGCTTGATGGACTTTATACTCTCCGGTCTTATTTTCACCCCCCTGCTGGCGGCACTTGTTGTGCTGCTGATGCCTATTCGTCTGCAAAAACCGATGAAAGGTGTGGCGCTCTTGGGTACCCTGGTGCAGATGGCCTTATCGGTATTGCTATACCTTGGCTTCGATGGAGCAGCTCCTGCCAACGGGCAGAGCGGTTACCAGTTTGTGGAGAAACTGGACTGGATCAGCTTTTCACTGGGCAGCCTGGGCCGTTTCCAGATCGAGTATTTTGTGGGTGTGGATGGCGTGAGTATCAGTATGGTGCTGCTCACAGGGATAGTTGGTGTCATTGGTGTGATCTCTTCCTGGACCATCACCAAAAACGTAAAAGGCTATTTCCTGCTATACCTGCTGCTCATGACCAGCGTGATGGGCTGTTTCCTGGCGCTTGACTTTTTCCTGTTCTACCTTTTCTTCGAGTTCATGCTCCTGCCGATGTACTTCCTTATCGGCATCTGGGGTGGTCCGAAGCGCGAATATGCCGCCATTAAGTTCTTCATCTATACCTTGGTAGGCTCTCTTTTTATCCTGATCGTGATGATCGGGCTCTATACCTCCGTAATCGATCCGCAGGCAACGGCCTGGCAGATGAACCTGATCGGGCAGGGGATGCCCGCCGATGCCAACGTGATCCTTCAGGTACAGCAAATGCTGCAGCAAGGCGTGATCAGTGGAGCTGACATGGTGCGCACGTTCAGTATACCGGCCATGATGGAGCCAGCCAACTTTATACCTGGCAGTTTGTTGCATGTGCTTTCCGGAGTTACCCTGTTTGATTTGCCGATTCGTTTTGTGGCCTTCCTGCTGGTGTTTGCCGGTTTCCTGATCAAAGTGCCATCCGTACCGGTGCATACCTGGCTACCGGATGCGCACGTGGAAGCGCCGACCCCTATCTCGGTACTACTGGCGGCGATACTCCTGAAAGTGGGGGGCTATGGTCTGATCCGCATCGTGTACCCTGTTTTCCCGGATGCCGGTGCTTACTTTGCCACACTGGTGGGTGGATTGGGCGTGCTCTCCATTATTTATGGGGCGCTCTGTGCCTTGGCCATGAACGACCTCAAGAAACTGATCGCTTACTCCTCTGTATCGCATATGGGCTTTGTGCTGCTGGGGCTGGCCTCGCTTACTGCAGAGGGGGTGAATGGAGCCATTTACATGATGTTCAGCCATGGTATTATCTCGGCCATGCTTTTCCTGGTGGTGGGCGTGATCTACGACCGTGCCCATGACCGCATGATCCTGAATTTCCGTGGGCTGGCGAAACGCATGCCAGCCTATACTGCTTTTGTGGTGATCGCCTTCTTCGCTTCTCTGGGCTTGCCTGGCTTCTCAGGATTCATTGCGGAGTTGCTGGTATTGTTGGGAAGCTTCAGCGCACCGGAGGCTACTGGTATGCTGCCGCGCTGGCTGGCAATGGTGGCAGTGATAGGCATTTTGCTGGCTGCTGCCTATTACCTGTGGGCTTTGCAGCGCATGTTCTTCGGCAAATACTGGATCTTCCCGGAGCTACGTGAGAAGGCCAATATCTTTGACCTGGACCGTCGCGAGTACCTGATGTTGGTGCCTCTGGCTATCCTGGCGCTGCTCTTCGGCATCTTCCCGCACCTGCTGCTCGATAAGATAGGTATGGCCGTGACAGGTTTCACAGAATTGGTCTTACTAAACGGGCAGGAGCAGTTAAACATGGTTTTATCTTCGATCATACCTTAACCCGTGGAGGAACAGGCGGCACAACTCACCCAAGCCATTAACAGCATCTTTGCCGGTGCAGGCACGCTGCTGCCCGAGTTTCTGCTTACAGGCTTCTTCCTGCTGCTGGTTACGCTGGACCTTTTCAGATCAAAAACGATCAAGAGGCTTTTGCCCTGGCTGGCGCTAACCGGACTTTTCTCCACGGTCATTCTACAGGTTATCGGACCTCCCGCTTCAGAGGGTGTGCAGTTCCTCAATCTGTTGCGATCCGACGGATTGGCCCGGTATGGGAGCATACTATTTGGCGTCGCAGGTATAAGCACCATCCTGCTTTCGCTCCAAAACCAAAAGATCGAAAAAAGGAAGCAGGGCGAGGGACGCGGCGAATACTACGCTTTGCTCCTGATGCTGGTGCTGGGCCTTAACCTGATGGCCAAGTCCGTGAATCTGCTCATGGTTTTTCTGGCTATCGAGGTGGTTTCCATTGCATCCTACATCCTCACTATCACGCTGAAGGAAGAAAAAAGGGCAGTAGAGGCAGGCCTTAAATATGTGCTTTACGGGACGCTTTCAGCGGGTGTCATGCTTTACGGAATGAGCTTTTTCTATGGACTCACCGGCTCCCTGGACTATACATTGGTTTCGTTCTGGCAATCATTGCTGGAGGCCAACCCGCTGATGGTGACGGTGGCAGCCATCCTGGTTTTTGCCGGATTCCTATTTAAAATCTCAGCGGCTCCTTTCCACTTCTGGGCGCCAGATGTATACCAGGGTGCTCCGATGCCGGTGGTGGCCTTGTTCTCTACTGGCCCTAAAATGGCGGGCATCCTTGTGATCCTGCGCTTTGTGGCGGCTTTTGCCGATCCATCCATCGCAGCCTCCTTTGCAGACATACAGCTTTTCCTGGGTGTAGCAGCATTGGCTACGCTGGCTGTTGGCAACTTGACGGCTTTGTGGCAGCGAACACCGCGCAGGCTGATGGCTTTTTCGTCGGTTTCGCATGCCGGTTTCCTGTTGATGGCGCTGTTGGCTTTCGGCTCAAATTATACCGCCAGTGTCCTGTTCTACATGACTGTGCTGCTTTTTATGAACTTCGGCCTTTTTCTGTTCCTGCAGATTGCGGAAGAAGAATGGCAGGTGAAGAAGCTGGAAGATTTCCAGGGACTTGGCAAACTGGTTCCTTTTGCCGGCATCATGGCGCTGCTATACCTGCTTTCTCTCACCGGACTTCCGCCTTTGGCTGGCTTCATGGGCAAGCTCCTGATTTTTAGTAATGTGTGGGAAGCTTATACCTCGTCGGGGCAAACCATGCTGCTGGTTTTATTAGTGGCCGGTATACTGCTGACGGGCGTGGCGTTATTCTATTATATTAAAATACCTTATTACCTTTTCCTGAAAAGGAATCAAACTGCAGAAAATTTAGTTATTTCACTGTCAAATAAGCTGCTGCTGGTATTTTTCGGTCTGCCGCTGCTGGTCCTTTTCTTTAAACCTGACCTGCTGCTGCACTGGATCGAGAAACTACTGGCCTAGATACTTTAATTGCCCTATGAGCGACTCTATTAAGCACGAATGCGGAATTGCCCTGATCAGGCTCCGAAAACCAATCGAGTATTACGTTGAGAAATATGGCACTCCCATGTATGGCGTCAACAAGCTGTATCTGCTCATGCAAAAGCAGCACAACCGCGGCCAGGACGGGGCAGGGGTAGCCAGCATTAAGATAAACGCCGGACCGGGCATGGAGTACATCAGCCGGTTCCGCTCCGTGAAAACCCGCGCCATCGACAGCATTTTCGGCAAGATCGGCAAGGAGTTCAAGAAGCTGAAAGAAGACCAGCCGGAACTTGCCCGCGATACCAACTGGGTTTGGCAGAACCTGCCGTTTCTGGGCGATGTATACCTGGGGCACCTGCGCTACGGCACACACGGGATCAACAGCGTGGACAACTGCCACCCGATGGTGCGCGACAATAACTGGCGCAGCCGCAGCCTGGCCGTAGCCGGTAACTTCAACATGACCAACGTGGATGAGCAGTTCCAGAAACTGATCGAACTGGGGCAGCACCCGAAGCAAAAATCCGACACGATTACGGTACTGGAAAAGATCGGCCACTTCCTTGATGAGGAAAACCAGATGCTGTTCGAATCTTACAAAGACGAGTACAGCAATAAGGAAATTACCAACCTGATAGAAAGTAACCTGAGTCTGCAGCGCGTGTTGAAACGTGCTTGTAAGGACTTTGACGGTGGCTATGCGATGGCTGGCCTCACGGGTTACGGTGCCTCTTTTGTGGTGCGTGATCCACACGGAATTCGCCAGGCTTATTACTACATGGATGACGAGGTGGTCGTGATCGCCTCAGAAAAGCCTGCCATCAAAACTGCCTTCGATATTGAGTATAGCGCTATCCAGGAAATCACGCCGGGCCATGCCCTGATCGTGGACAAAGCTGGTAACGCAGAGCTGAAGGAGATCCTGCCACAATTGGAGAAAACCTCCTGCAGCTTTGAGCGCATCTACTTCTCTCGCGGCAACGACCCGGAGATTTATGAAGAGCGCAAGAACATGGGCCGCCGCCTTTGCCCGCAGATTCTCGAGGCGATTGACTTTGACCTGAAGAACACGGTGTTCTCTTACATACCGAACACGGCCGAGACATCCTGGCTGGGCATGATGAAAGGAATTGAAGACCACCTGCGTGCCTACCGACGCAAGGCCATCCTGAACCAGCAACTTTCTGAGGAGCAACTCGACGAAATCCTACAGTACAAGCCACGCGCAGAGAAGCTGGTGATCAAGGACGTGAAGCTGCGCACCTTCATCACGGACAACGACAGCCGCGACGATCTGGTAACGCACGTTTACGACACTACTTACGAGGTGGTGAAAAAAGGTATCGACACGCTGGTCGTTTTGGACGACTCTATTGTGCGCGGCACCACGCTTGAGAAGAGTATTATTAAAATGCTCGACAAACTGGAGCCTAAGAAAATCATCATCGTGTCGTGTGCCCCGCAAATCCGCTACCCGGACTGCTATGGTATAGACATGTCGCGTGTGAAAGAGTTCGTGGCTTTCCGTGCCATGCTGGGACTGTTGAAGGACCGAGGTCTGTATCATAAAGTGGATGAGGTATACGACAAGTGCGTTGAAGCGCAGGATACACCAGCTTTCATGGAGACTAACTTCGTGAAAGAGCTGTTTGACATGTTCACGCACGACGAAATCTCAGCCAAGGTATCGGAGATCGTGAAAGCACCGGATGTTAATGCTGAGGTACAGGTAATTTATCAGCGGATAGAAGACCTGCACCTGGCCTGCCCGAACCACAAAGGAGACTGGTACTTTACCGGCAACTACCCGACTCCTGGTGGAACACGCGTCGTGAACCGCGCCTTTATGAACTTTGTGGAGAACAAAGCGGTGAGAGCATACTAAGCACTGACTGAAACTATATCAAAAACCTGCCCTTCGAAGGGGCAGGTTTTTTTATTTCCGCTAAGCCTGAAAAAACAATCCCCTGATTACATGCTTTAACTTTAGTGTAAGCCGTCCGTTACCCTAAAGCAGGTTATATACCTGCGCAAAGACTGGCAATATTGGCAAGCTATACATCATGGGATGAGTTTTATACAGAAGAGCAAGCAGATACTGAAGGACGCGTACAGGAATTTCCAGCAGGATGAGCCCATCGTTTACAGTGCGGCTATTGCCTTCTTCACCATCTTTTCACTGCCAGCTATCCTGATCGTACTCACGCTGGCTGGTTCCGTTTTCTTTGCAGAAGAAACAGTGCGGAGAGAGATTGTAGGTCGCATGGAAGAGCTGATGAGTGAGGAAGTAGGAGGGCAGGTAGACGTTATCCTGCGGAATGTAACCGAGGTGCCGATGGGCTTTTGGAGTGCGCTGATCGGGATTGTGGTCGTTGCCAAAAGTGCCACAATCATATTCTTTATCATACAGAAGGCCCTGAACTCAGTATGGCAGATAAGGGTGAAGCGTGATGTGAGTTATCTGAAGTTTCTTGAACATAGATTAGTCACGTTAGCCATTGTGGCAGGACTGGGGTTCCTGTTACTCTCCAGTCTGCTGCTGGATGCCGCCCTCATGGTTTACAGCGACGAACTATACGATTTGCTGGAAGAGCATTTGTCGTCGGCCATTCAACTGATCAAGATTCTCTTTTCGGTATTGGTAGTGCTTATTTTCTTCACGGCCATTCATAAAATCCTGCCTGACGCCTCCATCAATTGGCGCGACGCACTGGCAGGCGGAATCATTACCTCCATCCTGTTTCTGATCGGCAAAGAGCTGATCGATTACATCCTAAGCAACGTAAAAGTGGTGGGGTTGTACGCGGCAGCAGGCTCGTTTGTAATCGTGTTGCTGTGGGTTTTTTATTCTTCTGTTATTCTGATGCTGGGTGCTGAAGTTACCAAAGCATATGCCAATAACCACGGCCGGGAAGTAAAGCCATCCGAGATTGCGGAGAAATATGAGAAGGTGAATGGTGGATAAGGGTACGTACCCTTACTTCATCAGATCCACCCAGGTCATGATGGCAAAAGCGATGGTGCCACCATAAACAGCGAACTTGGTGAAGAAACTGGCCTTGGCTAGGAAAGCGGTGTGTTCATTGAGCTTGATAACGCCCATCAGGCTAAGTGACAGGTATAAGAATAGTGCCAGCGGGATAATATTGAAAAGTAACTGCAACATGTCTTCCTCCGATGAGCGTGATCTGGTTGAAAGGTATAGCACAAAGATAGGTATAAAAGCGCAGGCTAATGTATCTTTACCAGATCATATAATCTACACCACGCACTAATTTCACACATGGCCCTTACCAAGAT
>JAJLKL010000162.1:0-9854 GCA_033838975.1 Hymenobacteraceae bacterium | reverse complement strand
TCTGAAGCCAACTGGTTGATGTACTCGTTCGCTTCCTGCGCAAATTTATCAAAGTTGTTTGTCATAGCTCAAGTTTATTTTGTTCGTGTAAGACCACTATCAAATCAGCTTTTCGTAAATATTTCTTGTCCTCGCTCGCCTCTGGCGAGTGTGCGTGAGCAAGTGGTCTCCCGCCACGCCATACTGTAAGTATAAGAATCAGACTGAGGTGTAGAAGCATAGATTACAGCGGCCAGAGGCCGTGGGATAGCGCACACTCGCCAGAGGCGAGCGAGGGCAGCTAATACGCACAATTCAGTTGAATTTAGTGTCTCAGAGTACATGGTTATTAACGAACTGATATACTGTAGGTTTAGTGCGCGTTGCCAAAGCTTGGGGAAAGCTGCCACAAGTATAGTTTAGGTATGAAAACTTTTAGATTGGATTCTGAATAAGGGTGCTTTCTGCCTCCGATAGCCGCTTGCCAAGTATCTGCTCCAGGTCTTCCTTGTATACCACTTCTTTCTGTAGCAGCAGGTTTGCCAGCTTCGTAAGCGAGTCATAATGTTGCTGGAGCAGCTCCTTTGCTTTCTGATAGGCTTCATTCACCAGTTCCCGTACCTCTTCATCAATCAGTTTGCCGGTTTCCTCGCTGTAAGGCTTCACAAAACGGTTGTCCTGCTGACCGGAAGAGTCGTAGAAGCTGATGTTCCCTATTTTTTTATCAAAGCCGTAATAGGCTACCATCATGTAGGCTTCTTTTGTCGCCTTCTCCAAATCATCCAAAGCCCCGGATGTAACCTCCCCGAAGGCGACCTCTTCGGCTGCTCTGCCTCCTAAGGTAGCACACAGGTGCTCCAGAAAACCGGTGGCTGATTTTAACTGGTGCTCTTCCGGCAGGTACCAGGCAGCTCCCAGCGATTTTCCCCTTGGGATGATGGATACCTTGATCAACGGGTCCACGTGCTTCAGCAGCCAGCTCACAATGGCATGACCCGCTTCGTGGTAGGCGATCACCTTTTTCTCCTGAGGCGATATAATCTTGGTTTTCTTCTCGAGGCCGGCAATGATGCGGTCCAGGGCATCCAGAAAATCCTGTCGGTCTATCTTATCCTTTTTCTTTCTGGCGGCCACCAAGGCCGCCTCGTTGCAAACGTTGGCAATGTCGGCTCCCGAGAAGCCGGGGGTGTGCGCCGCTAAAAGAGGCAGGTCTACGGTATCATCAACTTTGAGGGGGCGCATGTGCACCTTAAAGATCTCCTCACGCTCCCGGATGTTGGGCAGCTCCAGGTAAATATGCCTGTCGAAACGGCCGGGGCGGAGCAGGGCAGGGTCCAGCAGATCAGCGCGGTTAGTGGCTGCCAGCACAATGATGCCGCTGTTGGTCGCAAAGCCGTCCATCTCTGTCAGGAGCTGGTTGAGCGTGCTTTCCCGTTCATCGTTGGAGCCGGAGTAGAAGGCGCTCTTTCCCCTGGACTGCCCAATGCTGTCAATCTCATCGATAAAGATAATGCAGGGGGCTTTTTCCTTAGCCTGCTTAAACAGGTCGCGCACACGGGAGGCCCCCACTCCCACAAACATCTCCACAAACTCGGAGCCGGACATCGAAAAGAAAGGCACCTGGGCCTCACCGGCCATGGCCCTTGCCAAAAGGGTTTTGCCTGTTCCGGGAGGCCCCACCATGATGACGCCTTTAGGTATTTTGGCACCCAGCTTCGTGAAGTCCTCCGGGTTCTTCAGGAAATCCACAACCTCCTTTACCTCCATCGCGGCTTCATCCAAGCCGGCCACATCCTTAAAGGTAACCCTGTTCTGCTGTTCTCTCTCAAAGAGGGTGGCCCTGGATTTGCCAAAGCTGAAGATAGAGGAACCACCCGGGCCCGCCGTGCCGGCACTTCGCAGCAGGTAGCGCCAGAACAGGATCAGCAGAAAGAGGGGCAGGAGCCAGATAAAAGCCGAGCCGAGCCAGTTTTCCTGTTTGATGTAGATGATCTCGATCTGGTCCTCCAGTGGCACTCCTGCCTGTGCCTCCTCCAGCCGGCGCTCAAACGTCTCCAGCGAACCAATGGTTAAGGTATAGTGCGGGCCGGGGGCAATGACCTTGCCACTGCCCGGCCTCATTACCTCGCTGAAAGCGCTGCTGTCTGCGAATGTTTCTTTTAAATAGATGTTGGCTTTCTCATCATTGATCACCTCAATCTTTTCAATCGCCTGCCCGGGGAGCATGTTCTTTTCCACCTCCAGCCAGGATACCTCGGTAGGAGCCACGTTAGAGTTGTAGACCATGAACAGGATAAGCAGCCCCATCAGGGCTAGGTATACCCAGCCGAGGGACATCTCGGGCTTTTTACCTGTATTTTCAGGTCCTTTTTGGGGAGGTACGTTCGCCAAGGCTTTATCTGTTAAGGGTGTTTCGTGTCTTCACTGCTGTATGATTGCTTTAGGTAAGTGGTTGTTATACAGGAGATATATGCTTAGATACGAATTATGGCCGGGCAAGTGCAGGTTCAGGAGAGAAAAGGCAGAGATCAAAGACTCTCCTGTGTTGCTCAAGGCTACACTATTTTTTATCTCTTCTGGTGGAACATGTGTCGGCTGTTGGAAAAAGGGGATCAGAGCAGCAGCGTATCCACCTGATGCGCCCGCACCATCTGATCGTAGGGCGACCAGGCGTAAATGGTAAAGCGGCCGTCCTGCGAGGCGATCAGGGCCATGGCGTCCTGCTGGTCCTGCACAAACTGTGCTGCCGAGAGGTGGCGGGTGCCACCGTTTTTAGCCGGGTGAGCCACGATAGCGCTGCCTCCCACAACAGGCTCCGTAAAGAGCACCCGCTCCACTGGCGGGTTCCCTTCCGGGCGTCCGATCTTGGCCCCGAAGGCCAGCACCTGATAGTCGTTGCTGATCAGGGTGGCGCCATCCACAGCGGTAAGGCCGGCAATGCTGTCCACCTCCCGGCGCAGCAGCTCCTGCCATTGCGGCTGCTTCTTTTCCTGCTCCTCCTGCCGCACCAGGTCTGCCAGCCCCGAAAAAGAGGGCTCTACCGCATAGGAGATGGGATGAACAATGGACTTGCGCCAGCTATCCGAGCCGGCAGGTACTACCAGTAAAGACCCTCCGCGCCCGTGTGCCCGCATCGATACGGCCAGCTGTACCAGCACGTTGGCCGAGTCGTCCCAGGAGGAGGGGGTGTGCAGGCCCAGGAGCGAAGGGATGCTGGAAGGACGCTCTGGCAATGTACTGCTGTTGGTATCCAGCACCTTCACCTGGTCCCCTTTCAGTACCACCACATTGGCAAATTTGCCAAACCCGTCGCGGCGGCGATGCTTGATGACCAGCAGCCCGGGCTCGGAAACGTCCACTACAAAACAAAGGCTGGGAATGGTACGGGTGGTGCCCCACAGGTACAGTTCGTCCTCCTTCTGCCAGACGCCCAGGTGGATTCCCGGCCGCTCTACCCCGGGGGCTAGCTTGGTAAGCGTGGCAGGTGTAAGCGGGAGCTGCTGACTGAAGATCAGCGGCTGACTCGCCTTTTCCGGAGGCAGGTAGGCCAGCGATATCTTGAGGGGGTGGCCCTCTTCCCGCCGCAGGCTCGCCCAAAAGGCTGTATCCAGGATCCGTTCAATCTCACGGGCATGGGGGGAAGGGGCCAGTCTGGTTGCACCGTCCTGCTCTGCGCTGGTTAGCTGCCGCTTAAAGTGGCTTTCCACGATGTGCGCTACTGCCCGGGCTGCCTGGTAAGTTGTCTCTTGCATAAGGGATATATGTCTGGTGCCTCGACAGGAGTACCCGTCCTGCAGGTGGAGTGCGGCATGTGAGCCAAACGTTTTACCTTTCTACCTATACCCTTACGTGTTTCGGCCTTTGTGGTAGGTGCAGAGGCGGGAGAAGGGCGAAAGCAGCAGCCACTCACAATCGTTATAAGTGGCTGCTGCTGCCCTGTATGAGGGGCGGTGAGCTAGGTTATCACCGGGGTATCCAGCTTGCTGATGGAGGCATCGATCTCGTCCTGTGTCAGTTCATGGCTGATGATGTTGCCGGCAAAATAGTCTTCGTAGGCTTTCATGTCGAAGTTGCCGTGGCCGCAGAGGTTGAAGAGTATGGTTCTGGATACTCCCTCCTCTTTGCATCTGTTTGCCTCTGCTATGGCGGTGGCGATGGCATGGTTTGCCTCCGGGGCCGGCACAATTCCCTCGGCACGGGCAAAGAGTACGCCAGCCTCAAAAATCTCCAGGTTATCGTGGGCGCGGGCCTCGATCAGTTGATCCTTCAGCAGCTGGCTCACGATCACGCCGGCACCGTGGTAGCGCAGGCCGCCCGCGTGGATAGGGGCAGGTATAAAGTCGTGGCCCAAGGTATACATGGGCAGCAGCGGCGTCATGCCTACAGTGTCGCCAAAGTCGTAGCGGAAGATGCCGCGCGTGAGTTTGGGGCAGGAGGAGGGCTCACTGGCGATAAAGCGGATACTTTTACCCTCCTCCAGGTTCAGGCGCAGGAAGGGGAACGAAAGGCCTGCAAAGTTGGAGCCTCCCCCAAACGGGGCGATCACCACATCGGGCATGTCGCCGGCTTTTTCCATTTGTTTGATAGCTTCTTGCCCGATAATGGTCTGGTGCAGGTTCACATGGTTCAGTACACTCCCCAGCGCGTATTTGGTGTCGTCGCGCGTAGCGGCCATCTCCACGGCCTCCGAAATGGCAATGCCCAGCGAGCCGGGTGAATCAGGGTGCTCTGCCAGTATCTTTCTGCCAGCCACAGTCCGCTCAGAGGGGGAGGCGTACACGTTGGCGCCCCACACATTCATCATAATCTTGCGGTAAGGCTTATGGTCGTAGGAGAGCCTCACCATGTACACGTCACACTCCAGCCCAAAATGCTGGCAGGCAAAGCTCAGGGCGCTTCCCCACTGGCCGGCCCCGGTTTCGGTCGTGATCCGCTTTACGCCCTCCTGCTTGTTGTAGTATGCCTGCGCAACAGCTGTATTGGGCTTGTGCGAACCGGAGGGGCTCACGCCTTCATACTTGTAGTAGATCTTTGCCGGTGTATCCAGGGCTTTTTCCAGGCCGTAGGCCCTGTAGAGTGGGGTGGGGCGCCAGATCGAGTAAATGTGCCGTACCTCATCGGGAATGGTATGCCACTTCTCTGTCGACACCTCTTGTTTAATGAGCTCGGTAGGAAACAGCGGCTTCAACGATTCAGGTCCTATCGGCTCCAGGGTAGCGGGGTTCAGTGGTGGCAGGGGTTTGTTTGGCATGTCGGCCAACACGTTATACCACTTCTCCGGAATCTCTTTTTCCTCTAGCGTAAATTTTCTGGTTTTCATGGGCTTGGTGTTTTTATGTGTGATGTTAGTGCGCAGGAGCTGATTGCACTAATAAGTAGGTATAACGTTTTAAATATAAAAATGGCTTTAAGTGATGTGTGTTTCGTGTAAGAAAGGCTGCATGCGGCGGGGAAAGTAGCGTGGAACGGCACCTCCCGGTGTGCCCGGGAGCTTCAATAGTTGTTTAGTCTGATTCTAAATTGGCTGAAAAGCAGCTGTTTACTGCAACCTGCGCTGGATAATAGACAGTATAGGTAATTAAACTAAGTGTAGAACTAAACTTTAACAAAGGATATGGAAGCAACATGTAACCACTGCACCCACTGGGAGCAGGACCAAAGCAAAGTACAGGTACAAAGCAAGGATTTTGGCGTGTGTGATGAACTAACCGGCCAGCATGCACTGGAGCCATCCTACGTACTGCCTTTAGTGCACGAAGGGCCGCAGGACTCAACTCCAAAGAAATTTGAGATGATCACCGGTGCCTGGTTCGGCTGTAACCACTTTAGTGAGCGTAAGGACGGAAGAGCCTAGAGCCCGATTTTAGACAACGATAAAAAGCAATAGCCGCTTATTAACTTATAAGCGGCTTTTGCTTTTTACATTGAGAAGCGGCTTACGGGCCGCTTCTTCCTAACTTTATTTATTGATTTTGATCTCTTTCAATTGTTTCAGTTTCAGTAACTGTGTCAGTT
Organism: Hymenobacteraceae bacterium; assembly: GCA_033838975.1. Lineage (GTDB taxonomy): Bacteria > Bacteroidota > Bacteroidia > Cytophagales > Hymenobacteraceae > Pontibacter. The sequence goes on along the minus strand of JAJLKL010000162.1, from coordinate 3,860 downwards.
TCTATAACTGTTCTTTCAACCTCAAGCTCAGATACTGTCGTATCCTGCTCTACAACAATTTCGTCTTCGGCTGTGGTAGTACCCTGGTCGCCACATGAGTATAGTCCCATGGCACCAAGCATAAACGCACCTGTCAGAAATATCTTTTTCATCGTTTTATAGTTTAGTTCCACATCAATAGATACATTATTTGATGTTTGCTCATCAAACTGATATATCTAACATTTACCATTTTTTACGAGCAAAGGCAAATAAAAGGTTTGGATTTTTAATAATTATTAGTTGAGGATGATGATAATATACCGGTGTGTATGCTTTGTTTCTGCATCGAATTGTTGCTTTTAAGGTGCTGATGACCAGTAGTTAATAGCCTTTAAGGGAAGTGATTTAGAGATAATAAAATTGGATTATAGCAAAAATATGAAAGTTGTATATTTTTCAATGCTATATACTTCGTGGAGAAGCCGCTGGTGGGTGAGGTAGCGCCTCTTGTTCACACAAAGGATGCCTGAGAAGAAACGCAGGGCCAAAAGAAAAGGCCGTTTGCCAAACACGACAAACGGCCTTTTCTTACCTGTCAAAGGGTGCGGGGCTGGTGATTAGTCCATTCCGCCCTTACGGTTTGGTGTTCTTGGCGTAGGCCAGGTCAGTTGCTCTCCTGTTCTTGGGCTAACCGGCAGAACGATCTTCTCGCGAGAGGCTGTTTCCGGATCTTCGCTGGCCATGTAAACCAGTATGGCGGCTAAGATAGCGTTGCTGCGCACATCATCGAAAACAATCTTGTCATACGTGTCTCTGTTAGTGTGCCAGGTATAGTTGCCGTAAGACCAGCTCAGAGAGCTAAGCGAGAAGGCTGGCACACCCGCTGCCACAAAAGAAGCGTAGTCAGAGCCGCCGCCGCCCGGCGTTCCCGGGAAGTTGGTCTCAATAGAGCTGGTGATTTCTCTTGGTACAGCGTGCAGCCAACGGCCCAAATAGTCGTAAGCGTGCAGGAAGCCCTGCCCTGAGATATTGGCTACTCTACCCGTGCCGTTGTCCTGGTTAAACAGCGCCTGCACGTTTTTTACGATCTCCGGATGGTCTTCCACGAAGGCGCGTGAGCCGTTCAGGCCCTGCTCTTCACTGCCCCAGTGGCCCACCAGAATAGTTCTCTTCGGGTTAGGGTATACCTTTTTGAGGATACGCATTGCCTCCATCATCATGATGGTGCCGGTACCGTTGTCTGTGGCGCCTGTGCCACCGTCCCATGAGTCGAAGTGGGCTGACAGGATCACATACTCCTCTGGCTTTTCAGTACCCTTGATCTCGGCAATGGTGTTGAAGGCAGGTACATTGCCCATCTCCTTAGACTCGGCCTGTACTCTGATCTTTGGCTTATCGCCGTACTCTACCATTCTGTAAAGCATGCCATAATCCTCCAGGGCCACGTCGATGGTCGGGATCTTTTTAGTGTAGGCGCTGAAGATCTTGTTCACGCCAAAACCGCTGGACCAGTTAGACATCACCACGCCTGCTGCACCAGCCTTCTCCAATGCCTGTGGCAGGGTACGGGTGTTGTAGCCCGTCTTGTTTATTCTGTCGCGCCAGGCCTGTGTCTGAGCCTCACGCTCCGTCTTCATCTTCTCAAAAGATTCTTTGGTTGCGAACTCAGACCAGTTGTAGTCCGGTCTTCCTGTTGGCTGGTTCATGGAGATCATCACAAACTTACCTTTTACATTCGGCAGCCACTTCTGGAAAGCAACAGAGTCCGCCACATCCGGAATGATCACCAACTCTGCCGTTACGGGCTTGCGTGTGCCTGGGCTCCAGGCCAGCTGCATCGCCTCCAGCGTCTTTACCCTTGGGTGCACCATGTCCACGTGCGTGATGCCTCTCTCCCAGCCACGCCACTCGCCCCACTTCTCGTTTCTGGCCGGAATGCCCCAGCTCTTATACTTATCCACTGCCCAATTGTGTGCGTTCTGCATCTGCGGGGTACCCACCAGGCGAGGCCCTACCACATCCATCAGCTCATGCGCCAGTTTTTCCAGCTGGGAGTTTTCGTTGGCCTCCTTGACAATGTTGTCTACAACGGCATTTTTCTCCTGGGCATACACCAAACTGCTCGATAGCAGCAGGAAAAGGAGGAAAGATTGAATGGTTTTTTTCATTTAAAAATCAGGTGTTAATAGTTAGTGAGTAATCCTTGATCAAGAGTATGCTCAAGCTTCACCCTTTCCGCTGCCAACAGCCCATAAAGGAAGCCGCCGTCGCTTGTAAAAGTGAAATGTAAACATGCTCTAAGGGGTGATAAGCAATTGTAAGGCAAAATAAGCATTTGAGTTAAATGCTGAAAACGTATACATAATTATCTCCTAATATTTTACTGGCAGCAGGGATGTCCTTCAAAACAAGTGGTGTCCGGAAGCAGGAAAAGCTCCTGTGAGAGGATAAGAAGCAACCTGCCTGTACCTGTAGCTGATGAAGAGGTTCCCATCGGCACTGGTGGCTCCTGTGTAGTAGTGACTAAAGTGTTGGTTGTTAGTGCTGTAGCAGGCGGTAAAGCGGCATTTTTATGCTGCTAAAGCTGATTTTAAGCCTGTAGGATTTCACAAAGCTCCTCTTTTTTCGTTAAATTTAAGTGTAAGGCGGTTTCAAGGGCTTATCAAGAGAAAACTTAACACTGGAGGGAGGATAATATGGTACAGCAGTTTTGGAGATATGTATGGGTAACACTGATCCTGGTGTTCGCCATGCAACTGTGTAGTCAGCAGCCGCTACGGCATGTGGCCCCTGAGGAGGAAGGCTCGGCCGCTGCGAACAATTTAAGGTTTCAGCCCCCGGCCCTGCCTGCCTCGATGACTTTTGCGGGAGAGCAGGTGCCGCTGCACATACCGGATGTGGCGGAGCGCCTGGACCGGGAACTGCTCGTTAACACGTACCTGCACTCCAGAACGCTGCTCGGCCTGAAGAGAATGCAGCGTTACCTCCCGGAAATACAACAGACACTGCGCGAAAACAATGTGCCCGAGGATTTCATATACCTGGCGCTGGCAGAGAGTCTCTTCAGCCAGGTAACCTCCTCCGCAGGGGCCTCCGGCTTTTGGCAGTTAATGCCGAACACGGCACGGGGCTATGGCATGCTGGTAAATGACGAGGTGGATGAGCGGTTTAACGTGCAGAAGTCTACCCTGGCTGCCTGCCGTTACCTGAAGACTGCCAAGGAACGCTTTGGCACCTGGACCAACGCCGCAGCCTCCTACAACCGGGGCATGGCCGGCTTTGAGCGGGCGCTGAAGAGGCAGGGGGTTGACTCCTACTACGACCTGTACCTGAACGATGAGACTTACCGCTACATGTTCCGCATCCTGGCGCTGAAAGAGGTGCTGGGCAACCCGGAGCGTTACGGCTTTAGTTTCTCGGCAGAGCATGGCTATAACCCTTTGCCTACGCGGCAGGTTCGGGTGAGCAGCTCAATTTCAGATCTGCCTGAGTTTGCCCTGGAGCAGGGCACCAACTACAAAACGCTGCGCCTGTATAACCCCTGGATCAAGGGCTACCGGTTGTCTGTTTCTAACGGAAAAGAATTTGTGCTTCATTTACCCGCAGAGGCACAGTAGTTAGAAGCTGCGCGTACTGGAAAGCAAAAAAGCTCCCGCACCCTGAACCAGTGCGGGAGCTTTTTTGCTCTGTCGCCTATGCCTTATTTTTCCGGTACAGTCCATAGGTAAAGGGTGGCACCGTCTATCTGCACTACCTCTTCCGGCTTCCAGTCGCCCATGTCAAAATCATGCGACACGATGCGTGTACCCGGCTTGAGCTGTTTCAGAAGTATAGGGCGCAGTTTCAGGTTCACCGCCGGTAACAGGTACAGCGTTACC
>JAJLKL010000161.1:0-3304 GCA_033838975.1 Hymenobacteraceae bacterium | reverse complement strand
AGATTTACCTGTTCACCAGGTCATCCTTCAGTTGCTTCTCCAGGCGGCTTACCTTGCGGTCTATAGTTACCAGGTAAGCAATAGTGCCCACCAGCACCGTTAGCAGCACGACCACCACCACATAGATCTTGCCGTCCTGGCGCAGGGTGTCCGCCATCTCGATATCCGTCTGTGGGGCTGACGAGAACTCAACCTCCGTTGTTTGGCCAGGCTGGGCCTGTGCCGGTTGCAGGCCAGCGGCGGCGCCAAGTATAAAGCACCACAGAGCCAGAATTCTAAACAGTTTCATATAAGCGTTGTCTCAGTATTTCTAATCTTGATTTTACATTCACGATCCAGATGCCCAGCAGTGTCCAGCCCAGCACGGCCGGGTAAAATACCATGCGCAGGCTGCTGTCCAGGTCGTAGGTGTTGAAGCCGGGGTTGCCGCCGTTGCCGGGGTGCAGCGAGTCGGTCAGGCGCGGCAGGATAAAGAGCAGCGGGATAAGGGCTGCAAAGGCAAAGATGTTATACACGGCGCTGATGCGTGCTCGCTGCTGCTGCTCGTTAAAGGAGCTGCGTAGCACCAGGTACGCAAAGTAAATCAACAGACCTATGGCAGAGGCGTTCTGCTTCGGGTCGCTGCTCCAGTACTCGCCCCAGGTAAACTTGGCCCACTCCATACCGGTCACAATTCCCAGCACCCCAAAAAGGATGCCTACCTTAGCGGCCTCGTACGCAATCACATCATTTCGGACGGAAGGGGTGCGAAGGTACTTTATCGAGTAAACCACCGACACGAGCAGGATCAGGATCATGCCAAACCACATCGGCACGTGAAAGTACAGGTTCCGGATGGTCTCGTTCAGGATGGCCAGCCGCGGAACCTCAGACAGCATGCCTGCCACCACGGTAAAGACCAGTAGCAGCACTGTCAGTATTTTCCACCAATTTTTTTTCATTTGAATAAACTAGTACTATAACCAGGCTTTTGCCGCCTTCAACCTATAAACCACTTTCGTGTTACTTTCGTCACCAACTGCCGCTGAAATTTTGCAGAAAGTGCTGTTTTACACTGGCAAAGGCACACAGCTTTACGAACGCCAAAGGTACGGGAATAAGATGTAAGAAACAGTGACAACGATCATGTTTATGGCAAGTAAAGTGAGCAGTTCGTCGAGGCTGGTGCTCCGGTCAAGGCCATCAATGGCGTTTTTAGACATTTTAATGAGCATGAGCAGCATCGGCACGATCACCGGAAAGCTGAGCACGGCCATTAGGGTGCTGCTGTTGGCTGCCTTGGAGGCGATGCCCGAGATCATGGTAAGGGAGGTAGAAAACCCGATGGCCCCCAGTAGTATGGAGAGCAGGAACATCGGGATATCCTGCACCGGGTTACCCAGCACAAACGCATAGAACACAAAGCAGATGACAGCCAGGATCAGCATGAGCAGGGCGTTGTAAACGATCTTGGCCAGTATGACTCCCTGTGGGCTCACAATGGAGTAAAAGTAAAGCAGCCGCCCCCGGTTCTCCTGCATAAAGCTCTTGGCGATGGCATTAACAGAGGTGAACAGCAGGATGATCCACAGCACAGCGTTCCAGACCGGTACGGTCAGCACGTTGGTGCGCAGGCCAAAGCTCAGGTAGCACACAAACACGGTGCTGCTCACGTAGAGGAGCATTCCGTTGAAGGCGTACTTTTGCCGCCACTCCAGCACCAGATCCTTCTGTATTAAGTATAAAACCTCTTTAAATAGCACTGTGTCTCAATTTTGCTCCAAAGTTACGACACAAATCATTGAGAACGTAATTTAAACTGCAAACCCAGACACAGCGGGGCTGAAACGGCAAAGCCGGGCCTTCAGAGGCCCGGCTTTGCCGTTGTAAATGAACAGAAGGCAGAAAGCTATTCTTTTTTGCCTTTTTCTCCGTTCTTCTTTTTCTTCTTGTCAGACCTGTGCTTGATTACCTTCGCCTCGCGGTAGAAGATAACTTCCTCCGCAATGTTAGTTACCTGGTCGCCTACACGCTCCAGCTTTTTGATGATGGAGAGGACGGCAAGTCCCTCGGATATTTTGTCCGGGTTGTCGCGCATGTACTTTGTTACCACCGTGTCTGACTTACGGTAGATTTTGTTCAGGATCTTGTCGCGCTTGATCAGGGCCTTTGCTCTTTCCGGGCTGTTCTCCTTGAAGGCTGCGCGGCACTCGGCAAACATGGCCAGGGCTTCGTCATACATCGGCACTACCTTTGTCAGCTCCACAAGCTCAGGGTCCGCCTGCTCGTCAAGCTTCTGCACAAAGCGGGCTATCCCCTCGGCGGTGTCGCCTATACGTTCCAGGTTCGCATTTATCTTCAGCACGGCCAGCACCAGGCGCAGGTCCACGGCCACCGGCGTGAAAAGGGCGAAGAAGTTTTCGCACATGCGGTCGATCTTCACATCGAACTGGTTTACTTTCCGGTCTCGCTTAATGATCTGCTTGGCCAGTTCCTGGTCAGCATTGAGCATGGCTTCGCGGCCGCTTTGCAGTTGATACTCCACCAGGTCCCACATTTCCAGGAGCTTGGTTTTGAGGCGCTCTAATTCTATGTCGATATGCGGCATTACAATGTTCTTTTAAAGAAAGGGTGAGAATCTACAAGTATACGGGAAGTAGAATATAAGGGATCAACCGAAGCGGCCCGTAATATAGTTTTGGGTGCGATCGTCTTTCGGGCTCGTGAACATGGTCTTTGTCTTGTTAAACTCCACCAGCTCGCCCATGTAGAAGAAGGCGGTGTAATCGCTCACACGGCCTGCCTGCTGCATGTTGTGCGTCACGATCACAATGGTGTAGTCGTTCTTCAGCTCGTAGATCAGCTCCTCTATTTTAGCGGTGGAGATCGGGTCCAGGGCGGAGGCTGGCTCGTCCATGAGCAGCACGGTAGGCGAGATGGCCAGTGCGCGGGCAATGCAGAGTCGCTGCTGCTGACCACCGGACAGGGCCAGGGCCGACTTGTTGAGCTTGTCCTTTACTTCCTCCCATAGGGCCGCCTGGCGCAGCGATTTCTCGGCCGCTTCCTCCAGCACAGACTTTTTCTTGATGCCCTGTATCTTCAGGCCATACACCACATTCTCAAAGATGCTCTTGGGGAATGGGTTTGGCTTCTGGAACACCATGCCTACCTCTTTGCGCAGCTCGTCTACACGTACATTCCTGTCGTAGATGTTCTTTCCGTCTAGCAGGATTTCCCCCTCGATCCGGAAGCCCTCGATGTAGTCGTTCATGCGGTTAAAGGTGCGCAGGAACGTGGACTTGCCGCAGCCGGACGGGCCGATGAA
>JAJLKL010000160.1:0-5382 GCA_033838975.1 Hymenobacteraceae bacterium | reverse complement strand
GCATTTGCCTGCAGCAGTTTAAGCTCCTCATCAATTTTATCATACTGTAGCTTTTTCTCCTGATAGATTGGCCCTTTACCGATCTTACCTGTACCGCCTGTACCATCGGCCTCGGCAGCCAAAGCCTCGTACAGCCTGTTCCGCTCCTGTACCTTGGCTTCTACCTCCTGGCGTATACCTGCAATTTCCATTTTGATGGAGTCTACCTCGGTGAACTGCTTATTCACAAGCGCCTTGTGCTGTATCGCCAACTCTGCCTGCTTTTCCTTCAGAACCGCCTGTATCTCTTTATCAAAAATTTTCAGTTCCAGCGGCTTTGAAATAACTACCGCCAGCACCAGGGCCAGAAAGATGCGCGGGGTTACCTGCAGCAGCTCTTTCCAGAATTTCCCCTCCTTGCGCAGGGTGGAAACGATAAAGCGGTCAAGGTTAAAAATAACGGAGCCCCACAGCAGGCCAAAGGCAACCGCCATAGGGATGGAGTCGAAAACGGTGTAGAGGGCATAGCCACCCGAAATACTGGCCAGCAAGCCCGTAAACAGCACTGTGGCCCCCACACCCGCATACTTGATATGCTCTGACTTAGAGCACTTCTCCAGTATGGTATCGTCGGCACCAGCACACCACCAAAAGAACTTCTTCATGTAAAATATTTTAGCTGATAAGATTGTCCGCTTCCGGGAAAGCCTTGAACTATATAACGTACAAAGGCATACGTTTCATACTTCTATAAAGGTATAATCCTTTTAAAATCAAACCCATACCTTAAAACCGGTAACAGCAACGGCCGCTACTTAAGTTCATGGTCTTCCACAGACTCGTTCAGCTTCTCGTACAGCAACAAAGATGCCATGGCGCTGGCCAATACCATGCGTGTGTCAGAAGTAAGATCAGGCCTCATCCATACCTTGCCGTTGTTCACCACCTGTACAGCTCCTACTACTTCTTCGCCGTTCAAAAACTCATAGCCGATGATATCCGACACTGGCAGGCTTTTCCCTTCAAACTTATATACCGGAGCCACTTTGTAGGTGGTCGTCCCATTCGATACCTCTCCCTCAAACTTTTCCCGCTCCAGGTAATGCCCCGGGTCCACGGTGAGCAGGTGCCATTGGCCGCTTTCCGGGGAGGTAAAGTGGCTGGCGTAATACTCTCTGTTCGGTGCCACCTGTATCGTCAGGCCTGTATCAGACCGCAACGACTTGTCCTGTAGTTTGCTGGCGCCAAACACGTACCACTCCCCGCCCTGCCCGTTCTGCAGGCTGAACTGGTACTGCTGCCTTGCCTTGATGTTATGGTAGCTGAAAATAGAGAAGCCGCTCATGTTCCGCCAGCCCCGGCTCACATTGGCCACGGTGTAGTCACCAATGGTAAAGCCGCCGTTCGGCTTAAAGACTTTTCGGCCTTCCACAGGAAGTTCTTCGGCTTGTTGCTTAAAAGAGGGCTCCACGGCCATGGGCGGCACAGAGCAGGAAGGCAGCACCAGCACTCCGGCCAGTGAAGCCATTAGAAGACATTTTTTCACAGTTTATAGGTTGTGGCAGAATAGGTTACGCAATATACCCAATGCACATATAGCTGCAACATATATAGTGCCAGTATTTTCGAAGAAGCGGCAGGCCCAACGCGCTTCTTTATTCAGCGTAGAACCTCTTCTAAAACAGAGCTAAATTATGGGTTTACTAAGTGGTATGATGGGGCACGCCTCCGAGGTGTCCATTGACAAAATCAGCAAGGAGTTTCAGCCAATACTGCTGGAGGACGAGCAGATAGAGAAAGCGTTCCGGCTGATCCGGGATATGCTCGTGTTCACCAACAAGCGCCTGATACTGGTGAACAAACAGGGCCTTACCGGCTCCAAGATCGACTACCAGAGCATCCCCTACTCCAGCATCAAGATGTTCTCAAAAGAAAGCGCCGGCATGATGGACCTGGACGCCGAACTCAAGATCTGGCTGACTGGAGAGGCTACCCCTACCATCAAACAGGAGTTCCGCAAGGGCAACAACATCAACGAAGCGTACCGGGTGCTGAGCAGGTATGTGTTAAAGTGACCTTGACACACGTAGTACGTATCAAGTAGCACGACTCACTCCTAAAGAATAGGGAATGTGAATTTGCCTGTGCAAAAACGAAGAGCTCTGCACGTGTACTTGCAGAGCTCTTCGTAAAATATAATCGTGCTACTTGATACGTGCTACGTGTTTCGCCTACACTATCACCTCGCCATACAAGTCAAAGTCCGAGGCATCCGTGATCTTTACGTTGGCGAAGTCGCCAAGGCGTACGTAGTTGCTGTCGGCTGGCACCAGCACCTCGTTGTCTACTTCCGGAGAGTCGTACTGGGTACGGCCCACGAAGTAACCGCTTTCCTTGCGGTCGAACAGCACTTTGTAAGTGTTGCCGATCTTCTCCTCGTTCAGCTCTACCGAGATTCCCTGCTGCAGCTCCATGATGGCATCGGCACGCTCCTGCTTCACCTCATCCGGCACATTATCCTCTAATGTGAAGGAGTGGGTGTTATCCTCGTGCGAGTACGTGAAGATACCAAGTCTATCGAAGCGTGTCTCCTCTACCCAATCGTACAGCTCCTGAAAATCCTGGTCTGTCTCGCCTGGGTGGCCGGCGATAAGTGTTGTTCTTAAAGCAATATCCGGTACGCGCTGGCGTATTTTATCAACCAGCTCAATGGTGCGTCGCTTGCTGATGCCGCGGCGCATGGTCTTCAGCATGTTATCGGAGATGTGCTGCAGCGGCATGTCCAGGTACTTGCAGATGTTCTCGCGCTCGTTCATCACGTCGAACACGTCCATCGGGAATTGCGACGGATAGGCATACTGCATCCGAATCCACTCGATACCTTCCACGTCCGAAAGGTTACGCAGCAAGTCAGCCAGCTTACGCTCGCCGTAGTGCTGCAGGCCGTAATATGTCAGGTCCTGCGCAATCAGCACAAGCTCCTTGGTACCCATACTTGCCAGGCGTTTTGCCTCTTTCACCAGGTCCTCGATCGGACGGTCCACGTGCTTGCCACGCATTAAAGGAATGGCACAGAAAGAGCAGGGGCGGTTACAGCCCTCGGCAATCTTGAAGTAAGCGAAGTGAGAAGGCGTTGTCAGCAGGCGCTCCCCGATCAGCTCGTGCTTGTAGTCTGCCTCCAGTTTCTTAAGCAGTTGCGGCAACTCCAGTGTGCCAAAGTAGGCGTCTACCTGTGGGATTTCGGCCTCCAAAGAGTCCTTGTAGCGCTGTGAGAGGCAACCTGTTACGTACAGCTTGTCGATCTGGCCAGCCTCTTTGGCATCGGCATAGCGCAGAATGGTATCAATGGACTCCTGCTTAGCGTTGTCGATAAAGCCGCAGGTGTTCACAATAATGATATTGGAGTCATCTTTGTCAGACTCGTGCGCCACCTCAAACTCGTTGGCACGCAGCTGCCCCATCAGCACTTCCGAATCCACCAGGTTTTTGGAACAACCCAGTGTGATCACGTTTACCTTATCCTTCTTAAGCGATCTTACTTTCACGTATTAATAACTTGCTTTGTAATTGATCAGAAACTCCACCTCTGTTACCTGCCCCTGCTGTACCTCTACCGGGAAAATATTATGCTCCCCGTCGAAAAGGTTTGCATACAGCCCCTTCTCCTCTTTTGTGAAAAGGCTATACCTGCCGGGCTTCAGGCTAACCGCAAAGTTGCCGTTAGCATCTGTAACAACCTGAGTCACTAAATTAGTTTGAATGTTGGTGTGAAAAACACCGTCTATGGTTTTGGCCTGTGCACCATTGGTAAGCTCGTAGATGAATACTGTGCGCTGCACGCCTTTAGGGCGGCCTGGAGGCAGATCCGGGGAGGGCATCCTGTTGCCTTCCTCCCAAAGCACCTTCCCGACGATCCCCTGCTCTATGGGTGCCTGCTGGTCCTGCACTTGCTGTTCCGCTCTCTGCTCCTGTTGGTTCACAGACTGATGGGCCAGTTGGGTGCCATTGCAGCTTAGCAACAGCGCCAGAGGCAACAGCAGCAGCTTATCCATGGCACCTAGACGGCAAAATTATTGACGCGAGAAGAACGACTCTACAAACTCATGCTTATCAAAGAGCTGCAGGTCCTCTATTTTCTCACCCACCCCGATATACTTCACCGGAATCTTGAACTCATCAGAGATACCGATCACCACACCGCCTTTGGCCGTACCGTCCAGTTTGGTGATCGCCATGGCCGTTACGTCGGTGGCTTTGGTGAACTCACGCGCCTGCAACAGGGCGTTCTGGCCTGTGCTGCCATCCAGCACCAGCAGTACCTCATGCGGCGTTTCCGGAGAGATCTTCTGCATCACGCGTTTGATCTTTGCCAGCTCATTCATCAGGCCAACCTTGTTGTGCAGTCGTCCGGCCGTGTCAATGATCACCACATCGGCGTTCATCTCCACCCCTTTCTTCACGGCGTCATAGGCAACGGAGGCCGGGTCTGTGTTCATGCCATGCGAGATTACCGGCACACCCACACGCTCGCCCCAGATGATCAGCTGGTCCACCGCAGCGGCGCGGAACGTGTCGGCAGCACCTAGCACCACCTGCTTCCCTGCCTTGTGGAACTGGGCGGCCAACTTACCGATGGTCGTGGTTTTACCCACGCCGTTCACGCCCACCACCATGATCACGTAAGGCTTTATACCTGCCGGCAGGTCAAAGTTGGCGCCGTCACCGGCACGGTTCTCCTCCAGCAGGGCCGCAATCTCTTCGCGCAGGATCCTGTCCAGCTCGTCGGTACTCACGTACTTATCGCGGGCCACGCGTTTTTCGATGCGGTCGATAATCTTCACTGTTGTATCCACCCCCACGTCGGCATGCACCAGAATTTCCTCCAGCTCGTCGAGCACCTCCACGTCTACTGTGGACTTGCCCATAACGGCTTTACTCAACTGCCCGAAGAAATTGCTCTTGGTTTTCTCCAGACCTTTGTCCAGCGATTCTTTTTTCTTCTCTTTGCTGAAAAAGTCAAAAATGCCCATACCGGTGTTTATGTAAGGATGAAGACTTTCGGTGATACGGTAATATACTAAAAAAGTCCCAACAATGGGACTTCTTCATGTAATCTATCTATGTATAGTAGAGTAGGCTTATTACTTTTTAAGGAACTCCTGTACTTTGTCAACAGGCACCATTTCTTCTTTAAAGCTGTAAGCACCAGTTTTTGGAGACTTCACAGCCTTGATCACTTTTGCCCAGTCTTTACCTGTAGCAGTCTTTAGGGTTGCAACTACCTTCTTAGCCATGGTTATTTAATTTCTTTATGTACAGTTACTTTCTTCATTACAGGGTTATACTTCTTAAGCTCAAGACGCTCAGGAGTATTTTTTCTGTTTTTGGTAGTGATGTACCTTG
>JAJLKL010000159.1:0-20408 GCA_033838975.1 Hymenobacteraceae bacterium | reverse complement strand
GTAGAGGACGAACTGCGCGCCTCAGACGAGATCTCGAAAATTACACTGACCGGCTATACCCCGCAGGAAATTGAGGTGGCGGCCCGGGAAAACCTGCTCCGGAGCTACGGCCTCACCTTCGAGGACCTGGCCAACGCCGTGCGTGCGGCTAACATTGAGGTAACGGGAGGCACCATCAGAGGGGCCGAGAAAGATGTTATCATCCGGGTAGACAATAAGGCCTACTATGCCCGGCAGCTGGAAAATATTGTGGTGAAGGGCCTGCCAGACGGTCGGCTGGTCCGCCTCCGGGATGTGGCAGAACTGAAAGACAAGTTCGAAGAAACCACTGACCGGGCCTTCTTCAACGGCAAAACAGCCATCCTGCTCACGATCAACACCCTGAACGAGGAAGACATACTGGCGGCGGCGGCCTTCGTGCGTGACTACATCGACCGGTTTAACCAGCGAAACCAGAAGGTGCAGGCCACGCTGGTGGATGACGCCACGGTAAACCTGCGCGAGCGCATCGGCCTGCTCCAGAAAAACGGCCTGATCGGTGCCATCCTGGTGGTGTCCCTGCTGGGTATGTTCCTGCGCATCCGGCTGGCGTTTTGGGTAGCCATCGGTATTCCCATCTCCTTTCTGGGCATGATCATCCTGGCAAACCTGGCAGGTATAACCATCAACGTACTCTCGCTCTTCGGCATGATCCTGGTGATCGGTATCCTGGTGGACGACGGTATTGTGGTGGGGGAGAATATTTTCCAGCACTATGAGGATGGCGAGTCCCCGTATGAAGCCGCTGTGAACGGCACGATGGAGGTACTGCCTTCGGTTGTCTCCGCCCTTACCACCACCTCCATTGGCTTTGCCTTCTTCTTCTTTATCGAGGGGCAGTTGGGCGAGTACTTCTCCGACGTTTCCTTTGTCGTGATCGGAGCGCTGGGCGTGTCGCTGCTGGAGGTGATGCTCTTCTTGCCGGCGCACCTGGCCCACAGCAGAGACCTGGACAGAGACTATCAGCCCAACGCGCTGAAGGAGAAGGTAGCTGACGTGATGTTCTGGGTGCGGGACAACGGGTACAAGCCCCTGCTGGGCTTTGTCATGAGGTACAAGATCTTCTATTTCCTGCTTGTGCTCAGCGTGTTCGTGGTCACCATCGGTGCCGTCCGGTCCAAGGTGGTGCGTACTGTGTTCTTCCCCGATATCGAGTCCAACTCCGTCACCGTAACACTGGAGCTCCCGCCCGGCACCACCGACACCATCACCGAAAACACGATCAAGAGCGTGGCCGACGCAGCCTTTGCCCTGAACCAGGATTACCGTGAGCGGCTGCGGCAGGACGAGGACAGGGAAGAGAAAGACGTGATCGAGGATGTGGAGCTAAGGGTGGGGCCTACCCGCAACACCGCCACGGCCGTTATATACCTGGCACGGGCAGAGGAAAGAACCATCCGCAGCTTCCGGATTGCCAGTGACCTACGCGAACAGGTCGGGCCCATACCCAGTGCACGCAAGCTGGCTTATGAGACAAGTACGGCCTTCGGCAAACCGATCTCCATCTCTCTTTCCTCCAGCGATTATGCGGAGCTGCAACTGGCCTCGGAAGAGCTCAAGGCAAAGCTGCGGGAGATGGAAACGGTGAAAGACATTGTAGACAACTTTCAGGAGAGCCAGCCGGAGGTGGGCATACGCCTGAACGAGCAGGCAAGGCTGCTGGGGCTGAACCCGCTGCAGGTGATCTCACAGGTACGGAACGGCTTTTTCGGACAGGAGGCGCAGCGGCTCCAACGCGGCGATGACGAGGTAAAAGTGTGGGTGCGCTATGACCTGGAGGACCGCACGAACCGGGAACAGCTACGGGAGATGCGCATCCGCACGCCCGACGGCAGGTCCCTGCCCCTGGAGCAGCTCGTGACCATCGAGGAGCAGCAGGGGCCTATTGCCATCAACCACCGCGACGGGCGCCGTGAAATACGGGTGGATGCGGACGTGGCGAGCCTGGAGGTATCTTCGGTGGACGTCCTCTCCAACATCACCGCCAATGTGCTGCCGGACATCCTTGCAAAGCACCCGAGTATAGACTACACCCTAGAGGGGCAGGTAAGGCAGACAAACAAGCTGGGCAGCTCCGCGGCTCTGGTGGGGCCACCTATCCTGGTCATGATGCTGGCCATGCTCATCTTCACCTTCAAGTCCTACAGCCAGGCTATCTCCCTTATCCTGATGCTGCCCTTTGGCCTGATCGGGGCGGTCTGGGGCCATTACATCCACGGGCTTCCGATCAGCGTGCTCTCCATACTTGGTTTTGTGGCCTTGATCGGTATACTGCTCAACGACGGGCTCGTGTTCATCAACACGCTGAACGACAAGCTCAGGGCAGGCAAGAAGCATGGGGAGGCCCTGCTGGAAACGGGTATGTCCAGGTTCAGGCCGCTGGTGCTAACGACCATCACCACCGCCGCCGGCCTGGGGCCCCTTATCTTTGAGACGAGTTTCCAGGCACAGTTCCTGATCCCGATGGCGGCTACTGTGGCCTATGGCCTGTTGTTTGGCTCCTTCTTTATCGCCACGCTGCTGCCGGTCTTCCTTATTGCCACCAACCGGGTAAAGGTATACGCCGCCTACCTCTGGACAGGCCAAAAACCGGAACCTGAGGATGTAGAGCGTGTCGTGAGGGAAAAAAGAAAAAGAGAGAAGTATGAAAAAGAGTAAGTGGATTATCGTTTTTATACTTTGGATGATCAGCTCAGCATCCTACGCTCAGATACCAGAGAGCCTACAGGTGCTGACCCTGGATGAGGCGATACGCAGTGCCCTGGCCCGAAACCATAACATACAGGTAGCCCGCTACGACGCACAGATCAGTGAAAACAACGCCACGCTCGGCAATGCCGGTCTCCTCCCCTCTCTGGGACTGGAAGGCAGCTACAACAGATCCGTGCGGGACGTGCAAACCTCTTTCATCAACCCGCAGATCGACGACATCAACCGGCAAAACGCCGAGTCCAGCACCCTGAATGGTGCGGTGTTCCTAAACTATAACATCTTCAACGGCCTGGGCAGTTACTACCAGTTCACGTCGCTGCAGAACCTGAGCCGCATCGGGGATATACAGGCACGCCTGACCATCGAAAACACGCTGCTGCAGGCCATGATCCAATACCTGGAGGCGGCAAGGCTGCAGGAGCTGCTAGACATTAACCGGGAGGCGGTGGAGATCAGCCGGGAACGGTATGAGCGGGTAAACGTGAAGTACGAGTTCGGCACTATCACCAAGCTGGAGGTACTGAACGCCAGGGTCGACCTGAACGCCGACAGCACGCTTTACCTGGGCACCATGGCAGACTACGCCAATGCCCTGCGCGACCTCAGCCTGCTGATCGGCCGCGAGCCAACCGCTACCTTCCAGGTACAGGAAGATTTTGCGCTCAACAAAGACCTGCAACTGGAGCCACTCCTGGCAGAGGCGCTGGCCGTGAACAGCAACCTGCTGCTGGCTGAGTATCTGCGGCAGGACGCGAATCTGAACGTGAAGCTGGCAAGGTCAGGGTTTTACCCACGCCTGGACCTGAACGCGGCCTATAACTACAACCGGGTAGAGGACGAGGCCAGCTTTCTGAACCTGTCCAAAACAGAGGGGTTCTCAGGTACCATTACCCTTAGCTACAACCTCTTTAACGGTTTTCAGCAGCGGACACGGGTAGAGAACGCGCGCGTTTCGCTGGCGGCATCAGCCGAGAGCCTGGAGCTGGCGGCAGAGCAGGTCAGGCGCGACGTGCGCAATGCCTACGAGAACTACCGGAACAACCTCTACCTGCTGCAACTGGCTCAGGACGACCTGCAGACCGCGGAACTGAACTTCGAGCGCAGCCAGGAAGCCTATGCTACCGGCCAAATTAACAGCACCGAGCTGCGAACGGCCCAGCTCAACCTTATCAACTCACAGAACCGCATCAACAACCTCCGGATACGAACCAAGGGTTCTGAAATTGAGCTTTACCGGCTATCCGGCAGGCTCATTATGGAGCAGGAGGCAAAAAGATGAAGGAAGCGGGGTAGGAAAAAGCGACACAGAGGTGTAATTTCGCTTATATATACAGGTACTTTTCACGCGCATTAACATGACCACACCTACCCCCCACCCAACCATTGCCCACATTGCCAAACAGGTATACGGCCGGCATGCGCTTTACAGAGAGCCGGCAATTCGTCACCGGCGGTTTAAGCACCGCGACCTGGTGCCCCTCCTGCAGCGGCTGGCGCAAAATCCCTTGTTTGAGGTACAGGTGGCGGGGCAGTCTGTGGAGCAGCGGGATATTTACCTGGTAAAGGCAGGTACCGGCAAAACAAAGGTGATGCTGTGGTCGCAGATGCACGGCGATGAGCCGACGGCCACCATGGCCCTGCTTGACCTTTTCCATTTCCTCCAACAGGCAGACGAGCTGGACCCGATCCGGGAGCATATCCTGCAGAACACCACGCTTTACATCGTGCCCATGCTGAACCCGGACGGCGCAGAAGTGTTCAAGCGGCGCAACGCCCTGCACATCGACCTGAACCGCGATGCACTGCAGCTGCAAAGTCCGGAGGCCCGCCTGCTCAAGAGCCTGCGCGACAGCCTGAGCCCGGAGTTCGGGTTTAACCTGCACGACCAGAGCCGTTACTACACCGTGGGCACCACCCCTAAGCCGGCCACCATCTCTTTCCTGGCCCCGGCCTTCGACCATGCCCAGACGGTAAACGAGGTGCGCGGCAGGGCCATGCGCACGATAGTGGGGATGAACGAGGCGCTGCAAGATATCATTCCGGGGCAGGTGGCCAAATTTTCGGACGAGCACGAACCGCGGGCCTTTGGCGATAACATACAGAAATGGGGCACCAGCGTAATCCTGATCGAGTCAGGAGGCCACCATGGCGACCCGGAAAAGCAGTATATCCGACAGCTTAACTTTACCTCAATTGTATCCGCGCTGCACCTGATCGGAAGCCAAGGCTATAACCACTATAACCTGCATGAGTACTACAACATCCCTCAGAACGAGCGCTACCTCTTCGACCTGGTAATCCGCCGGGTCAGGTACAGGCAAAACGGGCAGAATACCCTGCTTGACATCGGCATTGTACGCGACGAGGTAGAAGCCTCCAACCACAAGGGATTTTACCACATAAGCAGCGTACAGGAAATCGGGGACATGAGCGTTTTCTACGGCTACGAAGAACTAGAGGGCAGTGAGCTTATTCTTGAACCAGGCCGCGTTTACGAAAAGGCCTTCAGCACGATAGAAGACCTGACCGGGGAACAAACACTGCAGCTGCTTGCCGAAGGCTACACCACCGTGCGCGTAGAACAGCTTCCGCCCCCGGACATGAACCTGCTGGAGCTGCCTTTGAACACTGTACACGCTGCAGGTGCTGTTAGCCACAACCTCGCCCTGGAGTCTGGGGCTAACTTTGTCCTGAGAGAGGAGAGCGGCCAGGTACGCTACGTGATCCTGAACGGCTTTGTGTATGACCTGACGCAGGAGCGGCCTGAACTTTTTCACGGACTGCTGCACTAGCCAAAGCCGGAAACTGGTTTTTCAGGAATAGCTTTGTAACTTACAGGTCTTAATCCAGACCAACCAACCTTTTTATTCATGGTTTTAAATTACCTATGGGCGGCATTCTTCCTGATTGCCTTCATTATTGCGCTTTTTCAACTCATCATTTTCCAGGATACCGAGATCTTCCAGAAGCTGATCGCCAGTACCTTCGACAACGCAAAACTTGGTTTTGAGATCTCCCTTGGCCTGACCGGTGTGATGACCCTCTGGCTTGGGCTAATGAAAGTAGGGGAACGCGGCGGCATCATCGGCATATTCGCCAAGCTCGTTGGCCCCTTCTTCAACCGCCTGTTCCCGGGTATTCCGAAGAACCACCCGGTGTTCGGCTCTATTCTGATGAACTTTTCGGCAAACATGCTGGGGCTGGATAATGCCGCTACCCCGCTGGGGCTCAAGGCCATGAAGGAAATGCAGGAACTGAACCCGGACAAAGAGTCCGCCACCAATGCGCAGATCATGTTCCTGGTACTCAACACCTCTGGCCTTACGATCATACCGGTCAGCATCATGGTGTTCCGCGCCCAGCTGGGGGCCGCCGACCCATCCGATATTTTTATCCCGATCCTGCTGGCAACTTTTTTCTCTACCATAACGGGCTTGGTAGCCGTGGCACTTTACCAGCGCATCAACCTTCTGAACCCGGTAATCCTGGCTTACCTGGGTACGCTCATGCTGCTGATCGTCGGGCTTATCTACTACTTCAGCATCATTCCGCAGGAGCAGGTAAGTGTTATCTCCACGGTGGCCAGTAACGTGATCCTGTTTTCGATCATCGTTGCCTTTATCGGCCTGGCATTGGTACGAAAGGTGAATGTATACGAGGCCTTTATTGAGGGCGCAAAGGAAGGCTTCTCGGTAGCCATTACCATTATCCCCTACCTGGTGGCGATCCTGGTGGCGATCGGTGTCTTCCGAACATCAGGAGCCCTGGACATGATTGTGGATGGACTGGGGTATTTAATTGCGCTGACCGGGCTGAACACCGACTTCGTGCCTGCCCTGCCGGTGGCCTTCATGAAGCCGCTGAGCGGCAGCGGGGCAAGAGGGTTGATGGTGGAAGCCATGAACACTTACGGGGTAGACTCTTTTGTGGGGCGCCTGGCCTCCTCTATTCAGGGATCTACTGAAACAACCTTCTATGTACTGGCGGTATACTTCGGCTCTGTCGGCATTCGCAAAACAAGGTATGCGCTCACCTGTGGTCTGATCGCCGACCTGGCGGGTGTGATCGCCGCAATATTGATCGCTTACCTGTTCTTCCATTAAGCAAGAGAGAAGAAACATTTCCTTATTACCTAATGGCTTCACAAAGGCACCTGCTGGATCGGCGGGTGCCTTTCTGGTTTTTAGATGGGTTACCCAACACCACAGATTTTCTGCCCTCCGTACCCTGTTAACTGCACTACACCATAAAAAACCCTCCTATCAGCACGTCAGAGGGCTCTTTGCCGTACTTATGTACCTGCTTTAGGCAAAAGCTGCGTATGTACATGTATTGGAAAATAAAGTAGAACACGTAAAACAAACTTAAGAAAGTATGGCAATTTCACTGAAACCCCTGAAGAACCAGGTGCTTGTGATTACTGGCGCCTCGAGCGGAATAGGGCTTGCAACGGCGCGCGCCGCAGCCAAAAAAGGCGCAAGACTTGTGTTGGCTGCCCGCAATGGAGAGGCACTGGCAGACATCGTACAGGAGCTAAACATGCAGGGCGGGCAAGCCATTCATGTAGTGGCAGACGTAGGTCGCCGGGAGGATGTACAACGCATCGCCGACGCAGCTTTAGACCGTTTCGGAGGCTTTGACACCTGGGTCAACAATGCAGGAATATCCATTTTCGGAAGGCTGGAAGACGTCAGCGTTGAAGACTATCACCGCCTGTTCGACACGAACTTCTGGAGTGTGGTGTACGGATCCCTTATCGCCGCCAGTTATCTGCGCAACCAGGGGGGTGCCATCATCAACCTGGGCAGTGTGCTCTCTGATGCGGCTATCCCGATACAGGGCATGTACAGCGCCAGCAAACACGCCGTCAAAGGCTTCACCGATGCCCTGCGCATGGAACTGGAGCATGACGGGGCACCCGTTTCAGTTACCCTGATCAAGCCAACGAGTATCAACACGCCTTACACGGAGCATGCCGCTAACTATACCGGACATGACGTTACCCTCCCTCCTCCTGTTTATGCGCCTGAAGAGGTGGCCAATGCGATCCTGCACGCTGCGGCGCATCCGAAGCGCGACGTGATGGTAGGCAGCAGCGCCAAAGTGATGAGCAGCCTGAACAAGTACGCAGAAGGCGCCATGGACTGGATGGCTGAAAACGTGATGTACGACCAGCAGCTGCGCGACCAGACTGCCCGCCACAGCGAAGGCTCCCTGTACAGACCCGCCAGAGACGGGCAGGTGCATGGCGACTACCAGGGCCACGTCATGAAGACAAGCCTGTACACCCGGGCCACGCTTAACCCTCTGATCACAGGAGCAGTGGTGGCAGCAGCCGGCGCGGCAACCTATGCGTTGCTTAAAAGCAACGGCCGTAAAAAACAAGAGCATCATGAGCAATGGCAAAACAGAGCCTCGCAGCGTGAGCGTGAGCAGTGGCAGAACAGAGCCAGGCAAATTGAGCGGGATCAGCTGAAGAACGGGAACTCGCATTACTAAGCAGCCACACCACTAAACAAAAAGATCAGCACCCTGCACTGGAGGAGGACTCCCTGTCAGGGTGCTGATCTTTTTTCTGTACGTATACCTGCGGCCTTGGGAGCACTAGGCACCAATGAAAGAAGCGCCGGTAAAATACCGACGCCACTCCTTCTCCCTCAATAGTTTTAATCCTATCATTAATCAACTAAACTTCTGAAACTGTTCTTGTGGGAGATTTTAGCTTGTTTTAACCTTAACACTTAGTACTAATCCTTTAATCCTTCATTGCTATCTATTTCCGATGATCTGAAATACCGTTCGTGCCGCTGCCCGTAATTGTACAGGATATAGTCACTGTATGTCGTTTGATCCGATACAGGCTCCTTTCTGCTGGTTAGCTCCCCTACCGAGGCACTTCCATTGCAGCCGGCTGTGTCGTTACCACGCATGCACCCACTCTTTGTCTTCAAAGAAGCGCAATCCAGCAAACTCCCTTTAACCTCCTCAGGCCTGACCCTGAATGCCTGCACCTCATCGTTGAAGAAGTGATCCTTTTGTCCCTTTGCTAACTTCATATTGTAAAAAGAATTTGTTTCTTCACCGGATGCCACCATACCTAGACTGATGCGCCATTGGCCTGCTCCGCCTACCAGGTAAAAGAAGGGAAAAGGAGGGCTATCCTCAGCACCAACAATTAGTATAGCCACTCCCAAACCCTTTGTGAAAATTATACGCCGATACAGAGCATTGGCTGCCCGATTGTAGCATTTTAAGGATTTATTAGGAATAATACCAAAAACCCTCATCCGCTACGTACTTTTCGCAGTGCATCGGGATGTCAAAAAATAGAAAGCCTTCCCCCATAGACTGCCTGCACGGGTCATCCCCTTCCCGGCACAATCATAAAGGAAGCCATAGGAAGGACCTATAGGAAATCCTGAGTTAAAAAGTGCGCTGACACCCTTCTCCTTCAGGCGCTCTTGTATTTACGTACTGGTCACGGCCTAAAATAAGTAATTGCCGCTAGGTTAGTTTTATTGCCGGCTTACCTTTATACACTTCAGGCAAACATGAAGAATTAAGAAGAGGGAGATGCATGATGAAAGAAGAATTAGTGACACAACATATGGGTGACACGGTGGTGTTAACTATACACGGAGAGTGCAGCGAAGAGATAGCCCATGCCCTGGACCAAAAATGTCAGGAGGAAATGCTGAAGAGGGTAAAGCATATCCTGGTGGACTGCGCAACCATCACCTCGCTGAACCCTACCATACTTCGAAGTATTCTAAGCAGCAGTTCAGAGGCTGACAAAGCCGGTGTTAACCTGGTGCTCTACCACCTGCGGGCAGAGCACCTAGCCGAAGTGGAGACCGCCGGTCTGCTGTCTGTTTTGCACGTTGTACCCACTTTTAAAGATGCTTACACGTACTGCCGGAGCCACACCGGCAGGGCAGGAAGCATATCAAGAGCCTTTAGAAAATGAGACACCTGGAGATCAACACCGACTTTACGGCCGAGGGTGTAGTAGCTTACCTGAGCGGGGAACTGGACGCTAAGGCTGCCTCTGACCTGAACGTTGAGCTGATCAGCATCATGCAACTGGCCAACGCTTATGCGCTGGTGCTCGAGTGCAGTGGCCTTGAGTATGTTTCCTCCGCGGGTATGGGCGAGCTGCTCTCCCTGGCTAAAACCTGCAAAGAAGCGGGTATAAAGCTAATACTCTGCCAGTTGCAGCCGCAGGTGCAGCAAAAGCTGGTAGTAACCGGCATGATCAAACGGCTTACGGTGGCCCATACCGTAGAAGAGGCTTTTCAGATGGGGGCCAGTATCACGGGTTAGGCACGTAAACAAAAGGAGGCCATGCGGCCACAGGCACTTCCTCTACTTGGTATAAGTGTAACGGTGGTAACAACGATGGCACAGCAGCCTGAGCAGAAGCACGCATCAGCTTGTCTTCAGAGGAATAACCACTTTCACGGTAGTGCCCTTGTTCAGTACACTCTCAATATGCATGTAGCCGCCCAGCAGCTTCAGCTGGTTCTTGATGCTTCTGAGCCCTATCCCCTGTAGTTGCACCCTGTCTTCCGGGGCCATGCCCTTACCGTTGTCTTTAACGATGATCTGTAACTGGCTCTTTACCTGCCGGATCATGATCTTGATGCTGCTCGCATCGGCATGCTTGATGGCGTTGTTTATCAGCTCCTGAATAATGCGGTAAGAGACCGTTTGCAGGCTGTCGCTCAGGAAGTCGGTTACCTGGTACACATCCAGGCTAATCTTAAGCAGCTGCACCGAGAGCTTTTTCCCCAGTTCTGCCACGGCCATCTCCAGGCCAAAGTCGCGGAGCACGCTTGGGGTGAGTTCGTATGAGATGGTGCGTGCTTCATTGATCGCCTCTGTCAGCAGATGCTCTATCTGATGCTTGAGGTCTGTGTTGTTTTCTTCGCTGGCCTCCTGGTTTACGTTCAGTTGCTTCAGGTATAGGCTGATGGCGTAAAGCAACTGTGCCAGCCCGTTGTGCAGGGCCTCGGCTATCCGCTTCCGCTCCTCCTCCTGGGCTTTCAGTATGGCCAGTAGCAACTCCTTCTGCTGCTCCAGCTTAAGGGTCAGGTTCTCCTCTTCCAGGCGCTTCAGGTTCGTGATGTCCAGATCCACTCCCAGCATTTTCACTGTGTTTTGCAGGGAGTCCACCACAGGGTCCCCTTTTACCTTCAGCGTCACCACTTTCCCGTTCCTGACAATACGGAGCGACTCTTCGAACGAGGCCTGGCCTGACAAAATATGCTCAACCACTTTCTCAGAAGCCTGGCGGTCCTCCTGCAGGGCAAAATCCAGGTATATATCAGGGCTTACACCTATTCCTTCGTGAAGGCCAAAGAGACGGTACATCCCCTCCGACCAGCTAAAGGCTTTAGTGGAGAGATCGTACTCCCAGCTGCCCATCCCGGCCAGCTCCTCCGACTGCTGCAGGAGTGCCAGGTTTTTTCTCGCTTCCTCCTCCGTCTTTTTTCGCAGGGTAATGTCCCGGAGGTACAGCATCACACCCGACGGGGTCGGTGTCACGGTGCTGTCGGCCCACTTGTTCAGCCCCTTCAGGAAGATCTCTCCCTGCACACTGTTTCTTTTGACAGCGGCCTTCTGCATGGCTGTGTACAGGTCTTCATACGGTTCCCGCTCAAATAAGCGCTCAAAGGCCTGCCCCACCAGTTCATGCCTGGGTTTGCCCCAAAAAGCCTCTGTCTGTTGGTTGGCCAGCACAATGTTACCATCGGGATTGAGCATAAGAAAAGCCTCAGGCATATGGTCAAGCACCTGGCTCATCGTGAAGCCAGCTAGGGCATTGCCATTTGCAGGGGCTCTTGGTACCCCATGAGCTCTTCGACGTGCCGATTCCTTACGGTAATCCCCTTCCTTCATCTTAATATAGCTTAATTACATTTTTATCTACATAACTCACTATTATGTGTACGTGCCCTGAAATGACACAATGCTTTGTTTAGCTATTTTTGAATAAAATTAAGTAATGATGTGGTGTTATAGACATTAATCTTACAGCGCGCAATTTGTACTTACCTGTAGCATGTAATTTATACTTAGTAAGCCTGTTACGGCGGAAGTACTGACCAAAATAGACACGGGAAGCAGCACTTATCCAAAAACAAAAGATTCGTGCAAATGTTTAAACCACAGAGGACAATGTCACAGCCCGGGAGCTGAAAGGAAGAGCCTTGAACACGAGTGAGCCAAAAGTTTTAGGAAGGGTGTTAGTGTATTTTACGCAAGAAGATGGAATAGGGCTATTCTTCCAGGTATACGCGCAGTTCCTTATACACCGTGGCTAACGCCTTTGGCGGAAAATGAGCATTCAGGCCACTGGGGTTGGGCAGCACCCACAGCTTGGTGTTACCGATGGTTTGCTCCTGCAGGCCCAGTACAGCAGTAGTTTTCCCAAATGCTGTCCGGTACACCGAAATACCCAGTATGGCCAGCACCTGGGGCTGGTATTCAATCACCTTTTCCACCAGGTTTATGCCTCCCTCTATCAGCTCTGCCTTAGACAGCTCGGCGGCGCTGGCCGATGCCCTGTCCACTACATTGGTGATACCGAAGCCCAATGGTAGCAGCTCCTGTTCCTCCTGCGGCAGGTATAACCTTGGCGTGAAGCCGGCGGCATGCAGCGTGGGCCAGAAGCGGTTGCCGGGTCGGGCAAAATTATGTCCCGTGGCGGCAGTATACAGACTAGGGTTGATGCCGCAAAACAGCACTTTCAGGTTCCGGTCAATCACATCGGGCACTGTTCTGCCGTTGGCAGCAATAAGTTCTTCTTTGGTGGGCTTCTTAAGTGCTTGCATACCTCTGTTTTACTCTCTGTCGGGACCTACGGTTATGCAACCGATACAAGTTGCGTGCTACAGCGTCCATTTGCAGCTGTTTTTCATCCTGCACAGGAGGCATGGGAAGAAAAACAACTGTATCCCAAAGCAGGTACCGCCTCAGGCTATTTGTTTTTAAAGTACAGCCTAAACACCGTGCCTTGCCCCTCCTTGCTTTCCACCTCTATCCTGCCGTTGGCATTGTCGATCATGCGCTTTACGATGTACAGCCCCATACCGGTGCCGTCAACATGCGAGTGGAACCGCTTGAACAGCGTAAACATCTTGGAGAGGTTCTCTTTACTGATGCCCAGGCCATTGTCCTGGACCGTGAGCAAGGTATACCCCTCCACTTTCTCAGACCTGAGACAAACACGGGGGGCGCGGTTCGGCGACCTGTATTTGATGGCATTGCTGACAAGGTTATACAGGATACTGTACAGGTTCTTTCTGGAGAAGTTAATGTAAGCTGCATCCCGGAAGTCCGCTTCCAGCTGAGCCCCCGCAGCACCGGTCACATCCTGCAGGTTAGCCTTTACGGTGGCAAGCACCTCCTCCAGCGCCACCGACTCTGCCTCTCCGTCCACATCGCGCTGTACTTTGGCAATGTCTGTCAGGTCTTTTATTACGTTCTTGAACCGTCGGATCGAGTCCTTTACCATCTCAAACACAGGCTGCGTAGGCTCTCCGGGCAAAGGCCCTGCCGTCTCGATCTGCTCCTCCAACAGGAGCACCAGCCCCTCAATGTTGGCAACCGGCGCTTTCAGGTCATGCGAGGCGGTGTAGACAAAGGTGTCCAGGTCTGCGTTTACCTTTAGCAGGTGCTCGTTGGTTTGCTGCAGCTTCTCCTGCATTCCCTTAAGGTCAGACAGGTCGATGAAGGAGCCAAGCACCCGGTACGGCATCTGGTATTCGTTGTGCATGATGTAAGCCCGGTTAGAGACATAGGCGTACGTGCCGTCTGCCCGCTTCACCCGGTATTCCCCTGCCCACTGGTCTTTCCCGTAGTTGATGGCCCTGTTGATGCCCTTCACAATTGTATCCCGGTCCTCCGGATGGATTTTACCGAACCAGTCTTCCACCCCGCCGTTCATCTGGTCTGGCGTAAACTCTAGGATGGTGGTAAGACTGTCACTCCACCAGACCTCATTCGTCACAAGGTTCCAGTCCCAGATCACGTCGTTGGTAGCCATGGATACCAGCCTGAAGCGCTCTTCGCTGGCAGCCAGCGCCTGCGTACGCTCCGCCACCCTCTGCTCAAGCTCATTGTTCAGCCTGACCTGCACCTCCTCTGCTTTCTTCAGTTCCTCGTACGCCTCCAGAATCTTATCCTCACTCAACTTTTTCTCTGTGATGTCCGCCAGTGTCACGGCCAGGCCATCGCCCATTTTTGCGGCGGCAATCTCATACCAGGCTTTATGCCCGTTTACCTGCAGGTGCTGCTCCATGTGCAGAGGCTGCCCGGTTTCTACTGCCGAAACATACTTCTTGAAGAGCCCGGTTTTACGCAGCATTGGCATTTCTGCCAGCACACTCGTACCCACAAGCTGAGCGGTTGAGCGGCCAATGAGCTCCTCGGCGCGCTTGTTCAGGAGACTCCAGGAGAAGTCCTTGATTTCTCCCTTCTCGTCACGCACGGCCTGAAAGGCCATGATGCTGTTCAGCGAGCTATTAAGCACCCCCTGCACCACGTTACTCAGCGCCTTCAGGGTGGTTACCTCCACAAAACTGAGCACGACACCGTCTTTGTTGCCATCGTGCTTCAGGTAAGGAATAATGCGCATGAGGTAGTACCTTCCTTCGCTTCCCTCCAGCTCCTGCTCTACTTCTTTGGAGGTATCGTTTACCTGCCTGATGTCCTCCAGCAGGCGGGAGTACTTCAGGTTGTGAGACAGGTGGTGGATCGGCCGGCCCACATCACTGTCGATGATGTTGATGACGTTGCGGACACTTGGCGTAAACTTTCGGATCACCAGGTTGTGATCAACGAACAGCTGCCCGATGTTGGAGCTGCGGATGTAGTTGTCCAGGTCCTCGTTCAGCTCCTGCAGTTCTCTTATCTTGAGCTGGTGCTCCGCATTTACCGTGTGCAGCTCCTCGTTCAGCGACTGCATCTCCTCATTGGAGCTCTGCAGCTCCTCGTTGGAGGACATCAGCTCCTCGTTGCTCGACTGCAACTCTTCGTTGGAGGTGCTCAGGTCCTGCACCGTTAAATGCAGGCTTTCGCGCGCCTCCTTCAGCTCCATCTCCAGGGCGGTAAGCTGCTGGTAGTAATCCTGGTCCGACACAAAGGAAAGCTCCGAGACCTTTGGCAACGGCGTGACTTCCCCCATCTCCTGCAACAGCACCAGAATCACCTTTGGCTGATTCTTTTCAAGGGAGATGGGACGGATAGATACATGCACCAGCTGCTCTTTCTTCCCCATCTTTACCGTTACCTGCCGGGCCACTATTTTCCGGTCCTGCTTCAGTGCCTTGCGGATGCCCACGCTCAGGGTAACGGCCAGCTCCTCCGGCACCATCTTGATCAGGTTAAAGTGCAGCCGCCTGTCCGGGAACTTAAGGAAGCGGTTGATGTCGCCGATCCCGTGCAGGAGCTGGTAGTTCTCGTCCACGTACAGGCCGGTTACCTTAAAGTCCTCGGACACGGCGTCCATAAAGGAGTCGTTGTAGCGGGCCATCTGGTTCATCTGGTAACTGGTGGCCTGGCTTTTAGAGGACAACAGAGGAGTATAGTCCGAAACACCATAGGTCGACTGCATTCCCCTGCTGTCCTTTACCTTCTGGAACAGTTTCCATTTGCGGTTCTCCTCCGAGAAAAAAGTCTTCATTTCGCCGATATGCTCACTTGGCCCCAGCAGCAGGTAGCCCCTCAGGTTGAGCGCATACGGGAAAATAGCCAGCACTTTCTTCTGCAGGTAGGGGTTCAGGTAGATGAGCATGTTCCGGCACGTGATCAGGTCGATCTTGCTGAAGGGCGGGTCCTTCTGTACGTCGTGCTGCGCGAACACCACCAGCTTGCGGACCTCCTCGTTCACGATATAGCGGCTGCCCTTGCGGTGGAAAAAGCGCGTGAGCCTTTCTTCCGAAACATCTTTGGCGATGGAGGCCGGGTAACTTCCCTTCGAAGCCTGCGTAATGGCGCGCTGGTCAATATCCGTGGCAAAGATCTTCACCTGTGGCTCCTGCCCTGCGCGCGCATAGGCCTCCCGGAACTGGATCGCCAGCGAGTAGGCCTCCTCCCCGGTGCTGCAGGCCACTACCCATACCTTTACAGGCTCACCGGCTTCCTTTTCGGCCAGTATTTTCGGGATAACCTCCTCCTCCAGCATGTCGAAGGCCTCTTTATCCCGGAAAAAACGGGTCACGTTGATAAAGAACTCCTGGCATAGTTGCTTTACCTCGGCCGGGTTCTCACGCAGATGCTCCAGGTAGACCTTCATGGTCTTCAGCTTGAGATGATCCATCCGCTTCCGGATTCTCCGGTTGATCGTGGCCTGCTTGTAGTTTTTGAAATCGGTCTGGGTGTGGGTGCAGATAAGCTCCAGTATCTCCTGCTGCACCTCCTCCCCCCTGCCTTCCCCGCTGCTTGCTGCCAACGAGTCCACTAAAGGCACCTTCCGGGTAAACTCCATGATCTCCTCCGGCATACGCTCCGGCGACAGTACAAAGTCCACAAAACCGCTGTCGATGGCACTGACCGGCATGCCGTCGAACTTGGCCGACTGCGGCTCCTGCACCACAACCATTCCCCCCGCCTCCTTGATAGCCTTGATCCCTTTGGTGCCATCCGTACCGGTGCCAGACAGCACGACCCCTATGGCATAAGGCCCCAAATCTTTGGCCATAGACTCAAAGAAGTGATCGATGGCAAAGTTCGGCTCCCGGTCCCGCACCTTATTGGTCAGGCGCAGCCTGCCGCGCTTTAGGGTTAGCTGTTTTCCGCTGGGGAGCAGGTATACGCAGTTGGGCTGGGTGCGCATGTTGTCCTCGGCCTCCTGCACGTGCATCTGGGTATGCTTCGAGAGCAGCTCGGCCATCAGGCTCTTATGATCCGGCGACAGGTGCTGTATGATCACAAAGGAAAAGCTGGAGTTGTTCGGAAAGTGATCGAACAGCTGGTGGATGGCCTCTAAACCGCCCGCAGAAGCGCCAATGCCCACCAGGTAGTGGTCCGTCAGGCGGGTGGCTTGCTTTTCGCTCGGTGCTTCTTTGTGAATGTTACTCATGGTACTCAGGCATGCGCCTTCACTAGGTATGGGGGTTCTTTTAGTACTTCTCTCTTATTACTTTTTCCAAAACAGCACTTCTTAAAGCCTCGGCAGCTTCTATCTCCTCTGCATGCCAGGGCAAAGAGGTGTGTTTTACCGTCTCCCTGTAGGTAGCGAATGAGTTCCGGGGGTGATAGGTCTTGCCGTCCTGCTCCATCTGTATGGCATTGTTCGGATCTCCCCCCCAGGTGACGGTCTGCAAAACCTCCGGGCGAAAGCCCAGGATGTACTCCCCGTGCTCTACGTTGATAGGCAAGGCGATCAGGCCACTGGCGATATCCTTGTACTCCTTGCTCTGCACATACTGCTGCGGCAGCTTATCTGTAGCGAAGTGCTGATCCATATTGTTTCGGCGCAGCCATGAAGCCAGTTCCTTTAGCTCCCGGTCACGGGGTGTGTTGCCTCCTCTAAAAACGGCTCCCTCGTAGATAACGGCCACTCCCCCCAGCGACAATAGCTCCTGAATGGTTGTCTCACCGTGCAGCAGGCACTCCGGAAAGCTCTGGCCACTATACAGCTGCTCCAGCAGCTTGGCGTGTATACCCCGCAGCTGCACGCGCAGCAGGATGGCCTTCTCTTTTTCTTTACCCGCAATCTGGGCGGAGATGATACCGGAGAGTAGCTCCAGCACAGAGCGCATCTCATAGCTGGGGTTCTTTTCTGTTTTATGGTGGCAGGAAATAAGCCCCCACAGCTTCCCGTCTATGATCAGCGGCAGCGACATGGAGGCCATGATGTGCATGTTGGCCATGTACTCCAGGTGCACCGAGGCCACGCTGCGCAGGTTACAGTCCGAGAGGCCGGTGAAGCGCTGCGTGATCGGGTTTACGATCGGTATAAGCCGCACCGGGGTATAGCTGCGGGTCGGGATCAGCCTGTAAGGGTTCCTATGGTACAGGTCTCTGGCCTGCTTGGGCACATCGGAAGCCGGAAAGCGCAGGTCCATGTAGTCATCCATGTCCTCTTCCTTCGCCTGCGCCACCACAATACCATTCCACTGCGGGTCAAACTGATAAATCAGCACCCGGTCGAAGCCAGAAAGCTTCTTGATCTCCGTGGCGGCCAGCGCCGCCAGGTCCTGCACCGAGCCTGTCTGCTTCAGCAGTGTGGTCACATACTTGATATGCTGGTAAAGCCCAATGAAAGAGGCCTCTGAGGCAGCGTGGTTCTGCTCCAGTTCTATCAATAGGTACTCCTCTTCCGGGTGAACCAGGGCTACAAAAGGGACTTCCCTGCCCTGCACCAGAAAGGTAAGGTTGAAGGGAATTTTCTCCTGGCTGCTTTGCTGCTTCAGCTTCGCCAGAATGTCCTCGTACTGACCGGCGGGCAGGTAGGCTGAGAGCGGCTGATCCAACAAGTCATCCAACGTAACGGACAGAAACTGCTCCACGTTTTCACTGGCCTGCCGTATGCGTAGCTCCTCCCTATCCAGCACCAACAACACCCCGTGCGGCTGAATCAGGTTTACCAGGTGTAAAGGGATACTGCCACAAAACTCAGAGTCGTAGTTCTTGTCGATATGTACGTTGATGGGTGCTGCTGTATGCTCCATAGTATATAGATAGGTTATGCTCCCTTTGAGCTTTTAATGACCTCACGTGTATGACCTTGCCTACACCCGGAAGGCAGACAAATGGTTCTGAAAAGCTCTGCTCCTATACTACTGATGCGCCACCCCCTACTTCCCAACACTTTGCCGCTCCTTCATGATCGCGAACGCAGTGCTGCCCCCAACACACAAGCTAGAACAAAGGCCTTTAGCCTCTTACAAACCAAAAGCGGACCCGGTAAGCAACAGTTACAGGATGCCTGCACAAGTCCCTAATACTCACAAACTCTAAATTACAAATTTATAATGTAAGCACCCGCTTTGCAGGCAAAGCATTTTCGCCACTCCTCCAGAGGCACCCTGCCAGGCCCTGAACCCCGCAGCTCCGCAGCAGAGTAACGAAACCTTAACGTGGGTAGGCCCCAAAGCATTAACAAATAGCTATATCCTTTTGTTTACACACCCGTAAAAGCCAACAAATCCTTCACATATCCCAACAACACCATGAGCTATTACTATACCGTTCAAGAGTACGCCTCTAAACAAGGGCTTAGTCTGTCTGTACAGGAAGAAGCCCGGGCAGGAGAAGCGGCCACCACACTGAGCAACGAGCGCGGCATAAGGATCAACAAAGTACCCGGCAGAAGCCAGCAGATCAGCTGTTATCCGATGCGGATCCTGAGGGAGGCCTTCAGTTCCATGCGCAAAGAACAAAACCTCCGATAACCTAACACTTCCTGCTAAAACCTTTTCTACACACACCGAGGCCCCTCTTAAAAAAATAACTTGCATCGCTTGACTACGTCTATATTAATCGTAATTTTACGATCAATATGAAAGCAAATGGGATTATCTAAAACAGAGGAGTTCACGCAGGCCGACATTGCCATTGCCAGATACGCCAAAGCCCTGGCGCACCCGGCCCGCATTGCCATCCTTCGCATCCTGCTGGAGCGCAGGTCCTGCATCTGCGGGGATATCGTGGAGGAGTTGCCGCTGTCGCAGTCTACCGTGTCGCAGCACCTGAAGGAGCTGAAAGAGGCCGGGCTGATCAAGGGAGACATTGAGGGTAAAACGGTATGCTATTGCATCGACGAGGTTGCCTGGAAGGAAGCCCAGCAGATACTGCAGGTGCTGTTTTCTAACTATACCCCCTGCGGACCGAGCTGCTGTTAAAAAATTTTAAGCACATTGATCGTAAAATACCGATAAAATTTAACCTATAAAACTATGAGTAACGCAGAAGAATTAAAGAAACTGGTAAAGGAGAAGTACAGCGAGATCGCCCTCCAGACCAAAGAGCAAAATGAGGTGTCCTGCTGTGGCGCCACAGGATGCGGCACTGTGGACTACGCCATTTTTGCCGATAACTACACCGAACTGGAAGGGTATAACCCGGACGCGGACCTTGGCCTGGGCTGCGGTGTACCAACTGAGTTTGCCCAGATAAAGAAAGGCGACACGGTGATTGACCTTGGCTCCGGCGCCGGTAACGACTGCTTTGTGGCCCGTGCCCTGGTAGGGGAAACCGGTAAGGTAATAGGTATAGACATGACCGAGGCTATGATTGCCAAAGCCCGGGTGAATGCAGAGAAGCTGGGGTTCAACAATGTGGAGTTCCGGCAGGGGGAAATCGAGGATATGCCGATTGCAGCCAACCGTGCCGATGTGGTGATCAGCAACTGTGTACTGAACCTGGTGCCGGACAAGCGCAAGGCCTTTGCAGAAACGTATCGCGTGCTCAAGCCAGGCGGCCACTTTAGCATATCCGATGTGGTACTGGTAGGCGAGCTGCCGGAGGACATCGTGAAGGCCAGTGAAATGTACGCCGGCTGCGTTTCCGGGGCTATCCAGAAAGAAGAGTACCTGCAGATCCTGCGCGAAACAGGCTTCCAGAACATCACCATCCAGAAGGAAAAAGTTATCCAGGTGCCGGACGAGATCCTGCGCGACTACCTGGATGAAGCAGGTATCCGCCAG
>JAJLKL010000158.1:0-10697 GCA_033838975.1 Hymenobacteraceae bacterium | reverse complement strand
TAACGTTGTTTTTTGATTAGGAAGATTGATTTTTAAGGCCTGTCGTGTTCGGCAGGCTTTTTTGTTTTCGCGTACTCCCGTAATACCTATAACTATGGCAGCAGGGTAAACTTACTGTCAGTTTTAAATGTTATAGTTTATCTTTACTAATCCGTAAAAGCAAAGCATGGATTTCCAATTAACATCAGAATTTAAGCCAACCGGCGACCAGCCGAAAGCCATAGCACAACTCACCGAGGGCATTCAGAACGGGGAGCCCGCACAGGTATTACTTGGGGCCACGGGTACCGGTAAAACCTTCACCATGGCGAATGTGATCCAGAACGTAGGAAAACCTACGCTGGTACTTTGCCATAACAAAACGCTTGCCGCGCAGCTTTACGGGGAGTTTAAGCAGTTCTTCCCGAACAACGCGGTCGAGTACTTCATCTCCTACTACGACTACTATCAGCCGGAGGCTTACATCGCCTCTTCCGATGTGTTCATCGAAAAAGACCTCGCCATCAACGAGGAAATAGAGAAGCTGCGCCTGCACACTACCTCGGCCTTGCTGTCCGGCCGGCGCGATATTGTGGTGGTGGCGTCTGTGTCCTGTATCTATGGTATCGGTAACCCGGAGGAGTTCGGGAAGAACGTACTGTACCTGGCGCCGGGGCAGCGCTACAGCCGCAACAACCTGCTGTATACCTTCGTGCAGATCCTCTACAGCCGAACGGAGGCGGAGTTCACACGTGGAACTTTCCGGGTGAAAGGCGATACAGTAGACATCTATCCGGCCTATGCGGACTTTGCTTACCGGCTGTACTTCTTTGGGGATGAGCTGGAGGCGATCCACCGCATCGATCCGCAATCCGGCAAGAAGCTGTCAGATGAGAAAGCCATTTCGCTGTACCCGGCTAACCTTTTCGTTACCGGAAAGGACACGCTGAACCAGGCCATCCACGAGATACAGTACGACATGGTGGCGCAGCACGAGTATTTCCTGAAGGAAGACCGACCCACAGAGGCCAAGCGCATTAAGGAGCGGACCGAGTTTGACCTGGAGATGATCCGGGAGCTAGGCTATTGCTCTGGCATTGAGAACTACTCCCGCTACTTTGACCGCCGCGCACCGGGTGCCCGCCCGTTCTGTTTGCTAGATTATTTCCCGGACGACTTTATGATGGTGATTGACGAGAGCCACGTAACGGTGCCGCAGGTACGCGCCATGTGGGGCGGCGACAGATCCAGAAAAGTGGCGCTGGTGGAGTACGGTTTCCGCCTGCCGGCTGCCATGGACAACCGCCCGCTGACTTTTAACGAGTTCGAGAGCCTGATGCACCAGGTGGTATTCGTGAGCGCCACGCCCGGCGACTATGAGATTCAGAAGTCAGAAGGGGTAGTGGTGGAGCAGATTATCCGTCCTACCGGTCTGCTGGACCCTGAGATCGAGGTGCGCCCAAGCACGAACCAGGTAGACGACCTGCTCGATGAGATCGATGAGCGGGTGAAGGAGGGTGCCCGTGTGCTGGTAACTACCCTGACCAAACGCATGTCGGAAGAACTGACCAAGTACCTGGACCGCCTCAACATTAAAACAAAGTACCTGCACTCCGAGGTGAAGGCACTGGACCGGGTGGAGATTCTGCGTGAGCTGCGCCTGGGCGAGATCGATGTGCTGGTAGGGGTGAACCTGCTGCGTGAGGGGCTCGACCTGCCGGAGGTAAGCCTGGTTGCCATACTGGATGCCGACAAAGAGGGCTTCCTGCGCGATCAGCGCTCCCTGATCCAGACCATGGGACGTGCCGCCCGAAACGAGAAAGGTAAGGTGATCATGTACGCAGACCGCATTACAGGCTCCATGCAGCGCGCCATGGACGAGACGAACCGCAGGCGTGCCGTGCAGATGGCCTATAACGAGGAGCATGGCATCACGCCGCGCACAGTCCTGAAGTCGAAAGGTGAGATCTTTGAGCAGACCTCCGTCGCAGATGCGAAGAAGAAGGAAGTAAAAATGTATGCCGGTCCGGAGGAGGTGTCCATTGCCGCCGAGCCGATCATACAGACCATGAAGCGTGACGAGCTGGAGAAGCTGATCAAGAAAACGGAGAAACTGATGGAGGGCGCCGCCAAAGACCTCGACTTCCTGCAAGCTGCCAAGTACAGGGATGAACTCACGGAGCTGCGCCAGTTACTGAAGACAAAGCGCGACTAAACTTTTTTCAGGCATAAAAAGGACAGGCACCTGTTGCTGTGGAGCAGCAGGTGCCTGTTTGTATTTAAAAGTACTTGGTTTCCGGACGAGGCTTCTGGCTATACCTGCCCTACTCCGAAAAGGAGCAGAGGCAGGACCAGGTAATTTCATAGTTTTATGTAGGTAGATAGGGTAGTGGTAGCAAAGCAGCCGCTTTTGGCAGTGCTTTCTGAATATAAGATTCCGTTGCGGTGCAAAGGGTTGCATGAGGTGAAAAAAAATAAAAAATAAAGCAGGAGCAGCTGACATGATCTTGTAATACCTGTTCCTGCTAAGAGCCTCTTTCAATTTCGTTTTTACAGGCGAAAATGGATCGGAAAGGGTTCTGGCGAAGTGGTCTTCTCGCTTCATAGCAGAGCTATGAGGCAAGAAGAGCGTGAAGTCAGGTTCCTTTAGGAGCCGTTGCAGCGTAAAGGATGAATTTAAAACATGCGCTAAGAGGCTCCCTCTGCAGCAACATTCTTTGTTGAGACAAGGCATACAGATCGCCCTGAGAAGCTCCAGCTCACTTCAAATGAGAGTTATAAAGGCTTGTAAATTTTATAACTAAATAATTAGTTATAAATAAAAATTATTACTATATTTATAAACACTACTTGTAAAATTCTATGAAGAAAACTTTTTTGTTTATGGTTGTGATGTCTGCTATGGCAGTTGCTGCATCAGCTCAAACCACAACTGATGCCTCTGCCAAATACAAAGCTAAAGAGTATACAGCCTCTGGCGAGATGTACGACAAAGCTCTGAAGGGTGGTAAAGGCACAGCCTTTGATCATTACAACGCCGCTTGCTCCTGGGCATTGGCCGGAAACAGGGACAAAGCCTTTGCTCATCTGCAAAAGGCTATTGAAAAAGGCTATACAAGCGTCAACCATTTCCAGGAGGACTCGGATCTGAGCAGCTTGCATAGCGACAAGCGTTGGCCAATTCTCGTGGAAGACCTGAAAAGAAGTGTCGCAGCTATAGAGGCCAACTATAATCAACCGCTGAAATCGAAGCTGGAAAGTATTTATGATGCAGACCAGCAGGTACGACGGGAGTTTATGGCTGCGAGACAGGAGCATGGGGCGGAGTCTGCTGAAGTGAAGCAACTGATTGGGCAGATGCAGCAAACAGATGCCGAAAACCAAAAAGAGGTAATTGCTATCATTGAAAGCTATGGCTGGCCGGTTAGAAGTATGGTAGGCGGAAAAGCCCAGATGGCTGCCTTTCTGGTGATACAGCACGCCCCCCTGGGGGTGCAGGAAAAATACCTGCCCTTGATGCGGAAAGCGGCTGAAGAGGGGGAGTTTGAGAAGCGTAACCTGGCTTTGCTCGAGGACCGGGTGTTGGTGCGAAACGGTCAGCCGCAGCTATATGGAACGCAAATATCGGAAGAAGGGGGAGTGTCTCAAGTCGCTCCTATAGCAGACGAGGCCAACGTAGACAAGCGCAGAGCCGCTGTAGGTTTACCGCCTCTGGCCGAGTACCTGAAGAGCTACGGTATAAAGTATGAACTACCATCAGCAACCTCTAAAGAATAGATTGGATAAGTTAGGCCGAAGCTGAACCCCAGCCTCGGCCTGATGCTTTATAGTAAGAGCAGCCCTTTCTCTCTTAGCTCAAACCAGGTAGGAGAGCTGAGGAACTCGGCAAAGCTAAGGTGCGCCTCTGCTGGAAAAGAGCTCTCTAGTTGCCTCAACGTTGTTGGCTGTGGAGCCTCCGGAGTAATTTTCTGGAGTGTCTCCAGCAGCCACTGCCCAATGTTTGCAGTTGTTTTTACCTGGAAATCCTCCGCTTTTTCGAAGAAGGTAAGCAGGCAGCGTTCAATAGTCTGGCCTTTCTTGGCGTACATGGTGAACTCCACTTCCGGAACACTACCCAGCCAGAGCACGCGGGCATTCGTGCGGGTGCTGTCCGGGCGGTGCGGTTGCTCTATGGCTTTGCCAATGAGGTCCGGCCGGAGCGTGACACGTGGCACTTTAAAATCAAACCAGAATGAAAGCGGCTCTTCCAGCCCCACACCATGCATGTAATTGTAAATGGCCTTAGCCAAACCTTCTCCGAACAGGCTGTGATCAGTGCCCTTCGGGTCATCGTGCCACAGGTCGTTGTTAGCGAAAGGACCTTCCTCAGGGCCTACTTTCACCACCCCGTACTTCTCCGGATTCTTTCCGATAGGGCTGTGCGCCGTCATGCTGAAGCGGTGCCAGTAGCCGGACTGGATCACGTTGTTAAGGAACAGCTGACGCACGACTTCCAGCGAGTCCACTGTTTCCTGGGCTGTCTGGGTCGGGAAACCATACATCAGGTACGCATGCACCATGATGCCGGCTTGCGTAAAGCTGTCGGTGACGCGGGCTACCTGCTCAATGCTCACGCCCTTTTCCATCAGGGCCAGCAGCCTGTCTGAGGCCACCTCCAACCCGCCCGACACGGCGATACAACCGGAGGCGGCCAGCAGGCGGCACAGGTCCGGGGTAAAGGTCTTCTCAAAGCGGATGTTTCCCCACCAGCTGATCTTCACGCCACGGCGGATCAGCTCGATGGCCAGGTCGCGGAGCGGGGCAGGCGGGGCCGCCTCATCCACAAAATGAAAGCCAGTCTGGCCGGTTTGGGCGATGATCTGCTCGATACGGTCTACCAGCAGGGTGGCCGGGGCCACATCGTAGCGGTTAATATAATCCAGGGTAATGTCGCAGAAGGAGCAGCGTTTCCAGTAACAGCCGTGGGCAATAGTCAGCTTATTCCAGCGGCCGTCGCTCCAGAGCCGGTGCATCGGGTTGATCACGTCGATCACGGAAAGGTAATCCTGCAGCTTCAGATCGCTGTAGTCAGGCGTACCCACCTCCGTATGCGGGATATCGGCATCCGTGCTTCCGTTGATGTACCGTACCTCGCCATCCTGCAGTAAGAACGTACGCTGCAACTGCTCCCGATCCCGTTGCCCCTGCAGGTACTCAAGCAGTTTCAGCCACGGGCCCTCGCCGTCATCCAAGGTAACGAAGTCGATGTACTGGAACAGACGCGGCTCCCGAAGACTACGTAATTCTGTGTTGGGGTATCCTCCCCCCATCATAGTTTTGATGTGCGGGTAGCGCTGTTTAATGTACTGTGCCAGACGTAAACCGCCATAGAGGTTACCCGGAAAAGGAATGGAAAAACCCACGACAACAGGCTGTACTTGCTGCAGGTGTTCTTCCAGCAGTTCCAGCAGCATCTCGTCTACCAGGCTTGGCGCCTCTTGCAGGGCCTCCTCCAAGGGGGCAAACTGCGTGGCCGACATGGCCAGCGTCTCGGCATAGCGGCTGAAGGCAAAGTAGGGACAGATCGTTTCCTTGATCAGGTCACCCAGGTCCTCGAGGTACAAGGTAGCCAGGTAGCGGGCCCGGTCTGTGATGCCCATACTGCCAAAGGCCCAGTCGATATCCTCCACCTGGTCGAAGCGGGAAGCCTCGGGTAGAAAACGGCTGTAGCTGATCTGCTGGGCCAGCGTGTTGTCCTTGTTCTGCAGAAAGCGGATAACGGGCTCGATCGTGTTCAGGTACTCCCGCCTCAGACGCAGGATGCGCAGGCTGTTGTCCGACAACTCGTAGCTGCCTTCTTCTATAGCCTCAAATATGCGTTTAAGCCCGGCCTTGGAGAACATCTTCAGCACCAACTCTATACCCAGGTCCGCCTGTGTTACATGATACCCTTTGCCCTTCAAAAAGCCCTTGAGGTATGCAGTGGCCGGGTAAGGAGTGTTCAGCTGCGTCAGTGGCGGGGTTATCAACAATATGTTTGTATGCTCCAAAGTATGGTATTTAGAAGTTGGGGCGGCATTACGTTTGCCACAGGGGCAAAACTACGCATTCTGCTGCAATTTAATTAACTGTCGCTACCTCAACAGTACTGTGCAGCATCAGGTTCAACGTGGATAAACCGTGTTTACAAAATATTCAAACTTACTTATATATATGTATAAAATTATTTTTACTTATACTTTACTTATAATTATTAATTATTTATATTGGTATAGTTTAATATTATTATCTAGTACCTTTAAGTACCGTGCCCTTACTATGTAGTTGTCCACGCATCCTTTAACGCTTTATCACCCTCGTATGGCCCCTGGAAAAAACTTTCAGATGATTGTAACGGTGGCGTTCCTGATAGTTGCCGCTGCCTGCTCATTGTTCAGTAAAGATGTGAACGTGTCGCAGGAGCTGGAGCTGCATGTTGACTGCTCTTCCGCAGCACCTACACAACCTTTTGTACTACAGGAGGTAACTACTGCCTCCGGTATACTGAAGAAGTATCCTAAAGAGGTGGCAGCTCTGGAGGTGGAAAGCATTACGCTGGCGGTAAAGGAGCTCAGGGGAGGGGAAAGGGCAACCGTGTCGGGGAATTTTGAGTTTGCCCCGGCCGGGAGCACTGATTTTAAACTGTTGAGTACCCTGCCGGAGCTGGACCTGAGTGCCTTGGCCACAAAGCGTGAATCTGTGGCCCTGGAGCCGGTGAGCGTAGCCGTAAAGCAGGAGCTGGCCGAGCTGCTAAAGAACGGGAGTAAGCTGATCTTCAGGTTTGACGGCAGTACGGGCGATGAGCCTTTGGCAGCCACCATAGTTGTGACTATTGCGGCCGAGATGAAAGTAAAGCTATGATCCTGCCTCTACATACTTCAAATCCTTTACATGGAAAAAGGACCTGCTGTTTGGCGGGTCCTTTTTTTGATGGAGCTGCATGTGGTTAGCGCCCCGCGGTTTTGTTCACGCCATAGTTCACAGCCGGTATAATGGCTAGTACTGTCACGGAGATCAGCGCGAAGAAAACAAAGAAAGCACGAAACCACCGGCCAAAAAAATCAGCCGTGATGCCAAAGGTATAAAGCTGCAGCGCAGAGGCCAGCAGCAGGCTGATCGCCGCTATAACGATAAGCCTGCGTTTCAGGTGAGGCTTCAGGTATTGTTTTCGCATAAAGTGTGTCTGTGGCGGCAAAGGTACGCGAACGGCAGGCAGATAAGGAAATCAGGAATGGCCTTTTTCTGCCTCCTCGTCTTCGTTACGCTGCTGCTTGCCTGTCTGGGCCTGTGATGGTGGCGGCGGCGACTGCTTGTCTTTTCTTACTTTCTCCACATCCGAAGAGTCGTCCTTGGTGTGTTCCTGCAGGGGGCTTTTAGGCTTATTTTCTTCCATATTCGTAAACGTTTTTCTGCTCTGTACATTGTACGGGCCTACAGGCCATGCCGGTGCCGTTTTTAACAATAAAGCAGGCGAGGCCGTACATAAAAAGGTGGTTTTGAGATTAAACCGCACATGTTTAACTGAAATTACCGATTAGAATGAATAAGAATAAATTTAAAGCAGCCATACTGAGCTTTGCTGCGGCCGCCTTTATGATGTTTGGCCTGTCAGCCTGTGACAAAGGCACAGAGCCCGGCGAGACTAACGTGGAGCGTAGTGACATACGGGATGAAGGAGAACTGATCGAAAGAGAGGATGTGC
This sequence comes from Hymenobacteraceae bacterium, assembly GCA_033838975.1. Classification (GTDB taxonomy): domain Bacteria; phylum Bacteroidota; class Bacteroidia; order Cytophagales; family Hymenobacteraceae; genus Pontibacter. Next base: position 2,998 of record JAJLKL010000158.1, on the reverse strand, counting down.
AGTACGGCGAAGCAGACAGCCTGGAGGAACACTATGACCATGCGGATCATGAGGACCATGAAGACAATACCAATAAGGCTATTGGGGATGGTGCCTATGATGGCAAGGGAGACGGTATACAGCGGGATGAAGTGCAGTAGATGCGATCAGCTTGTACATAAATTCAGCTTGTACATAAATTAGGAAGGCCTGCCCCGGAAATAGGGCAGGCCTTCCTGCTCTAAGAGAACATGTGTTAGTTGAACACAAATCCGTTAGGGCCGGTGCCTACCGTAAACGTGTTGAGCTCTGTTCCGTCCGGTCTGTAGATGTAAACAGTTCCATCTCCGGTAAAGCCGATTTGCTCTCCGCCGTAGATATTACCCGTAGAGGGATCCACTCCAAGACCATAAAAGGAACGCTCGATCAGTAAGGTGTGGGCTAAACTGGCGGATGTAGCGCTTTGCTGGTATACCTTGCCGTCATACTGATAGTACAGCTTGTCTTTAGCTCCGTTTAGCACAAGTTTACTGGCTGAGGCTGTTGCCTTAGGGAAAGGGAAGGTGCTGACAATGGCATCGGAAGAAGGGTTTATTTTCGTAAGTGCCCCTGCCGTATGCTCTGATGCCGGTAGGCGCCAGCTTTTATTGCCCGCGCTAAGCACCCAGATCATGTTGTTTTTGTCTAAAGCAATGCTGTTAGGGCCTGCCGTTACCGGAATAGTCCGCTCTACGGCATCTGTAGCAGAGTTGATCACCGAGACAGAACTACTGCCCTGATTAATTACGTATACTTTGCCCCCGGCAACAAGCAACTGCTCCGGCTGTACGCCCACCTCGATCGTTTTGATTACCGTACGTGTTTTCAGATCAAGTACTGACACACGGCCGTTGTTGTAGCTATAGTCTGCATTGTAGGGCAGCCACTCGGTCACATACCCTTTGTCGCTGTTCAGGGCCGCGAAATAGCGTGGTGAGCTCAACCCCTCTACTACACCTTCTGACTTGAAAGTATAGGCGTTCACTATCTCTATTTTATTGCTGTTGTTGGCCACAATATAGGCGTGGTCGTTTTGAAGCACCATGTTCTGGATCACATCTCCCAGTGGTCGGTCCTCATTCTCTTTACCGAAAATGTTATGCTGTGCCTCCTGTGTGTTTTTGTTGTAGTAAGAGATGGAGCCGTTCGGGGTGCCAAAGTTGCCTTCCACCACTACAAATACGCCATCCTCGGCGTAGGCACCGCTTGGGCCGTTATCATCGTTGCTACAGCCGGTAAAAGTAAAGGCACTGATCGCCAGGGAGGCAGCCACAAACAGGCTGCGGAAAGGGTTGAATTTTCTCATTATAGTTTTAAAAAGATATAGTTAAGGAATGATAAAGCGTAAGCTGAAGGTATAGCCCCGTGGCGGCATAGCCCGGTAAGCCATCGTCTGGTACTCGGTGTTGGTCACATTGTCGGAGCGTAGTGTCAGGAGCAGCATATTCTGCTTCAGTCGGATTTTGCGGCTCAGGGCCAGGTTCAGGAGCAGAAAGCCGTCGAGGCTGCTGCTCTCAGAATTGGAGGTATAGCGCAGGCCAGTGTAGTTCAGGTTGCTCAGCAGGCTCCACTCTCTATAGGTAGCCTCTGCAGAAAGCAGCCCCTTGTGCAGCGGCACGTACATAAGCTGCTTGTTCAGGTCGTTGCGGCTGCCCTCGTATACCTGTACCTGTTCCGAGGAGGTATAGGTATAGCCTACGGTGCTCTGCAGTTTTACCTCGCCCAGCTTAGCCGTTGCGCTGCTGCTGAGCTCCACCCCCATAGACCGTACCTTCTGCAGGTTCACGGAGCGCCACCTGCCCGCCGGGTCCGGCGACCACTGAATCCAGTCGTCGATGAGCATGTGGTAGGCTGTCGCCTCCGACTCCAGCAGGAGCGTGTTGCCCAGCACAAAGAGGTGGCGCAGGCCTGCCTCGTAGCTCCAGCCCTGTTCCGGCTTCAGCTCCGGGTTTCCGGCCCCTACCCAAAAACGATCGTTTAATGTAGGTATGCGGTAGCTGCCGGAGGCGTTGCCTTTTAGCGAAAGCTGGTGCCTGTTAATGTGATAAAACTTCCAGTTAAAGCCCAGGGCCGGAGTGGGCAAGGGGTTATAGCCTTCTACCAGCGTATGGCGCAGGTTCAGGCTCAGGTCCAGCGTTTTCAGCGGGTCGTAGCGGAGCAGGGCAAAGGCCGAGGCCCTGCTTTCGGTTTGTGTACCTGCGTAGCCATCGTTTTCCGCTTCGTAGTGCTGCAGGTTGAGCCCCCCGCGCAGGCTCCACTGCTCTCCCTTGCTATAGGTCTGCTCGGCCTGCAGCTGGTAAGTCTGTACATCGGCTACGGAACTGTTGGAGATGTCGGTATAGTGTAGGTAATCTTTGAAGTAGGCCAGCTTTACGTCCGTTTCGCCCCAATGGCTGTTGTGCTTCAGGACGGTCATCAGGCGCAGGTTCTCATCGTACTGGGCTGCTTCGTTTGCTGCTGAACCCATAGCCGGCTGCAGCTCCCGGTCCGCAACCGTGTACCAGCCGTGGAAGGAGAGTTGTGTCCCGGGGTTCAGGAACCAGGTCAGGTCCTGGGTGAAGCCGTAGCTTTGCTGCCGGGCCTGCTCCTGCCTGCGCTCCGGTTTGCCAAACCTGGAGAGGTCGCGGTAGGGGAAGTTGTTCTCGGCGAGCCTTAGGTGAGCACTGGCGCCGACCTGTACCTTGTTGGTTCTGTAGCTGAGGCCACCACTGCCAAAGTACCGCCCAAAGCTGCCTACCTCCTGCTGCACATCCACGCACACGCCTTTGCCTTTATAGGTTGGCGAGCTTATAAGCACGGCGCCGCCGATAGCCCCACTGCCATAAGTAGCCCCGGCAGCCCCGTGCTGCACCGCTACCTCGCCCAGGCCGCTGAGCGGCAAGGTGGAGAAGTCCGACTGCCCCAGTGTGGGTAGGGAAATGTTCAGGCCGTTCCAGAGCACGGCAGTCTGAGAGGCATTGGTGCCCCTGAAGGCTACGCT
>JAJLKL010000157.1:0-8075 GCA_033838975.1 Hymenobacteraceae bacterium | reverse complement strand
TCCGGTAAGCGCGGCGGTATTGAAGGAGGAGCGCTCGGAGAGCAGCTCCCCGTCCAGGGCCACCTTCTCTCCGGCTTTTACCTGCACCACGTCGCCTACCTGCACTTCTTTGGCCTTCACCGTCACTATACCATTGTCCGTTACCAGCCCCACCTCATCAGGCCGATTGTCAATCAGCGCTTTGATGGAGCGGCGGGAGCGCAGCACAGCCGCCTCCTGGAAGTGCTCTCCGATCACATAGAACAGCATCACAGCCACACCCTCGGCATATTCCCCGATGTAGAAGGCACCCAGCGTAGCCATGCTCATCAAAAAGAACTCATTAAAGAAGCTGCTGCGAAGGCTCTTGACGGCGTGCCACACCACGCGCCAGCCCACCAGCACATAAGCAATGGCGTAGCTCAGGAACCGCACTGAGCCGGTGAACCAGGGCGTATCGAGGTAATCCAGGAGGATACCCCCCAGCAGCAAAACAAGGCTAATAGCCGTAGGAACATACGAGGATCTTGCCTCTTCTTCGGCATGCTCATGCTCATCGGCCCCCGCCAGTTTTGTTTTACCGTCCGCCGCACAGCATTCGGCTCCCACATTCGGCCCTGGGGCCTCCGCCGTGCGGGGAGAGGTTATTTCCAGTGGCTTGAAATCCTCTTCTATACTTCTATCTTCCTTTTTACCCATTTCTTTGATTTTAAAACAATACACAATTTCCTTTTCAAGAAAGACTAGTGATGTCCCCCTTCGTCCTCGGTGTTTCGCATCCTAGAGAGAAGCGAGTAAGCGCCCTTCGTCACAAAGTTCGCTGCTGCCGTATCGATTCCGGCAGGAAGGGCTACCTCTACAAAGCTTCCTTCTTCAACCCCTCTCTCCACGGGCACCATACGAAACTTTTTCACCACCGCTTCACCTTCCTTTTCCTGACCCGTGTACAGGAAGATAAAGTCCTGTCCATTGTCCTGCACCACGGCCGCCTCCGGCAGCGCCAGCGCCTTCTGCCCATCCAGCGCTACCTGCGCCTGCACGTACATCCCCGGCACCAGGTCCTTGTCCTCTTTTTCCATGTGCGCATGCACCCGCACGGTTCGCTCCTCGCTTATCTCCTTGCCGATCAGGTAGATGGTCGCCTCATGGTTGGCCACCGTCTCATTGGGCAGTGAGTACAGTACCTTTTGCCCTTTCTGCAGCGCTGCTACGTCTTTCTCAAAGACCGTCAGCTCCACATGCAGGTGGTCTGTGTCGGCGATGCGGAAAAGCACGTCCGTCGGGGCCACGTACTGCCCCACATCGGCATTCACATAGGTGACGTATCCATCTATGGGTGCGTAAAGCGGTAGAATGCGCTTGATGTTCCCGCTTTGGAGGCTGCCGTTGGAAATGCCGATGATCTTGAGTTTCTCTTTCAACGCCTGCACCCGGGCCTGCGTAGCCTTATAATCGGCAGTGACTTGCTGAAATGTCTTAGCCGAGGTCACTTGCTCCTCTGAAAGCTCTTTTTGCCGCTGGTACTCCAGCCGCAGGTATTCCAGTCTGCTGCTTGCCTCCAGGTAATCCTGCTGCAGGGTTACAAACTCTGGGTTCTCAATCGTCGCCAGAAGCTCCCCTTCCTTTACGTAGCGCCCCTCCAGTACCTCCGTTTTGCGGATAAAGCCGCCGAGGGGGGCAGTGATGGAGGCCATGCTTTGCGGTGGCAGGTCCAGCTCTCCGGTAAGCCGCAGCATATTGCTCAGGTTGCGCATTTGGGGCTTGCCCAGCGCTATTCCCGCCACGCGGTACTGCTCCTCGGTCAGCTCCGCCACATTCGGGTTTTCCTCTTTATGCTCTTCTGTTGTTTCCTCGGCCAATTCCGCCTCCTCCCCGCAGGAGGTGAAAAGCAAGATGCCCAAGAGCCAAAACATATGTATATTCAAGATCCTTTTCATATTTGGATTTATTCAACTTTCTATTTTATTGTTGGTTTTCTATGATAAACTTTAGCTCGATTACAGCCCGGTCGTACTGGTAGAGCGCCTCCAGGAAATTGGTCCGGATGGCCAGCGCCCGGTTCAGGCTCTGGATGTAGTCCTGGTAGTTGATCTCCCCCGCCCGGTAGGCCTTGGTGGCGTGGCTGATAATGAGTTCGGCTTGGGGCAGTGCCGTATCCTCATAATAGTCCAGACTCCCCTGCAGCTTTAGTGCCTGTTGCAGGGCTGCCACCACTTCGGCTTCCAGCTCATTCCGTATGTTTTCCAGCCTCTTTTGCGCCTCCTGTGCCTGCAGTTCGGCTGCTGCAACACGTTTCCTGTAGGGTTTTATCCAAAGCGGCACAGCCACTCCAAAAGAAACCTCCTGCGGCGGTTCAAATCCGTCCCGCCCGTTGTTTCCATGCCCGCCTGCGATGGTTCGGTTTGTGTACCCCAACTTAAGGTCCGGCAGCAGCCTTGCCCGCTCCAGGGCGGTCTCTGCCTTTCGCACCTCTACCTGCTTCCGCGCCAGTTGCAAGGCGGGGTTCTGCTCTAGAAGCTCTTCTGAAAGGGTAGGCAAAGGCAGGCGGTGGAGGGTGGTGTCAGCCGTCAGTATAAGACTGTCGGTCGCCAACAGGGCCTGCAGTTGCTCCTGAAATACCTCTACATCCGCCTCTGCCTGATAGGCGCTGTTGCGTACCTCCGACAGCTGCGTCTCTGCTGTCACCTTTTCCAGCAGGTTGGTCTCTCCCGTTCGAAGCTTTGCCTTTGCTGCCTGGAGAAAGGCAGTGTACAGGCTGTCCTGGTAGCGGAGCAAGTCTATGCGGGAGCGGGCGTACACCAGTCCGTAGTAACTCAGCCTCACCTCCCGGGTTATCTCCCGCTCGCGCTGGGACAGGTTGATACGGCTTGCCTCCACCAGCTCCCCATACAGCTTTGCCTGCTTGGCGTATACGGTCGGGAAAGCCAGCGTCTGTGTGGCAGAGACCTCGCTGTCATATACTCCTGACGCTAGTTTGCCTGTGGCGTACTGCAGCTGTGCTTTGTCTATGTCCCAGGCGGTCCCTTTAAGTGCCTGTCTTCTTTTCAAAGCAAGTTTAGCGGCCTCTACCGATGGGTTCTGAATCAAAGCGCTGCCGATGGCCTCCTCTAACGTGTAGACCTTGGCCGGCTGCACCTGTGCCTTTGCCTGCTGCATAGAGCCAATAGACAAGGTTGCCGTGGTCATCAGAGTCAGCAGGAGGCAGGAGGCGCTCCCGCTGCCTAATGCCTGCCTACGCTTCCTCCTCAGGTAATAGCCCTCCAGAAGAATGTAGAGCACGGGCAGCACCACCAGGGTCAGCAGTGTGGACGTCACCAGTCCGCCTATAACCACTGTAGCCAAAGGTTTCTGCACCTCGGCCCCCGCCGTATTGGAGAGCGCCATGGGCAGGAAGCCCAGGGAGGCCACGGTGGCTGTCATCAACACCGGACGCAGCCTTATGGAAGTACCCCTTAGCACGACTTCCCGCAGGTCCTCAACCCCTTCTTCGCGCCGCTGCCTGTTAAACTCAGCGATGAGCACGATGCCGTTCAGCACGGCCACACCAAAGAGGGCGATGAAACCCACGCCAGCCGATATGCTGAAAGGCATGCCCCGCAGCCAGAGTGCCAGCACACCTCCAATGGCAGCCAGCGGAATGGCCGTGAAGATGAGCAGCGAATGGCGGATGGAGCCAAAGGTAAAGAAGAGCAGGAGGAAGATGAGCGCCAGGGCAGCCGGCACGGCCACTGAAAGCCGTTGGTTAGCCTCCTGCAGGTTTTCAAACTGGCCACCGTAGGTTACGAAGTACCCCGTAGGCAACTGCACGGAGCGGCCGATCTTTTCCTGTACTTCCTCCACTACGCTGGCGATGTCCCGGCCACGCACGTTGAAGCCCACGATGATGCGCCTTTTTGCATCCTCCCGTTGTATCTGGTTCGGCCCCTGCCGGTACCGGATGTCAGCCAATTGCTCTAACGGCACCTGCACACCACTGGGGGCCGTGACGTAAAGTTTGCGAACATCCTGGATGTTTTGCCGCTCTTCCTGCAGCAGGCGCACTACCAGATCAAAGCGGCGGTCCCCCTCATACACCATTCCGGCGCTCTGCCCGGCAAAGGCGGCGTTGATGGCGCGGTTCACTGTCTCTACATCCAGCCCAAATTTGGCTACCTGCGCCCGGTTGATGTCCACCACGATCTGCGGCAACCCGGATACCTGCTCCAGGTACAGATCCTCGGCCCCTTCCACGGAAGATACTACCCTGCCCACTTCCTGCGACAGCCTGGTCAGCTCCTGCAGGTCCTCTCCAAATATCTTTATGCCCACATCCTGCCGAACGCCGGAAATAAGCTCGTTGGAGCGCAACTGGATAGGCTGGGAGACACCGAAGGTGACGCCGGGTATGGCCTCCAGTGCTTCGGTCATTTTGCTGGCCAGCTCTTCCCGGGTGTCGGCGCTGGTCCATTCCTCCTTGTCCTTCAAGAGGATTGTCACGTCAGCAGATTCCATCGGCATAGGATCCGTGGGGATCTCTGCGGCCCCGATCTTGCTGATCACTTCTTTCACCTCGGGAAACTGCTCCTTCAGAATTTGTGAGGCCAGCGATACTTTCTCGATTGTTTCCGACAGGGAGCTACCGGTCATCAGCCTTGTTTCCAGGGCAAAGTCTCCTTCGTCCAGTGTTGGGATAAACTCGCTTCCCATGCGGGAAAAGAGCACCAGAGCCAGACCTAAAAAACCAAGGGCAGCCATCAGAACCATGGCTTTGAACCGCAACGCACCCCGGATCACAGGCCTGTAGAGGCGCTGGAAGAAATCCATCATCTTGTCAGATATGTTTCGTTTGTGGTTCGTGTTTTTGCTAAGCAACAGCGCAGACATCATCGGAACATAGGTGAGCGAGAGAATAAAAGCCCCCAGGATGGCAAAGGAGACGGTCAGAGCCATCGGGCGGAACATCTTGCCCTCTATGCCCACCAGCACTAAAATGGGCAGGTAGACGATCAGGATGATGATCTCGCCAAAAGCTGCTGCGGAGCGGATCTTGCGCGCCGACTCATATACTTCCTCGTCCATCTGCGCCTGCGTCAGCCTCCCTTCTTTCCGTAGCCCCAGGTGGTGCATGGTGGCTTCTACAATGATCACGGCTCCGTCCACGATGATACCAAAGTCAATGGCCCCCAGGCTCATCAGATTGCCCGACACGCCAAACAGGTTCATCATGATGATGGCAAAGAGCATGGCCAGCGGAATAACAGATGCCACTACTAATCCGGCTCGGAGGTTCCCCAGGAACAGCACCAACACGAAGATGACAATAAGTGCCCCCTCCACCAGATTGCGCTTTACCGTCTTCATGGCGCGGCCAATAAGTTCGTTCCGATCCAAAAAAACCTCTATTTCCACACCTTCGGGAAGGGAGGAGCGGATCTGGTCCATACGCTTCTTCACGCGCTCCACAACCTGGTTGGTGTTCTCCCCCTTTAGCAGCATCACAATGCCGCCCACTGCCTCGCCTGTGGCATCGGTCAGGGCACCGTAGCGGTTGGCACTTCCGAACCGCACCTGGGCAATGTCAGAGATCAGCACCGGGGTGCCGTTGGAGGTATTGGCCACCACCACCTTCTCTATCTCGTCCAGGCTCTCGATGAGCCCCTCGCTGCGGACAAAGTAGGCGTTCGGCTTTTTGTCAATGTAAGCCCCGCCCGTATTCCCGTTGTTACGCTCCAGGGCTGCCAGTACATCACTGATACTTAGGTTGTGGGCCCTCAGCCGGTCAGGATCCAGAGCTACTTCGTACTGTTTTAGAAATCCGCCAAAGCTGTTCACTTCCGCCACTCCGGGCGTGCCCAGCAGCTGGCGCCGCACAATCCAGTCCTGGATAGTGCGCAGCTCCATTGCCGTGTACTGCTCCTCAAAGCCTGGCTTGGGGTGAATGACGTACTGGTAAATTTCTCCCAGACCCGTGGAGATAGGGGCCATTTCCGGGCTTCCTACCCCTGAAGGAATCTTGTCTGTGACTTCAGAAAGGCGCTCTTGCACCTGCTGGCGGGCCCAGTAGATGTCCACACTCTCTCTGAAGACGATCGTTACGACGGATAACCCAAAGCGTGAAACAGAGCGCACCTCCTCTATGCGGGGGATGGTGGACATGGTCTGCTCCACAGGAAATGAAATGAGCCGCTCTACTTCCTGGGCTGCCAGAGAGGGGCTTGTGGTTATAATTTGTACCTGATTGTTGGTGATGTCAGGCACGGCATCAATGGGCAGCTGCGTGAGCGAATAGCTGCCCCAGACAACAAGCCCAAGGGTCAGGATGCCGATGATCAGCTTGTTGTAAATAGAAAAACGGATAATCTTGTCTAGCACTTCAACGAATTTTGGTCTTAAAATACCACACACGCAAGGCGCATGCGCACGCTCTTCCGCTCGCATGAGGACGCGAGAGGGCGTGTTTACTTCTTAAACTAAAAGCGTGTGGTTAGACCTTGGGGGGATGCCAGAAAGAAAAGACCGGTGAGACAGGTCCCCGGATAACATAAGTATTTCGGTAGGTGCTTTGCGGGAGCTGAAGCGGCTCGGACACCTTCTGAAGCTGGAAGGACAAAGTAATGCCCCCGCAGCAGTTGCACTCACAAAGAGGGGAGCAGAGATCAGCTTCCTGCTCTGTGTCTGCATGGCTGGCATCAGCCTGCACCTCTACTGTTTTGCCTTGCGCAAAGGCCGTACCGCTGTCCGTGCATGGAAGGCACGCCAGAAGAAAGATAACCATTCCCCATATGACAGTCAGGTACTTCATTGCTGCAAAGTTAACAAAACAATTTTTAGGTATACTCCTTTAGTGGCGCTGCTGTTGCCTCAGGCCTGGAAGATGCGGTGATTTAACCCTATAACAAACGTTATGATAATACTTGATTTGTAGAAGATAAAAGTTTCATTAGTCGAGTAATATTTTTAAACGAACTGTTTTACATAACCTTACTTATCGGGCGCGGCCGTTTAGCGGCCCCTGGCGGCTCCCGGCTATTTTGCCGAGGAAGCACCGCCACACTAGGCTTATGGCTGCTCTAGCACCCGGAAAGCCCACCGCAGGAGGCTTTAAGCCGGAGCCCCTCCCCCACCCTTCTCTTTAGGCGGCGAAGAGCTCCAGTTGGCCCTCCAGGCAGAAGCGGTTGTTGAACTTTGGTTTGAGCCGGCGGATGAAGTGGCGCTCCAGGCGCAGCACCTGCTCCTTATCGGCAAACTCCTGGAGGTAGACCACCGACTCCTCCGTGCACTTGGCCCTGTGCTTGACCATGCGCCAGAAGATGTTGCTCGTCTCCCCCACGTACACGCAGTGACCCGCGTCAAAGATAAAGTACAGGAAGTAGGTCGTGTTGTCGCGCACGTACCGCAGGTGCCTGTATTCCCTTAACACTTCCCTCCTACTGTACTTCTTGAGATTATCTTCAATCATGTATTTTTAAGATAAGGTTTGCCCTTAAAGTATTCTTTCAAGATATGCTCTACAAAGTCGGACTTGCTTCTATACATTTCATGTAACGTCCCTCTATCAATGTAATCTTCCAGCACTTCATCAACAAAAAAAGTTATTCTTTTTCTGTTTGATTCTTTTTTTCTTTTTGAAGGTATAGGTTTGACCACATCATTGCTTTCTGCTTTTACCACAGGCTCCGTAGTCTTTGCACCATGAAGCTTACCCAATACATTATCAAATCTCTTTGCGTCTTTATTTGCCATTTAATTATTCTTTCAATACTATTACTAAAGTTAATAAATTATTAATAATTACTCATTTACTAACTATTAATAATTTCCATTGTCAGTTCTTTATAATCCTTAGCACCATTAGAATCCGGAGCATATGAAAACACATCTTGATTCATAACTAAGCATTCATGTAGAGCAACATTAGTTCTTATAGCTGTTTTCATAACTCTATCCCCCAGCTGGTCTTGAGCCTCCTTTACAATCGTTTTACCTAATATTGTCTGCGCATTTTTAGAGTGGTTGGTAAAAAACAATCCTCCCAGCTTCAAGTTTGGGTTAAGCTCTTCTTCAACGATTATATCTATTGTTTCTAACATCTTGTCCAAGCCATTCCAAGCAAATGG
>JAJLKL010000156.1:0-14881 GCA_033838975.1 Hymenobacteraceae bacterium | reverse complement strand
CCAGAATGGCAACACGGTAAAACTGAGCGACTACCGCGGCAAAAAGGTGATCCTGTACTTCTACCCGAAGGACAACACGCCGGGCTGCACCGCCCAGGCCTGCAATCTGCGCGACAATTACAGCAACCTGCGGCAGAAAGGTTACGAGGTGATTGGTGTGAGCACCGACAGTGAAAAGTCACACCAGAACTTCATCGGCAAGTTTGAGTTGCCCTTCACCCTGATCGCCGATACTGACAAGCAGATTGTGGAGCAGTACGGCGTGTGGCAGGAGAAGTCGATGTACGGCAGGAAGTACATGGGTACCATGCGCTACACCTTCGTCATCGACGAAGAAGGCGTTATCCAGGACATTATCACGAAAGTGAAAACCAAAGAGCACGCCGGCCAGATACTGAAGTAAGCACTTAAGAGCGCAGCTGTCCCACACGGGCGGCTGCGTTTTTCGTATATTTGAACTACCAATTCTTAAATCATAATTTTTAATTAACTACCGTGAATCCACACAACAAGAGCATTGACGAGCTGAAGGAAATTGCAGCACAGGTACGCCGCGACATTGTGCGTATGGTGCATGCCGTAAACTCTGGTCACCCGGGTGGCTCCCTGGGCTGTACGGACTATTTCGTTTCGCTGTACTTCCGCGTGATGAACTACAGCCCTGAATTCAACATGAACGGTGAGGGCGAAGACCTGTTCTTCCTGTCTAACGGCCACATCTCGCCGGTATGGTACAGCACGCTGGCTCGCGCTGGATTCTTTGAGGTAAAAGAACTGGCCACGTTCCGTAAGCTCAACTCCAGGCTGCAGGGCCACCCGGCCACGGAAGAAGGCCTGCCAGGCATTCGCGTAGCCTCCGGCTCGCTGGGCCAGGGCTTATCTGTAGCCGTAGGCGCAGCGCAGACTAAAAAGCTGAACAAAGACAACAGCCTGGTATATGTGCTGATGGGTGACGGCGAGGTAGAGGAAGGACAGGTATGGGAGGCTGCCATGTACGCGGCGCACCACAAAGTGGACAACATCATTGCCACCATCGACAGAAACGGCCAGCAGATTGACGGTTCCACGGAAGAGGTGATGAACCTGGGCGACCTGCGCGCGAAGTTCGAAGCGTTTGGATGGCACGTACTGGAGGCCGACGGCAATAATTTTGAGCTGCTGCTGCCAGCTTTGGAGGATGCGAAGAAAGCAACCGGAAACGGCAAGCCAGTGATGATCCTGATGAACACCGAAATGGGCTACGGAGTAGACTTCATGATGGGTTCTCACAAGTGGCACGGTGTGGCTCCAAACGACGAGCAGCTGGAAATAGCCCTGCAGCAGCTGGCTGTACAGGTAGCATCTGATTATTAATATTTCCCTGAGCCATCAGGCGTAGCTCTACTGGCAAAGCAGCAGGTGTTGCTAGCACCAGAAGAGATACGCCTGCTGGCTCCTGTCTGTCTTCTATTAGGTTAGGCGAGCATGGTATACTGGCGTAAAGCGATGGCGGTATTCTTTTTTTTGCTGATGCTGTCAGCAAGCGGAGCCGCTTTTGCCCAGGAGAAAAAGAAGCCGCCTAAAACCAGGATCCTGTTCCTGCTGGACGCCTCCGGAAGCATGTACGCCAAGTGGGAAGGCCGCGACCGCATGGACGTCGCCAAGGAGCTACTGGCACAGCTGGTAGACAGCCTGGACCGCTACGACAACCTGGAGGTAGCCCTGCGTGTGTACGGGCACCAGTTCGGCCGTGAGCGCAACGACTGCAAGGACACCAAACTGGAGGTTCCCTTTGCAGAAGACAACTCAAAGGCTGTGAAGGAAAAACTGGCCCAGATCATCCCGCGCGGCAACACGCCCATTACGTATTCGCTGCAGCAGTCGGCTGGCGATTTTCCGGAAGACAGGTCACGTAACGTCATCATCCTGATTACTGATGGCCTGGAGTCCTGCGGGGGCGACCCCTGCGCCACCTCGGAGGCGCTACAGAAGAAGGGAATCTTCCTGCGCCCCTTTGTGATCGGGATCGGGATTGAGCCGGAGTACGAGAAGCAGCTCAGCTGTATTGGGCAGTACTTCAACGCAGCGGACATCAAGACCTTTGAGAACGTGCTAACCGAGATCGTGAAGCAGGCGCTGAGCCAGACTACCGTGAGTGTGGAGCTGCTGGACGAGGAAGGGCGCCCGAGGGAGTCGAATGTGAACGTCACATTCCTGAACGCCCTGACAGGCCAGCCGGAGTATAACTTTGTGCACTACATGAACAGCCAGGGGAAAACCGACGTGCTGGAGATAGATGCACTGCTCCCCTACGACCTGGTGGTGAACACGACGCCGCCTGTGGTAAACCGCAACCTGATCATCCGGCCGGGGCAGCACAACATCCTCAAAGTGAGGTCGCCGCAAGGTGTGCTGTACCTGCGTCAGGATGGCCCAACACCTTACGGGCAGCTGCAGGCTATCGTGCGGGAGCACGGCTCGGGCCAGACCCTGAACGTGCAGACCTTTGGCAACAGCCACAGGTACCTGACGGGCAAGTATGACCTGGAGATCCTGACCATGCCGCGTATTCACATGCAGGGCGTGGACATTAAGCAGGGGCATACCAATACGATCACAGTGCCGGTACCGGGGCAGCTGGCCGTCTCCTCGCAGATGCAGGGCTACGGCAGCATCTATGAACTGGATGACAGCGGCAGACAGCGCTGGCTCTGTAACCTACCGGAAGACAACAGCCGGGTAACCCTGCCCTTGCAGCCAGGGAAGTATAAATTTGTTTACCGCATGAAATCCGCCCAGGCGAGTAAATTCACTGATGTGCAAGACTTTACCATCAGATCGGGCGCAACAACAACCGTAAAAATTTTCAACAGATAAATGAAAGAGTACACGTATTCAGAGAAAAAAGACACACGTTCCGGTTTCGGTGCTGGTTTGCTGGAGCTTGGCCGCAACAACCCCAATGTGGTTGCCCTGTGTGCAGACCTTACCGGCTCGTTAAAGATGGACGCCTTTGAGAAGGAGTTCCCAGAACGTTTCTTCCAGGTGGGTATCGCCGAGGCCAACATGATGGGCCTTGCCGCAGGTATGACCATCGGTGGTAAGATCCCTTTTACAGGTACGTTTGCCAACTTCTCTACTGGCCGCGTTTACGACCAGATACGCCAGTCCATTGCCTACTCCGGCAAGAACGTAAAGATCTGTGCTTCACACGCAGGTCTTACACTGGGTGAGGACGGTGCCACGCACCAGATCCTGGAGGACATCGGCATGATGAAAATGCTGCCGCACATGACCGTGATCAACCCATGCGACTACAACCAGACCAAGGCTGCTACCATCGCCATTGCGGAGCACGAGGGGCCGGTATACCTGCGCTTTGGCCGTCCGTCTGTTCCGATCTTCACTCCTGCTGACCAGAAGTTCGAGATCGGCAAGGCTGTGATGCTGAACGAGGGTACGGATGTAACCATCATCGCCACAGGTCACCTGGTATGGAAGTCTATCCTGGCAGGCAAGATTTTGGCAGACAAGGGTATCTCTGCTGAGATCATCAATATCCACACCATTAAACCATTAGATGAAGAGGCAGTCTTAGCTTCAGTGGCTAAAACAGGCTGTGTGGTAACTGCCGAGGAGCATAACCGTTTCGGCGGACTTGGCGACAGCGTTGCCCAGACACTGGCCCAAAACAAGCCGGCTCCACAGGAGTATGTGGCTGTGAACGATACCTTCGGCGAGTCCGGTACGCCAGACCAGCTGATGGAGAAGTACGGCCTGACTGAGAATGATATCGTAGCTGCCGCTGAGCGTGCCATAGCCCGCAAATAATTTTTGTTACTCGTTTCGTTATTCGTTGTTCGTTATTTGTTAATTAGGCAGCGAAATATCTCCCCGATTAACGAATAACGAACCGATTAGCGAACCTCCGTGGAAGACAAAGAGCTTTTAGAGAAATTTGCCCAACCCGAAAGCCGCAACCTGGCTTTCAACCAGCTTGTCCGGAAGTACCAGCAGAAAGTGTACTGGCACATCCGCAAGATGGTGATCGACCATGAGGATGCCGACGACCTTACCCAGGAGGTCTTTGTGAAGGTATGGAAGAACCTTGAAAACTTCCGCCAGGGCTCCCAGCTCTACACCTGGATCTACCGGATCGCCACCAACGAGTGCCTGACCTTCCTTTCCAACAAAAAGCGCAGGTTCTTTCTGCCCATACATGATGTAGCTGCCGAACTGTCGGAGAAGATCGACACGTCCCCCGACATATCCGGTGATGAGATACAGCGTAAGCTGCAGAAGGCTTTGCTGCGCCTGCCGGATAAACAGCGCCTGGTGTTCAATATGAAGTATTACGATGAGATGAAGTACGAGGAAATGTCCGAGATACTGGGCACTTCCGTAGGGGCTTTGAAAGCCTCTTACCACCTGGCTGTAAAAAAAATCGAAGAATTCCTAAAACAGGATTAAACTTTATAACACAATCCGCATCTAACAGGTAGTGTATGACAAAAATGAACAAAGACTTTAAGCTGAGCGACATTCCAAAGCACAATGTTTACCAGGTGCCCGAGGGTTACTTCGATCGCCTGCCGGCGCGTGTGATGGAGCGTACTGCCGCTGCAGAGAAACAGCAGGTGCCCTGGCGGCCAGGCCTGTGGCGGCCGGTACGGCTGGCGCTGGCCCCGCTTCTGATGCTGTTGCTCGTGTTTGTGGGGGTGTACCTGACGAACCAGCCGGCACAGCCCGAAGACCAGGTGCTGAACCTGGCGAGGGTGTCAGAAACCGAGATCATGGACTACCTGAGTAGCTATGCCATACTGGAAAGCTCAGACTTTGCGGAGCTGAACAACCTGAGAGAACAGGAGTTACCGGCAGAGCTTCTGAACGTGACTCCCACAGCCGCAGAAGAGGAGCTGGAATACTATCATCTTAATGACATTGATTACTAATTCACCCATGAAGCGTTTAACTATACTTCTTTTCTTCTGCGCCCTGTTTCTTAGCGGCACCATGTCGCTGGCACAGGACAACCGCAGAGAAAACGTAGAGGCTGCCAAGACAGCCTTCCTGACCGATAAGATGGAGCTGACAACAGACCAGGCGCAGAAGTTCTGGCCCCTGTACAACGAGTATGAGACCAAGCGCCGGGAACTGATGCGGGCCTACCGCAGCGGCTACCGCCACGACCTGGAAGAGCTGAGCGAGCAGGAGGCAAAGGCACGCATCGACAATATGTTCGACACCAAAGAAAAGGAACTGGCCCTGGAAAAGGAGTATGCCGCTAAGTACCAGCGCGTGATCTCCACCAAGCAGCTGATCAGGCTCTACCGTGGCGAACGCGAATTCACGAAGTTACTGCTCAAACGCCTCGACAGCGGAAGAGCGAACAGATAATATCTCTTGGCTAGAGTTGATAGAGAAAGGGCGCTACCGAAAGGTGCGCCTTTTCTTGTTTCTGTAGGAATGGGGCTATGCCTTTTTCTGCTCAGCGATCCACTCGTCAATCCTCTGCTCCAGCACGGCCAGCGGCATCACCCCGCCTCGCAGTATCTCATCATGGAAGGCGCTGATGTTGAACCTGTCCCCTAGCTCCCGCTCTGCTTTTTGCCGCAGCTCCTTTATCTTCAGCTCCCCTATCTTGTAGCTCAGCGCCTGGCCCGGTATAGCCATGTAACGCTCGATTTCCGCCACGGCGGCTTCCTTGCTTGTCAGCTCATTGTCCAGCGAGTACTGTATGGCCTGTTCGCGGGTCCAGCCTTTGGCGTGCATGCCGACATCCACTACCAAACGGATGGCCCGGTGCATTTCATCGCTCAGGCGGCCGAAGTACTGGTATGGGTCCTTGTACAGCCCCAGTTCACTGCCCAGGCTCTCGGAGTACAGCGCCCAGCCTTCTCCGAAGGCGCCGTACCAGGCATACTGCCGGAACCTGGGCAGCCCCTCCTGCTCCTGCTGGATCGAGATCTGGTAGTGATGGCCCGGAATCGCCTCATGCAGGAACAGTGACTCCATACCCACTGCGTTATACTTGGTTGCATCCAGGATCGGCACGTAGAAAATACCGGGGCGCGAGCCATCCGGTGCCGGCGGGTTATACTCAGCACTGGCCGACGCCGCTCTGAACGCCTCCGTCTGCCGCACCTCGAACTGCGCCTCCGGGGTAATGCCAAAGAGCTTGTTCAGCTGCGGCTGCATGCGCTGCTCTATTTCCCGGTAAGCGCTCAGCACCTCCTCCGGCGTCTTGAACGGCATAAACTTCGGGTTATCGTTCACATACTGGAAAAAGGCGTTGAGGTCGCCCTTAAAGCCTACCTGCTCCTTTACCTTCTCCATCTCGTTGCGAATGCGCGCCACTTCCTGCTGCCCTATCTCAAAGATCTGGTCCGGCGTCATGTCGGTGGTGGTCCAGTACCTGACCAGGAAACGGTAGTAGTCCTCGCCCCTGGGGATGCCGCTGATACCGGTGGTGCTACGGCTCTTCGGCAGGTACTCCTGCTGCATAAACTCATACAGCTTTCGGTAAGTAGGCACCACCTCCTGCTGGATCGCCTGCCGGTAAGCCTCGCGTATACGCTCTTTTTCAGCCGCGCTGAAGGTATCCGGCAGCTTCTCTACCGGAGCCCAAAAAATTGTCTTGGTCGGGTCTTCTACCACCATCGCCTGTAGCTGCGGCAGCACTTTCTGGGTGAGGGAACGTGGAAGAACAATTCCCACAGCCATACCACGGCGCATGTTGGCGATGGCGGTGTCGCCCCAGACCGTGAAGCCCTTGATACGCCCCAGGAAGTCAGTATAGTCTTCAGGTGTGTTGAAGGGCTGGTTACTGGAGCCAGAGCCTAGCTGCGCCATGCTGATCGGCAAACTCCAGAACTGGTTGATCGGCAACAGTTCCGATGGTTGCTCCAGGGCCTCCAGCGACATCTGCATTTCATACTTAAAGATATCATAGCTGATCTGCTCCTGCTCCCCGAGCTGCTTACGGTCTATCCGGTTGATCTGGTCGAGGTACTTCTGGTACATGCCTTTTACCTGCTGCTTGTGCTCCTGGCTCAGGTCATTGGGCAGTTGGTCGTTGTACCGGCTGTCGGCAATAGCGGTGGCCTCTAAAGGGAACAGCTTCAGGCGCTCCTCGTAATAATCTTCGAACAGCTGGCCAAGGTTCTGATCAGCCTGAACAGCTGCCGTGGTCTGTTCCTGCTCTGAGGTACGGGTGCAGCCCCCACTGCCCAGCGTAGCCACTGCCAAAGCGGCCCATAAGGTGAGATGGTGTTTTTTCATAGAAAGTTTTCTGTGGTTCTACCTCAAGTTAAGGAGATTGAAGGTAATTATAAATGATGAGAGATGATTTATGAATGGGGACAGGATGATGGGGACACATGAAACACATGGCGCAGTAAACAAAAAAGGTGAAGCCGAACAGCTTCACCTCTCCCTTTACACGCTCCCGGATTGCCAGAATAGGCAACCAGTTAATTCGCCTCCATCAGGAAACTAATATCATCGCCCGGGGCAAACTCCATCGGCTTCTCGCCTTGCAGGAAAATACGGGCGGAGTGAGGCCCCAGTAAGGAAATTTTATCGCCTTCTACGCGCAGCATGCTCCCCTCGCGCAGCCCTACCACCGGCTGCCTGTTGTGGTGGTGGAACTCTGCAATGCGGGTCTCTCTGGTCTCCCCCATGTGTGTGGAACCCGGGATCGGGTCCAGGTAATGCGGGTTGATGTTAAACGGCACCAGTTGCAGCGCATCAAAGGTTTTGACATGCACGATCGGCATGTCGTTGGTGGTGCCAATGGTTTTACCGGCCACGTTGGTGCCTGCGCTGGTGCCCATGTACGGCATGCCTTTCTGCACGCGCTCCTGCAGTGGTTGCACCAGCTTGTTTGCGTACAGGTTGCGCAGCAGCAAAAAGGTGTTGCCACCGCCGATAAAAACACCCTCAGCCTCACTTACGGCCTTCACCGGATCATCATACTCATGCACGCCCGTCACATTGATCCCCCACGGCTCAAAGGCCTCCCGCACCTTGGCGGTATAGTCCTTGTGGGAAATCCCGCCCGGCCTGGCATAAGGTATAAACAGGATACTGCGCTTCCCTTCAAATAAGGTTTTTACCTCCTCCGCAGCATGCTCCAGGTAGCCTGTGCCATGCGTGGTAGAAGTACTGATTAAAAGTAAATTTCTGCTCATACTCAAAAATATGAATTTTGAGTGAGAGAAGGACGGAGTGAGGAAATAAATCGTTCTCGCCAGCTCCTTTTGCTACTTTAAAAGAGGAATAGCCTGTACTGTTAAAGCCTCATTCTTTATTAACCGTTTTTAGCTTCAGCTTGATCGTCTCCAGGTAGGGTTCCAGCTGGCTGTAACTTGTCAGGGCCCTCACCAGCCCTATGTTTTTCAGGTCGTAGAGGAACCACAGCTCCACATAAAAGTTATCCAGCCAGTAAAGGTCTATTTTACACCAGCCCCTGATACGGTGATGCAGGTAATGCCCCTGCTCCAGGGCCAGTTCTGCCTGCAGGTGTGGCGGCAGCTCATTAAATTCTTCGGCGCTCATTTTGTATACAACTCACAAACCAACAAATCGCGTTATTAAAAAAGGCTGCCACGGGCAGCCTTTATAGTTTAACGTAATTTTTCTGATTTTGGTCTAGTTAAGGTGCAGGGTATACAGCTCAAAGCGGCTGGAGGCGAAACTCCAGTGCGAAGGAGACGGATGGATCTCCACACCATCCTCGTCCATGATGGTCACGGCAAAGCCATCACCCTGGTTCAGAGGCTCCGTGAAGTGCTTCACCGGATACACCTTCCCTTCCTCAATCCATTCATCCGGTTCAAAGGCCGGCATCGACGCATCCACGCATTTTGCGTAAACCGCCATGTAGCTAGGAGGTACAAATAAGTTAACCATATTCAATAAACTTTGCTTAAAGATAAAAAATTCCTGCAATACAGGAAACGGTCTTTCGCCTATTTTCAGCAGCTACCAAACCTAAATCAAAAAGTATGCCCTACTTTACCCTCTAAACAGGTGTAGCCGGATTCTGTTCGCCGCAGATGGCGGTTGCCGTAATTTGTCCCTTTCCAGGTGCCAGGCGGCAGTTTGTCTCCGGGAAGGCAGCCACTTTCGGGTGTAGTCCGTACTAGAAAATCTGATATCAATTCACTACCTTTAACTAGAAGACTTTGGTATGGAAGGATCTATGAAAAAAACTTATGATGGCAGCAGTCACACCTTTGGCGTGGCCCCCCGGGTATGGGGAATGAAGACAGTTTTTGTGAACCTGTACTTCGTGGCAAACCCGGACGGTTCCTGGGTACTGATCGATACAGGGGTGTACGGTTCTGCCCCCAAAATTAAGATGGCGGCAGAGGAACTCCTGGGGGAGGGCAACAAGCCGAAGGCCATCCTGCTAACGCATGGGCATTTCGATCATGTGGGCGCCGTGAAGGAGCTGGCTGAGGAATGGGACGTGCCTGTTTATGCCCACCCGCTGGAGCTCCCCTACCTGATAGGCCAGTCCAACTACCCGCCACCGGACCCGAGTGTGGGAGGTGGTGCCATGGCTTACATGTCTTTCATGTACCCCAAAAAGCCGATCAACATCAAGAACTATGTTGAGCTGCTGCCACCGGACGGCTCCGTACCCGCTCTGCCCGGGTGGAAATGGGTGCACACACCCGGCCATAGCCCCGGGCATGTTTCCTTCTTCCGGGAAGAGGACAGAACCCTGATCGTGGGGGACGCCTTTACAACTAGAGATGCAGAGTCTGCCGTGGCCGTGATGACCGAGAAACGGGAGGTACACGGGCCGCCAGCCTATTTCACGCCGGACTGGGGCTCGGCGCACCACTCCGTGGAAACGCTGCTGAACCTGGAGCCGGAGGTGGCGGCAAGCGGGCATGGCAAACCCATGCGGGGCAAGGAACTGCGCTGGCAGTTAGAGGATCTGGTAAAGGACTTTTGGATGAAGGCTGTGCCACGCAAAGGGCGCTACGTACATGAGCCTGCCGTAACAGACGAGCGTGGGGTGGTATCCGTGCCGCCAGCCGTAGGCACCGGCGTGCCAACGGTACTGGCCGTGGCTGGAGCAGTGGCTGTCGCCGGTCTGGCCTGGGCTGCCCTGAGCAAGCGCAACAATAAACGCCAGCACACTGGCGGTGCACGCAGGGCACGAGGTACCGGAGGCGAGCGGCCGTTCTCACACAACCGCGTAGCGCAGGGCCCTCCGGCTACCGTAGACCCAAACTACGACGACCCGCATGCCCACACGAACAACTATCCATAAGCCATAAAGCAGAACGGCCAGAAGCTCTCACTTCTGGCCGTCTTTTACGTAATCATCTTGCCTAATCCTTTTTATGGTTGGCTCTGCCCGAGCCGCTCTTCTTGCCTCCGCCATCCTGTTTATTCACGGTGGCCCAGGCTCTTTTCTCAGCCTCCTTGTGGCTTACGCCCTTCTTCTCATACCCCTCCTCAATGTGTTGCGCTTTGCGCTTTTGCTTATCTGTATAAGCTGATTTATCTCCCTGTGGCATCTTAACCTCCTTCTTTCTTTGTTCAACATACCGCCTGTACCGGCAGCCACACCTATCTGTACGTCCGGCAGGCAAATAAGATATCATCCGGCGTTGTACCTCTTCTGAAATCTAGTAAAATGCATATATGCAGATGTAGAAAGCCTTAAAACAGAAGTAACAAATTGTTAACACGGCGCTTATGTTTACTTTTGCAGGTACCATTAGCCTTTAGAACCATGCATAGTGTATTTAACTGGAGTGGCGGAAAAGATTCGGCCCTGTGTCTGTATCACGTACTGCAAGAGGGTAAGTATAAAGTGGATCGGCTGCTGACCACCCTGAGCGGCGCTACCAACCGGGTCACTATGCATGGCGTCAGGCAGGAGCTGCTGCTGAAGCAGGCTGAGAAAATCGGGCTGCCCCTGCAACAGATCCTGTTACCGGAAGACGCAAGCATGAGTGCCTACAATACCCTGATGGACAACACCATGCGCGGGCTGCAGCAGCAGGGGATCACACAGGCCATCTTTGGGGACATCAACCTGGAGGACCTGCGGAAGTACCGGGAGCAACAACTGGCACAGGCAGGCATGCAGGCTGTTTTTCCACTTTGGGGCAGACCCACCAGGGCGCTGGTGCAGGAGTTCCTCCAGCTCGGCTTTAAAGCGGTGGTGGTATGCGTGAATGAGCGGCTGCTGGATGAGTCCTTTGTAGGTAGGATTTTGGACGAGAACTTTCTGAACGATTTACCAGAAGGCGTAGACCCGGCGGGTGAAAACGGGGAGTTCCACACCTTCGTGTTTGATGGCCCTATCTTTCAGGAGCCTGTGAAGTATGTGCTCGGGGAGAAAGTCAGAAAAACCTATGGAGCCCCAGCCGACGCAGATGACAACTGCTATAAAAAAGAGGATAAGCCCGCCTATGACACCGCTTTCTGGTTCTGCGACCTGCTGCCGGCGTAGCACAAGGTTAAGCGCGCTATCAGCAGCGAGGCCCGGAAGTTCTTTTCCGGGCCTCGCTGCTGATAAGTTTACTGACTCTGTCTGTTACTGGATCACCCGCTGTACCTTGATCTGGTTATAGGCTGCAAACACCCCCAGGCCGCCCTGTACGTTACCATAGATCTGCTGTGGCTCCGCAAAAGGATTACCCCCGTTGCTTTCCTGGTTTATAACCGACTGGTGGTACCTGTAATAAGCCTCATCCGTGACAGCAATGACTGCGACAACATTGAAAGGCCTGGGTACATGATCCGGATCGGCAGAAGAGAACTCAAACTCCGGTGAGGCCATAACCCTGCCGTCCTGCTTCTCATCCGACACGTATATTTTCTCATTGTCTGTGTAGGCCATTTCATGGTGCGCTGTACGGATGGGAGGATAGCCAAAATCGATATAATAGGTACGGTAGGCGGTAAGGTGATAGAAGTTCTCTACCCCCGGCGCATCCTGCCACTTATAGGTTATCTTGTGGCGTAGCATCTGGTAGCCATAGCTGTCGTGCGGCGCTGTTTCGTAGTTTAGCTCGGTTACCTGCACCCCGTCCCGCAAAGGTACCGTACAGGCGGCCTCTGCCTTTTCCCCTTCTGGCGTTGTCACTTTCAGAAAATACGTTTTGCCAGCTA
Source organism: Hymenobacteraceae bacterium (assembly GCA_033838975.1). Taxonomy (GTDB): domain Bacteria; phylum Bacteroidota; class Bacteroidia; order Cytophagales; family Hymenobacteraceae; genus Pontibacter. The sequence goes on along the minus strand of JAJLKL010000156.1, from coordinate 2,755 downwards.
CAATGGGCAGTTCCTCAATAGGCCCAAAGTACTTGTTCCAGGCTGCGTCGTAGGTCAGCTGCACCTCTTTAGTTCCGTCTGATAGTATAACGGTGGCATCAGGTACTTTCAACTCCTCCTCGTCGCGGTGCCGGCCTATGGCGGGCTGCGTGTACTGCAGCGTTACTGTCAGAATGGTGTCCTGTGGCGAGATAAAGGCTGTCGTTACCAGCATGGGCGTGGCGTTTATCTCAAAGTTTGCCACGTCCTTCTCGCAGCCCTGCAAAGCAAAAGCCAGCACGGCCAGCACAGCTATCAGGTGTTTTGCTATTTTCATGATGTTCTTGGTCTTGATTGAGTTCAGGAGATAAAAATAAGTTAGAACTTAAAGCCGTAGCTCACCGAAGGAATGATCGGGAAAAGCGTGATCTGCTTCAGCTTCGACTCCACCTCATACTTGTCTCCCTTCTGTATTGCCTCGTCGGACAGGTAGTAGAAGAACGGGTTCCTGCGGTTATAGGCGTTGTAGATGCTCACCTCCCAGGTACGCTCGCCCCACTTCTTTTTCTTGTGGAACTGTATACCTAAATCCAGGCGATGGTAAGGGGCCATGCGGTGGCCGTTCATCGGGCCGTAATGAGTAGAACTTGTCCCCCAGTAGCCGTACCCTCCCATAGATTCATTCCGGGACGGGTTGTTCCGCGGTGCCTGCCAGGAGCCGATCGGCATGGTGATGGCATTTCCCGTACCGTATACCCAGGTGCCAGACATGGTGATGTTATCGCGGAGCTGGTAAATGCCAACCAAAGAAACATCGTGGCGGCGGTCGTAGCGGGCGTAGAACTTCTGCCCATAGTTCAGGGAGTCAAACTGCAGCTGCGTCCAGGACAGGGTATAGCCGGCCCAGCCGGAGAAGCGCCCTACCTTTTTCTGCAACAGCACCTCCACACCGTAAGACCAGCTTTGCCCAGCCGTGATGTTATCCTCCCAGCTTACCTCCTCCGCCGACTCCGGGTCCTCGATGATCAGGAAGCTGGCTCCTTCCTTGTAGCCGATGATGTTGCCCGATTTTTTATAGTAACCTTCCACGGTCAGGGCCAGGTCCTTCTCCAGAAAATCCTTGGCTACGCCCAAAGCCACCTGCTGCGACTTCTGCGGCGCGATCCGATCCGTGGTCGGTACCCACAGGTCTGTCGGCAGGCCTATGCCTGTATTGCTGATCAGGTGCACGTACTGGTTCATGCGGGCGTAGGAGGCTTTCACACTCAGGTCATCCCGCAGGCTATAGGCCGCCGAAAAGCGCGGCTCCGGCATAAAGTAGCTCCTGCCTTCCGCGGCAAAGTGGCTCAGGCGAAAACCGGCGTTTACCCTCAGCTTCGGGAACGGCTTGTACGTGTCTTCCACGTAAACGGCAGACTCCACGCCATCCGCACGCTGCCTGTTGCTCTCCGACCGCTCCACATCCGCGTCCTTCACCACCAGGGCGCTCGGGGTGAACCGATGGAAGGTTGTCTGCAGGCCTGCCCGGATGGAGTGCTGCGGGTTGGGCAGGTAATCAAGGTCGTATTTTAACGACACATCCTGAATCCCGGAAAAGTAGTCGAGCTTGTAGTCTCCGTATTCATCGTCTTTCTCTTCCGCAAAAATATTGAACCGGTAGCGGCTGTAGATCAGGGAGGTGTTGGAGAACAGGCGATCGTTGAAGAGGTGGTTCCAGCGCAGGGTACCCGTGACGTTACCCCAGTTTATACCGCCCTCTGCCTCATTGTCGTCATCCTTCTCCCGGTAAAAGAAACGGTCCTGCCCAAAGTAGCCGCTCAGGTAGAGCTTGTTCTTTCGCCCGAAATCATAGTTGACTTTTGTATTGAGGTCGTAGAAATAATACCCCGCCTTGCCATCGATATCCATGAAGGGGCGCGCCAGCACATCAGCATAGGTACGGCGGCCGGTTACCAGAAAGGAGGACTTGCCTTTCCTGATCGGCCCTTCCAGCATCAACCGGGAGGAGATCAGGCCAATGCCGCCCTCGCCATGAAACTCCTCCTTATTCCCCTCCTTCATGTTCAGCTCGATCACCGAGGATAGCCGGCCCCCGTAACGCGCCGGGAAGCCGCCTTTCGTCAGCTCCACGCTTTTAAGCGCATCGCCATTGAACAGCGAAAAGAAGCCGAACAGGTGGGAGGCGTTGTACACCGTGGCATCATCGAGGATGATCAGGTTCTGGTCCGGGCCGCCGCCGCGCACATAGATGCCGCTGTTGCCTTCACTGCCTTTCTGTACCCCCGGCATCAGCTGCAGCACCTTCATCACGTCCTTCTCCCCGAGCAGCGTCGGAATGTTCTTGATCTGGGAGATGGGCACATCAATGGTGCTCATCAGCGCCGACTCGCTTACACGCTCCTGCCGGCTGGCCACCACCTCCACCTCCTGCAGCGTGGCGTCCGAAAACAGGTCCACGTTCAGCTCCACATGCTGCCGCAGCCCCACCTTCTTCAGCACAGGCTTATAGCCCAGGTAGCCGAACATCAGCACCACAGAGTCAGCAGCTGGCAACGTCAGGGAATAAAAGCCATAAGTGTTGGTAGTAGTACTCACCGTGCTGCCTGGCTGGTATACCGTCACCCCGATCAGCGACTCACCACTCCCTCTTTCCCGGACATAACCGCTGATGGTATGCTTATTTTGAGCCAAAAGAGCCCCTGCTCTGCTAAGTAGCAGCAAGAGCATTAAAAGTCTTCTCATATTACTGGGAAATCGTTATGAAATATTCAGCGAA
>JAJLKL010000155.1:0-12438 GCA_033838975.1 Hymenobacteraceae bacterium | reverse complement strand
GGCAGGGAGGAAACAGCCTAAAACAAGAGGCAGCGGCTGTGTTTAGTAAAATAAAAAAAGCCTCTCAGCGTAGTGCTAAGAGGCTTTTCGGTGGTCACGAAGGGAGTCGAACCCCTAACCTTCTGATTCGTAGTCATGACTATAGTACTTGTTGATACTTCTGTTTATCTATAAAAACCGCTTAATTAGCCTATAAAAGCAGTTTTTGCTTTTCTTTAATACGCATTGTTTCTTGTTATTCTGCGGGTTTGTGTGCAAATTGTGTGTACATAAAATTATTTGCACACACATGATACCTGTACTCACCTCCGTAATACTCGATACCCGAAGGGCCTTGAAAGACGGTTCCTTCCCGGTAAGGCTAAGGCTCACGTACCAAAGGCAGCGCAAGTACTACAACACTGGCTATTCTCTGAGCGAGGTGGAGTTTTCCAAAGTCCAGGCCGAGAAGCCCAAAGGAAGGTACAAGGAGCTCCGTATAGCTTTTCAAGCAATAGAGCAGAAGGCTATCGGCATTATTCGTAACCTTGACGTGTTCACATTCGAGCAGTTCGAAAAAAAGTATTTGAACACAACCGCCAAGAATGAAGTCTTTTCAGCCTTTGAACATCAAATAAAAAAGTTGAGTGAAGAAGGCAGGGTAGGAACGGCGAGCAGTTATGAGAGTGCTAGTTTCTCTCTGCTGTCTTTCATTCAAAAAGAACCCTTGACCAGGAACAAAGGTCTATCTAGAGCTAAGGCAATCGAGAAAAGAGAAAGCCTGCTGAGAAAGCGAAAGCCATTAGCCTACTCTGCAATTACTGTTGATTTCTTAATGAGGTATGAAAAGTGGATGCTTCAGAATGGTAACTCTATTACGACTATCGGTATCTACCTACGGGCACTTCGTGCAATCTATAACACCGCTATAGCGACCGGAGAGGTAGATGCAGATCTGTACCCATTTGGTAAACGAAAATATCAGATACCATCAGGGCGTAATGTGAAGAAAGCTTTATCGCTGGCAGATATTGAGAAGATATTCTCCTACCAGCCTGCTTCTGAGAGTGAGGGGCGTGCACGGGACCTGTGGATATTCTCCTATCTCTGCAACGGGATAAACGTGAAGGATATAGCCCGGCTGAAATACAAGCAGCTTGACCAAGAGAAAATAACATTTGTTAGGGCCAAAACGGAGCGAACAAGCCGCCAGAATATCAAGACCATCGCGGCGATGCGAACGCCGGAGATAGATGCAATAATCAAGAGGTGGGGCAACAAGCCAGCCTACAGTGATGCTTATGTGTTTCCCTTGCTTGAACCAGGGTTATCAGCGGAAAGGGAGCGGGCAAAGATTCAACATACCACTAAGACAATAAACAAGTACATTAAGCGTGTTGCTGCCGCGGTTGGTATCGAAAAGAATGTGAGTACCTACACGGCGCGACATTCTTTCTCTACTGTCCTTAAGCGTGCTGGAGCGCCGATAGAACTTATATCCGAATCTTTAGGCCACTCTAACTTGAAGACTACCGAAAACTATTTGGATAGCTTTGAGAATAATGTGAAGAAGCAATTCGCTGCTCGGCTAACTGATTTCAAAGTAATTGACCATTAATGGTTATAGTAAATTTTTCTATTTATCATAACATGTGTTCCTATACTACTATAACCGAAAGCTTTTCGAAGAGGATTTCCTAATTATCCTGTTCCGCGTAAAGAGGTACAAGGTCTTTTTACGGCAGGAAGGTTGAATGAGATGATGGCTGGAAAATGTTGTAAGAGAACCCCTTAATTTAGAAACAATACATATGTAGTTCTTGGTCTGGCATGCAACGTGAATATGTTCTACTCTTGAGGTATACTTCATCATGAGGAATAAGCCATACAGGCGTGCGTATAGGTGTACAATCTTAGTGAGTAAAGTTGGTTTTGAACCAGCCTTTCTTTTACTTTGAAAATATATTCGCTTTGACCGTGCTGCCATACAAAAGACTTTATGCTTCCTTCCCAAAGCCGCTCTCCGGTTTTGTCGCAGCGTCACATCACGTTTCCCTGAGTGATGTGCTGAACGGTTATTGCCTTTACTTTTATACCGCCCACAAAGACTTTAACAGGTAAGCCGGAAGCCTCCGGCCCTCAAACCAGTTCTTTTTAGATAAGCCTGACAGGTCCCTCCAAAGGTTGCTGCAGGTTTGCATGCTGTGTCTTTGTTCTAATCACTTTAAGTTATGGCAACAAAACTTAGCGTAAGGCAGGCTTTTGCTTTTGTGCTCGTCACCATTTATTTCCTTATCGCCATCACTGGCTTTTATCAGCCGTCTGCGCTCTGGCTGCTCGTGCCTGTCGTGCCCCTGCACCTGGTGTACTGGCAGAATATCCGGCAGGGGCGGCATACGCTGCTTCGAAACTATCCCCTTGTGGGCTACCTGCGCTATTTTTTCGAGAGCATCCGTCCGGAGCTGCGCCAGTATTTCTTTGAGTCTGACACAGACGGCAAGCCCTTCAGCCGACGGCAGCGCTCCATTGTATACCAGCGGGCCAAAAACGTACGTCAAACGGTGCCCTTCGGGATGCAGTCCGACAGCCAGCAGACAGGGCATGAATGGATTGCCCACACCCTTTTTCCGGTGCGGGTAAAAGAAGAGGACCTGCGTGTGAGCATAGGCAGCAGCAGTTGTCAGCAGCCATACAGTGCCAGTATTTACAACATCTCAGCCATGAGTTACGGGTCTTTGAGCAAGACAGCCATTAGTGCGTTAAGCGGAGGGGCCAAGCTCGGCGGGTTTGCACAAAACACCGGCGAAGGCGGCGTGAGCCCCTATCACCTGGAAGGCGGCGGCGACCTGATCTGGCAGATCGGGACAGGCTATTTTGGCTGTCGAAATGAGCAGGGCGACTTTTGCGAACGGCTCTTCAGGGAGCAGGCATTGCACCCGCATATTAAGATGGTAGAGCTAAAGCTGTCGCAGGGAGCCAAACCCGGGCACGGCGGGTTACTCCCTGCCCTTAAAAACACACCAGAGGTTGCTGCCATCCGAAAAGTGCGGCCCCATACCACAGTGGCCTCTCCTCCCGGACATTCCGCCTTTCATGACCAGCTCAGCCTCCTGTTTTCTATTGAGAAGATGCGCCTGCTTTCGAATGGTAAGCCTATCGGTATAAAGCTTTGCATTGGCAATAAGCAGGAGTTCGAGCGTCTCTGCCAGGAAATGATGCATAGCCGAATATACCCGGATTTCATCACCATAGATGGCGCCGAAGGGGGTACGGGGGCTGCCCCACTGGAGTTTACCGATAGCTTGGGGATGCCGCTCTACGATGCCCTGGCCTTTGCGCACACCATGCTCCTCAAGTATGGCCTGCGCAAGGAAATTAAAATAATGGCGGCTGGGAAGATCATCACCGGGGCAGACATTGTCAAGGCTATCGCGCTGGGGGCTGATGTCTGTTACAGCGCTCGTGGGATGATGTTCGCGCTGGGCTGCATTCAGGCGCTGCAGTGCGACTCCGGCCGGTGCCCGGTTGGCATCGCCACCCAGGATAAGCGCCTTTCCCAAGGACTGGACGTGGCGGACAAGCGCGTTCGTGTCGCCAGCTTCCATCGAAACACGCTTGCTGCCACCAAGGAGCTGATGGAGGCCTGTGGTTTTCAGTCACTGCAGGACATTACCCCGGATAAAATCTTCAGACGTGTAGAGCAAGGAAGCATAAAGAGCTTTCAGCAGCTGTATTTTGGCAAGACTGATAGCGGAAGGGCACGAGAGATATTCCATAATTATAAACTTAATTGATATGAACACAATCTATTTAACTGAGAAAGACCACCAGCGGCTGCACAATTTAGTACAGGCGCAGCGGCTGGTTGGGGGGGCACATGTGGTGGGAGCGCTTAGCAAGGAGCTGAAACGCGCCAAGGTGGTGGCCTCGGAGGAGATCCCGACGGATGTAGTCACCATGAACTCTATGGTGAAGCTCAGGGAGGCAAAAAGTGCCTCCGAAATAAATATAACCGTCGTTTACCCGAAAGATGCGGATTTGTCCAAATGGAAGATATCTGTTCTGGCTCCTCTTGGAACGGCAGTGCTGGGCTGCAAAATTGGCGACACAGTGGAGTGGACCGCTCCCCAACGCGGCACCGTTACCTATAAAGTAGAGGAGATCCTTTACCAACCGGAGGCAGCCGGCGACCTGTACCTGTAAGCGCACAGGCGGGGAAACAAGAGACTACATTATTTTACTTATGAAGCGAATCGGAGTATTCAGCTCTGGAGGGGATGCGCCAGGCATGAACGCTTGCCTAAGGGCGGTGGTGCGCACCGCCCTTTACCATGGGCTTGAGGTGTATGGTATCAGGCGCGGCTACAACGGCATGGTTAACGGGGATATGTTCAGCATGTCCTCCTCCTCTGTCAGCAATATTATCCAAAAGGGGGCACGCTTCTCAAGTCGGCCCGAAGCGAGGCTTTCCTGACTCTGGAAGGAAGAAAGAAAGCCTTCGACCAGTTGCAACGGTACGGCATCGAGGGGCTGGTGGCCCTTGGCGGCAACGGCACTCTTTCCGGAGCGGCCGTCTTCGGTGAGGAGTTCGACGTTCCGGTTGTAGGGGCGCCCTGCACCATCGATAACGACTTGTACGGCACTGACTACACCATCGGCTACGACACAGCGGTGAACACCGCCTTGGATGCCATCGACATAATCCGCGACACGGCCGACAGCCACGACCGGGTGTTCTTTATCGAGGTGATGGGCCACGACTCTGGCCACATAGCCGTGCCCTGCGCTATAGGCGGCGGGGCTGAGGTGGTGGTGACCCCGGAGTCGCAGATGGCTGTAGCGGATCTTATCAGCTCCATTCAGCAGGGGTGGCAGCGCTCTAAAACATCTTCCATCGTGCTGGTTGCCGAGGGCGAGGTGGAGGAAGGCGCCACGCAGGTGGCAGCAAAGGTGAAGGCGGCGCTACCGCACATGGACGCACGGGTTAGCATCATTGGGCACGTGCAACGAGGAGGGGCACCCACAGCCAAAGACCGTATGCTGGCCAGCCGCCTGGGAATTGCCTGCGTGGAGGGGCTTCTGGAAGGCCAGCGGAATGTGATGGCTGGCCTTGTTAACGGGGAACTTGTCTATACGCCCATCTCTGAGACGATCAGCAGGAAAAAGCTTATAAGCTCTGGTTATATGGAGATGATGGATATCCTCTCGGTATAGCGGGCAGGTGGGGTGGACAGAACGTAACTTATACCTATACCGGGTGCTGCCACAGCCAAAGCCGGTCAGAACCTTCGGATAAGCGTACGCCTGGTCCGAAGGTTTGCTTTTGAGCCTGTCAATAGGTACATTTAATGCACTCATACTAAGGAACCGTGCTGCCTGCAACACATTATTTTATGCTGCCACAAAACATTATGGCGGTTTTGTGGCAGCCTCATGTTACGACTGGTTGAGTGATATGCTGGGCAGCCTTAATTAGTAGATCTCTTATGCAAACTTAGCGCGTCCCCACACTGCAACCTGAGGCATCAAGCGGAGGTTGCCGCTTTAGCTTCTGGAATAGCAGAAGGGGTGGATGGAGAGGAGAAATAAGCTATGGACGGCAATGCTTTGTTACAAGGGTAGCTAGCAAGGTCTCTAGGCGGAAAAGCAAACATGGTGAGCAGAGCTATTTGGAAGAGAAAGGCTATTATTAACTTCACATCCTGGTGCAGGTCGAGCGTAGGGTGAAAGCCTCAGGGACTGTAGCAGCTTTGTGCCGGTAGCTGAAGCGCACCGCAGTGGTTTCCTCGGAGAAGTTGCATGAATTAAATAGCAGCTGGTGTTGGACGTGCCTTTGATTGTCCAAGACCAGTCTGCGCAAGAGTAGGTAGGATCATCGTTCAGCCGAAAGCTGCGGGCGATCCGCACCTGCAATTTCGCTTTGCCTGTTCTACCTAGCAGGCGGTGCAGGTAAAACCTTTATATGTCACCGAGTACAAATGGGGATCTTTAATTTTTTCAAAGAGGAAATCGCTATCGACTTGGGTACGGCCAACTTCCTGATTATCCACGATGATAAGATCGTGGTGGATGAACCCTCTATAGTGGCCTTCAACAGGACCACCGGGAAGGTGGTGGCCATTGGCCGCAAAGCCATGCAGATGGAGGGCAAGACCCACGAGGATATACGCATCGTGCGTCCCCTAAAGGACGGGGTGATCGCCGATTTCCATGCTGCCGAGCACATGATCAGGAGCATGCTGCAGCTGATTCAGGAAAGCCGGAGCCGCCTGCTGCCCTCCTTCCGGATGGTGATCTGCGTACCCTCCGGCATTACGGAGGTGGAGAAGCGGGCTATCCGCGACTCTGCCGAGAATGCCGGGGCCAAGGAGGTGTACCTGATCCACGAGCCCATCGCCGCCGCTGTGGGTATTGGTTTGGATGTGCAGGAGCCCACCGGCAACATGATTATCGATATCGGCGGGGGCACCACCGAAATAGCCGTGATCGCCTTGAGCGGGATTGTCTGCGACCATTCTGTCCGGGTGGCCGGGAACACCTTCGACTCTGATATCATTCACTACGTGCGCCGGCACCATAACATCCTGATCGGCCAGCCGACGGCCGAAAGGGTGAAGCTGGAGGTAGGTTCCGCCTTGCCCGAGCTGCAGGACCCGCCGGCTGACATCGCCATAAAGGGCCGTGACCTGATGACAGGGCTCCCCAAGCAGGTCTTTATCTCCTATACCGACATGGCGCACTGCCTGGATCGCTCGCTCACCAAGATCGAGGAGGCGATCCTGAAGACGCTGGAGAACACACCGCCGGAGCTTGCGTCCGATATCCACCAGTCGGGCCTGTACCTGACGGGGGGAGGCGCCCTGCTGCGCGGCCTGGAGAAGCGTATCGCCGCCAAAACCAAGCTCCCGACTCATGTGGTGGAGGACCCGCTGCGTGCTGTTGTCCGGGGTACGGGCATTGCCCTGAGGAACATCGGGAAGTCAATGTTTCTGATGCGTTAGAAAGAGGTTCCGGATGAGTGCGTAATACTGGCAAGGAACGGCTGGGGCTGCCTCTTATGTGTATTTCAAAGGTGAGAAGCCTCAATGCTCACAACGGGCAATGGAAGAGGTGAGTAGCACCGTAGGGTGTGGAATCACAACAATTTACTGGAGAGCTTTACCTAGGCAGCCACACTTTGCTGGTCTGGTATAACCATTGTTTATATGGGCGAGGGGGAAGGTAGCCGAGTGTCGAATGCCTCCTTTTAGGTTGTAAATTCCCTTGCACCCTCTGGAGCAATTTGGTACCTTCAGTACCAGGTGCCCATACTGGGCGCACACCAGGCACATGAGGGGAGCAAAGCCGTTGTGAGTAACTAACAATGGAGCTAATGCGAAATAGAATGAATTTGATTAATTAAACTCTGTTGAATGTCAACACCGGCTGTATGTTGTACTCTTGATGCCTCGGTAGAGTTAAGATAAACAATATGACAACTTTCAATAAGATAAGATGGGTCGCAAGTATCCTATTGGTTTTTTTCATTGTTCTTATCACCAACCTCATTGACAAAGACAATTTTAACAGATTAAGTTACTCGGTAACAGAAATATACGAAGATAGAATCGTTGCCAGTGGCTTGCTCTTTGAAATATCTACGCGTATTCAAGGAAAAAAAGTTGCTGTAGTCTCCGCAGATTCGCTTTTCTTTCACAAAGAGAACAATAAGGCCAACCTTGAAATAGACGGTTTGATAGAAAGGTATGAGCAGACAATGCTGACCAAAAAAGAGCAGTACATCTTTAATAATCTAAAAGATGAACTAAGAGACTTAAGAAAGTTAGAAAAGGAGTATACACATTCGGAGACTAGGGAAACTAGTAATATTCTAAAGAGCTTAGACAAAATAAGTCAACACCTTGGTGATTTGTCAAAAGTGCAGCTTAAAGAAGGAAGACAACAAATGTTCATAAGCAACAAAGCAATGGACACTATAGATCTATTTACACAAATTGAAATCGTATTCCTGATTCTTATGGCTATACTCATTCAGATAATTATTATGTACAAACCAAAAAGCAGCTGAAATAATCATAATAACATAGTTCAATCTAAAGCCATAGCGAGTAAAAGAATACAATTGCTCACAACAACGGAGTACAAGAATACAGGGTTAACAATAGTTTCTGAAAGTTTTGGGTGCAAAGCAGGCCAAGTTTCAGTAGACAAATACGCAGCTCCGTGATACCGTGTATGTAGACGGACATGCGCACCGCGTTGCGGAGCGTGGGCATTTTGTAGCTTCCTATGTCCAACGGGGTCTGGGTGATACGGTAGCGGTCCTAGTAAATGCTCTCGTGCGCATTGTCGCTGAAATCGCTGCCCACCCGTTATTATAGTAAAAGTTGTCCTCCGGCATCCCAGGTGCCGCATTCTTCCCGTATCAGCTGGCCCTCGCAGCTTCCCGGCTGATAGCGCTGCGCCCGGTGGCTGTACCTGTCGTAGCGTAAATCGCCTTAAATCAGCGCCTAGACACATGGCCAAGCACGGCAAGCCCCGTAGCGGCATTGCTCAATCTACAGTAGTTGGAGAAGAATGATATTTGCCCGATACATAAACAAAGAGATCAGTCGCCTGTTGAGGGAAACGATTACCTATACTTTCACAGACGGATCAGAAATGAAAAAAGCACTCATCGTACTCCTGCTGCTCTGCACGCTGAACGTGTTTGCCCAGGAGAGCAAGCACCAGCTGAGCACGCACATCCTCGACATCACCACCGGTACGCCCGCGGCCGGTGTGCCGGTACGGCTGGAGAAGTATGAGCCTGCCACCAAGGCCTGGCGCACACTGGCCACCAAAGTGACCGACAAGAACGGCAGGGTGGGCGATTACCTGCCGCAGGAGTCTGGAGCATCCAACAAGGGCACCTACAAACTGGTCTTCCTCACGGCGGACTACTTCTCCGACAGGAAGATGGAAACGTTTTACCCCTATATCGAGGTGGTGTTCGAGATCTCGGGCAACTCCTATTACCACGTGCCCATCACCCTCTCGCCTTTCGGGTACTCCACCTACCGGGGCAGCTGATTTGAAGGGAAGTCTTGCGCAGCAGTTGATGCACCCATGGTTCGCTGTTAGTTAACTTTGGGTGCATTTGTATGAGGGGGTACTTTCTTTAAAAACATGCAATTTATAAGGCTGAAGCTCCTCCAGTAAAACATTGAAATTACAGTAACGTGCTACAGTGCCTGCTGCCGGACGGCCTCCACATCGGCAAGTGCCCGCTCCAGCGGCTCACCTAGGATGCGGCTGTCGCCCTCGGTTATGAGCAGGTCGTCTTCTATCCGGATGCCGCCAAAGTCACGGTAGCTGTCTAATAACTCAAAGTTGATGAACCGTTGAGCTACCTTGTCGTTGCGGCGCATGTCAATGAGTTCGGGAATAATATAAATACCAGGTTCCACGGTTACCACAAAGCCCGGCTCCAGCGCCCTGCCCAGGCGCAACGATTTTAAGCCAAATTCGGTACTCTTGCGCATTTCCGGAGTATAGCCCACATACTGCTCGCCCAGGTTTTCCATGTCGTGCACGTCCATGCCCATCATGTGGCCCAGGCCGCACTGGAAGAACATGGTATGCGCGCCTGCCTGCACCGCTTCTTCCGTGTCGCCTTGCATCAGCCCCACCTGTTTCAGACCGTCTGTTAATTTGCGGCAGGCCAGCAGGTGAACGTCTTTGAACAACATGCCCGGCTTCAGGGCCGCCATGGCAGTCTCGTGCGCATCCAGCACTACCTGGTATAGTTCGCGCTGCCTTTCGCTAAAGGTACCACTAACCGGAAAGGTACGGGTCATGTCGCCGGCGTAGCCTGCTGCGGTCTGAATGCCGCCATCAAAAAGGAGCATATCGCCAGCTCCCAGGGTGTTGCCACGGTAATGGTTGTGCAGTATCTGGCCATTTGTAGTACATATAACCGGGAAGGAGAGCTGGTTGCCCGTCGCTTCCGCATAGCGAACCGCTTCAGATGCCACTTCATGTTCCTTCATTCCTTCGCGGGCAAACTGCATCACGCTGCGGTGCATGCGCGAGGTAAAGGTAACGGCTCTTTCGATCTCGGCCACTTCGGCATCGGATTTAATGGAGCGCTGCGCTACCACAGCCTGTATGAGCGGCAGGCTTGGCACCAGCGTTGTTTCTCCGGTCCAGGTTTGTAGTTTAAGCGCGTGCTCGGGGCGGTAGGGGGGCAGGTAATGGATGTTGGAAACGCCCTTCAGGTAATCGGCTATTTTTTCGGTTGGCAACACTTTAGATACGCCTACCTGCTCGGCCAGCGCGGCCAGGCTCGGCAATGGCCCCGTCCAGACCACATCGTCTATACTTTGCTCCGAACCGAAAAGGATCACTTCGTTGCGATCTATATCAATGATACCTGTCAGGCCGGCAAGGTTCAGGCCGAAATAGTAACGGAAGGTGCTGTCCTGGTAAAAAGGGTACCAGTTGTCTGTGAAGTTCATCCCGGCTTCGTCGTTTCCCAGAAGCAGGATTAGGCCGCTGCCTATTTGTTGTTTCAGTTGCTGGCGGCGCTGCGTGTAGGTTTTTGCATCAAACATATAAGATGTATCAGGTTAAGGTCATACTTTATTTAAAGTTGCCTGGCGGCGGAATTCGCGCGGGGTGATGCCGATGGTCTTGATAAACACCCGGTTGAAGTGCGACAGGTTGGTAAAGCCGCAGGTAAAGGCGATGCCGGCGATGGTTTGGTCGGTGTGCAGCAGGGCTTGGCAGGCGTTGCTTACGCGCAACTCGTTCAGAAAAGTGACCAACGTTTTGCGGGTGCGGTCCTTAAAAAAGCGGCAGAAGGCTTCGCGGCTCATGTTAGCGACAGAGGCCACTTCCTCCAAGGTGAGCTGCCGGTGGCTTTCCTCTACCAGAAACTGCAGCACCTGCTCCATGCGCTTGCCTTCGCGCTCGCTCAGGTTGTGCATCTGGTCAGCCAGGTTCAGGCGTTGCAGCGTAGTCCTGTTCATGAGCGCATCCACCAGTTGCAGGGCGCCTACCACTTTTTCGAGCTTGCGCTTGTGTTGCAGTTGCAGCACTTGTTTGAGAAACCCTTCATGCTCGGGCACACTAACCCGGTAGCACCCTGTGAGCTGTTCGAAAAACCCCTTCACTTCCTGCAGCTCTTCAGATGCCCAGAACACGCTGCCAAAGGCCCGCAGGTCAAAGAAGATAAGGACGCCGTGGCATTGCCTGGTTGCGTCAGGCTGATAGTACAAGTCGTCGCTCCGGAATACGTGGGGCACGTTCTGGCCCAGCAGGAAAATATCACCCGGCCCGAAACGGCCAATGTAGTCGCCCACGATCAGCTTGCCTTCGCCTTCCAGAATGCAGCTCAGTTGTACCTCCGGGTGCTGGTGCAGTTTATCGTAGAAGTAGGGCTGGCAGTCCACCTGGTAGCGGATCAGCTCCTTGCTCGGCTTCGGTATTTTGAACGGTATAACCTTCATGTTGGTACCATTTTAACTAATATCTGCGTTATATACAAATTATAAGTCAATATTGTATTACTATTTACTAATTCAGTACAGGATTTTGGGAATGCTATAGTTTACCTTTGATATAGAACCAAACCACTTCTTAATCATGATAAACTGGAAAGGAGTATTTCCTGCACTCACCACAAAATTCCACGCCGACGGCAGCCTTGACTTTGATACCTTCTTCAAGAACGTAGATGCACAGTTGGAAGCCGGTGTGGATGGCATTATACTTGGCGGCACCCTGGGAGAAGCCAGCGTACTGCGCACCGATGAAAAACAGGAACTTACCCGCAGGGCCATTGCGTATGTGGCAGGCAAAGTGCCGGTGATCATGAACATTGCGGAAGGTGCAACGCAGGAAGCTATACTTCGTGCCCGCGAAGCCGAGGAAATGGGCGCTGCCGGCCTCATGCTGCTTCCGCCCATGCGCTACTACTCCGACCACCGCGAGACAGTCGCCTTCTTCAAGGCTGTGGCCGAAAGCACGTCCCTGCCCATCATGATCTACAACAATCCGGTAGACTATAAGCGCAGCATCACGCTGGAGATGTTTGACGAGCTACTCGTGCACGGGAACATACAGGCCGTAAAAGAATCTACCCGCGATCTGACCAACGTCACGCGCATGCTCAACCGCTTCGGCGACCGCATTAAAATCCTTTGTGGGGTAGATACCCTGGCTCTGGAAAGCTTGCTGCTGGGCGCGCATGGCTGGGTGGCCGGTCTGGTATGTGCCTTCCCGAAAGAGACAATGGCGATGTTTAAATTAGCCAAAGCCGACAGGGCGCAGGAAGCACTGGAGATATACCGCTGGTTTATGCCGCTGCTGGAACTGGACATCCACCCGAAACTGGTGCAGTACATTAAACTGGCCGAGCAGATGGAAGGCATCGGCAGCGAGCACGTGCGTGCACCACGCCTGCCATTGATCGGC
>JAJLKL010000154.1:0-14412 GCA_033838975.1 Hymenobacteraceae bacterium | reverse complement strand
TTGGGCGGGTACACGATGCAGGCGGAGGCGGAGGCCATACTGGAGGGACTCGGCTTTAGCACAGAGGAGCTGCAGCAGCCGCTGGCCTCTTTTTCGGGGGGCTGGCGCATGCGCGTCATGCTGGCGAAAATACTCTTGCAGAAACCGTCGCTCCTGCTGCTCGATGAGCCTACCAACCACCTGGACCTTCCGTCCATCAAATGGCTGGAGACATACCTGGAGCGCTTTGAGGGGGCTGTGGTCATTGTCTCGCACGACCGCGAGTTCCTGGACCGCACCACTAACATCACGGTGGAAGTGGCCTTCAGCAAGCTGAATGTGTACCCGGGCAACTACAGCTTCTATCTGGAGGAGAAGGCTCTGCGCAACGAGATACAAAAAGGCGCCTACGAGAACCAGCAGGCTCAGATCCGGCAGGCGGAGCGCTTCATTGAGCGTTTTAAGGCCAAGGCCACCAAAGCCAAGCAGGCGCAAAGCCGCCAGAAGATGCTGGACCGCATGGAGCGCATTGAGGAGGTGGCACCCGATGCGGCCAATGTGAACTTCAGCTTTAAGTTCAGCGTGCAGCCGGGCCGGCATATCCTGCGCCTCGAGCACATGAGCAAGAGCTACGGCGACAAGCTGATCTTTAAGGATACGAACGTGCATGTGGAGCGCGGCGATAAGATAGCCCTGATCGGTGCGAACGGCAAGGGTAAGTCTACCTTGCTGCGCATTATTGCCGGAACCGAGCCCGTCCAGGGCAAGCGCGAACTGGGCCACAACGTGATCATGTCGTTCTACGCGCAGCACCAGTTGGAGTCGCTTAACGTGGAGAATGAGATCCTACAGGAGCTGCAGCAGGCGGGCTCTAAAAAGACGGAAGTGGAGCTGCGCACCCTGTTGGGCTCTTTCCTGTTCACGGGGGATGAGGTGTTCAAGAAGATCAAGGTGCTGTCGGGTGGTGAGAAGTCCAGGGTGGCGCTGGCTAAAACGCTGATCTCGGAGGCCAACTTCCTGATGCTGGACGAGCCTACAAACCACCTGGACATGCAGTCGGTAAATATTCTGATCCAGGCACTGGAGCAGTATGAGGGCACCTTCATCGTCATCTCCCACGACCGTTACTTTGTAGAAAATGTGGCCACCAAGATCTGGTTTATCGAGGACTATGAACTGAAGGAGTACCCTGGCACGTACCATGAGTATGAGGCCTGGCAGGAGAAGCGTGAGAAGGATACGAAAAAAGAGGTAGCCAGTGCGCCTGCCCCCAAAAAGGAGGAGAAGCAGCCCCGCGATAAAAGCGAGTTCTCGCAGCTCACCAACCAGCTGAAGCAGGTAAACAAGCAGCTAAGCAACGTGGAAACCGAGGTGCAGAAGCTCGAGGAAAAGCTGGCTGAGCAGGAGGCGCACCTGGCAGACCCGAAGGTATACGGAGATGTAGAGCTTTTGCAGGAGGCAACCCGCAAGTTCGAGAAGATCAAAGCCGAACTGGACCGCAAGCAGGAAGAGTGGGAGGAGCTGATGCTGGAGGTGGAAGATATTGAAGGAAAACTGGCGGAGTAGCCGTCTGTCGGTACCAACAGAAGAGCACATGGAGTTCATACTTCCTGTGCTTTTTCATTTTGTGCCAGGACGAGGTTCCGCTACCCCGGAACCACGCTCGCCGATCCAACCCAGAGGTACAGCCCAGGCTAAGGCGGCGGCTGTTCAACTGCTCTCCTGCCTTCTGATATCCAGGTTATAAAACAGCCAGATCACCAGTGTGTGAATGTTGCTGTACCTGCCCGGGGCAGCAGCCGACTGCACGAAGCGGTTCATGTAGCCAGTCTGTAACCGGATGCTACGCAGTTGCCCGCCCACCATCAGCGACAGTCGGTTCTGGTCGAAGGTGTTATATACGACCTCCTCTCCAAGGTTTAGCAGCACCTCATCTGCCAGTACGACATAGGGGGTAACTTTACCGAGCTTTAGCCGGGGAAGGTTTAGCTGTACCGTCTCCTGCAGGCGTAACCGATGGTTGAAGTTATACCCTTGCCGTACCTCTCCATTTGCCACACGCTCCCTGAAACGCAGGTCGTAGCGCAGGCGGTGCGTCATGCTGAAGTTGCCGGGCAGCGGGCTGCGGACAAAGACCTGCGCCCATGGCCTGTGTTCATGGCGCTCCAGCCTGTCGTGGCCTGAGCCTGGTACCGTCAGCCAGAGCTTGGCAAAGCCTGCCGTTGCCGCAATATCATTGCTCAGATGATACACGATTCCTGCCCGGGTTACGGCAAAGCTGTGGCCTACGTAATGCAGGTCTACAAAAAGGGAGTTCGCGTCTGAGAAGCGGATATTCCCGAAAGCGGCTGTCCATACCTGGCTGTCGGTGTCTACTTGCTTCTCCTGTGCAGCAAGGTATCCCGGAGAAAGCAGGGCAAGGCCCGAAAGAAAAAAGAAAAGCTCCTTCATATATCCCATACAGGCTTTGGGTTGGTCAAAGGTAAGGTATAAGGCTGATACGCCCGGAGCCTGGCAGCGGCACTTTAAACGGCCCGGCGAAAGATTCCGTTGTATACCGTACAAATGTCAGTTACAGCAAACTGCTACTGTTGAATTATTTCAGAAACTATTGATGAAAACGACCACGGCGCTCTCGTCTGATAATCTATGGTATAAAGATGCTATCTTCTACGCGATTGATGTAGAGAGTTTTCAGGACTCGGATGGAGATGGGGTAGGGGATTTCAAGGGGCTGACGGAAAGGCTCGACTACCTCAGCGACCTGGGGGTAAACTGCCTGTGGATCCTGCCTTTCTTCACCACGCCCAACCGCGACAACGGTTACGATGTGCGGGATTACTTCTCCATAGACAGCCGCCTGGGGAGCCTGCATGACTTTTCCGATTTTGTAAAGGCGGCGAAAGAGCGCAACATCAGGGTGCTGATCGACCTGATTGTGCACCATACCTCCGAGGAGCACCCCTGGTTTCAGGCGGCGAGTGCAGACCCGGAGTCCCGGTTCTTTGATTACTACATCTGGCGTAAGGACAGGCCTGAGAAGGAGCACAAGGAAAACATTTTTCCGGGGCAGGAGCAGAGCGTCTGGTCTTACGAGAAGAGTGCGGGCGCCTACTACCACCACATGTTTTACAGCTTTCAGCCCGACCTCAATATCGCCAACCCGCATGTGCAGCGCGAGATCATGTCCATTATAGAGTACTGGCTCTCGTTCGGGGTGGATGGCTTTAGGGTAGATGCGGCCACGCACATTCTGGACAGTAAAGGCGTGGCCGGCAGCAGGCTTAGCAAGCCGGTTGGTTTTCTGAAGGACTTGCGGAAGGCAGTGACCAAGAAGAGCGAGCAAACCATTTTGTTAGCCGAGGCCGATGTAGAGCCGGATAAGATCGGCCTGTACTACGGCAAGGGCGAGCGCCTGAACATGCTCTTTAACTTTCTGCTGGACAACTACATTTTCCTGGCCCTTGCGCGGGAGGAGGCCAAACCCATTGCCGACTGGCTGAAGAATCCGCTGCCGCCAGAAAAGTGTCAGTGGCTAAACTTCCTGCGTAACCTCGATGAGCTGGACCTGGAGCGCCTCACCGGGGAGGAGCGGGAGGAGGTGTTCAGGCGCTTTGCCCCTCAGGAAGGCATGCGCATTTTCAACCGGGGTATCCGCAGGCGCCTGGCCCCCATGCTGGAGGGGAACCGGCAGCATCTGGAAATGACCTATAGTCTGTTGTTCTCCATGCCTGGTTCGCCAATGCTGGTGTATGGGGATGAAATAGGTATGGGAGAGGACCTGAAGCAGAAGGGGAGGGGGAGTGTACGCCTCCCGATGCAGTGGAACGACAGCAGAAGCGGGGGCTTTTCGGATGTGCCTGAAGAAAAGGTTGTCTGGACGCCCCTGTCCGGCGGTCCTTTTGGCTACAAGAAAATCAACGTAAAGAGCCAGCACCAGAAACAGCATTCGCTCCTGGAGTGGATGAAACGGCTGATCCGGATGCGCAAGCACTGCCGCGAGATAGGCTGGGGCAAAGCCGCGGTGATCAAAACAGATGTGCCGCAGGTGCTCGCGCATTGTATGGAGTGGAGGGACAGTGCACTGGTCTTCGTGCACAACCTCTCGGGGAAGGCTCAGAAGTTCAGGTTGTCTTCCAGGCACCTGCACCCACGGCAGTTTGTGTGTATCTTTCAGGATGGTGACTATCCGCCTACGGAGGAGGACACCGTAGAACTGGAGCTAAACGCCTACGGCTACCGGTGGTTCAGGGTAAACCAGCCAAAGGAGATCTAGGTCTCGGCCAGGTATACGCTGACGCTGAGGGGGGGAGCTGTGAGTGTTTTGCCGGCCTGAACTTTAGGAGGAACAGTATGTGCCTCCCCTTCAGGCGCTGCCTTCCATTTCGTGTCTGCCGAGCACAGGAGCTTTCTCCAGGAAGGGGCTACGCCCGGCATGGTAAAGCTGAGGCCGTCTTCTGAAAAGTTGAAGAGGCTGATAAGCCGTGAGGTTGCGTTGTGGCTGCTGCGTTCCAGCACCAGGCCTTGCTGCCCCAGTGTCTCTGCCCGTACATCGGCTTTGCTGTAGTTCTGAAGGGCGGGCAGCGTACGCCGGAGCCGTATGAGCTCCTGGTGCCACTTCCGTAATTTAAGGGATTTGCCCTGCTTTCGCTGCTTCCACTGCAGCTTGCAGCGGTTAAAGGTCTCCTCGTCCTGCGGATCAGGTGGAGTGCCTTGCCATTTATTGGCCTCGAACCCTTTCTTACGGCCCTGTTGCACGTTCCTGATCAGCTCTTGATCCGAGTGGCTGACAAAGTACAGGAAAGGGGCCTCTTCGCCGTACTCTTCGCCCATAAACAGCATGGGGATGTACGGAGCCAGCAACACTGCCGCAGCTGCAAGCTTGAGCCGCTCAAAGTCTACCAGCACCGCGAGGCGTTCGCCTTGTGCCCGGTTGCCGATCTGGTCGTGGTTTTGGGCAAAGGCAATGAACCTGTTACCCGGCACATGGGCCGACGAGGCGCCGAAGGTTCTTTTGCGGAACTTCACATACTCTCCGCTGTGCACAAAGCCATCGGTAAACGCCTTGGCCAGTTGCTCTGTTTTACCGAAGTCTTCGTAGAACTTTGTCCCCTCCTTATCCAGCAGTACATAAAGGGCATGGTGGAAATCATCCAGCCACTGCGCTGCAAAGCCCATACCTCCTGCATCAGTGCTTCTGACCACCCTGGGGCTGTTCAGGTTGCTTTCGGCAACAAGGTGAAAGGGGCGGCCAAGCTGTTCTGAAAGATCGCCCGCCTTTTGCTGCAGTAGCTCCCAGACAGAGACGGCACTCTGGTCGAACATGGACTGCACAGCATCGAGCCGGAGGCCGTCGAGGTGAAAGTGCTCCAGCCAGTAAAGCGGGTTGTTGGTGAAATACTCCCGCACCCCGTCCGAATAGGGGCCATCGAAGTTGATTGCCTTTCCCCAGGGAATCCGGTACTTGTCCGTAAAGTACGGGCCGAACTTTTCCAGGTAGTTCCCTTCCGGGCCCAGGTGGTTGTACACTACATCCAGCAGTACGGCTATACCTTTGGCATGGCAGGCGTCCACCAGCTTTTTCAAACCTGCCGGTCCGCCATAATTGTTTTGCACGGCGTAGGGGTACACACCGTCGTAGCCCCAGTTACGGCCACCGGGGAACTGGCCCACCGGCATCAGCTCAATGGCGTTGATGCCGGTTTCCAGCAAGTCGTCGAGCCTGGGGATAATGGCCCCGAAGGTTCCTTCCGGGGTAAAGGTGCCCACGTGCAGCTCATAGATCACCATGTCCTGCAAGGGCAGGTTCTGCCATTCGGTGTCGCGCCAGGTATAGCTGCCGTGGTCTACCACCTCCGTGGGCCCGTGCACACCCTCTGGCTGAAAGTGGGAAGCAGGGTCCGGGTAGCCCTGTTCCCCGTTGGGTTTTAGGAAGTAGCGGGTGCCGGGCTTCACGTCCTCCAGCTCAAGTGTAAAGTACCCATCCTCCGCACGGTTCATTTCCACCTCTTTTTGGTGCGGGTGTACCAGGTGCAGTACCATCCGCTTTTTCTGCGGAGCCCACACGGTAAACCGGCAGCGGCCATTGCCCTCGTAATCCGAACCGACTATCTTCATTTGCAGATCCTCACAGGTAAACAGAAGTCAAATCTTTTTGGCAGGAGGAGCAGGACTGCTAGTCAAGCTTTATCAGGATGCCTTCGTCTCCGGAAAGGCTGGTGTTGCCCTCTACCTGCGTGCCCTCCCGCTCAGGGTCTGTTGCAAACACGATAACCCCCTTATAGGTATGGTGCTGCGGCCTGAAAACGCACGGCTTATGGCTAAGGTTGAGCAGCACGAGGTACGTGGTGTCCTGGTGCTTTCGGGTATACCCCAGTAGCGGGCCGCTTGTCAGCACGGGGGCATAGTCACCGATGTTCAGGGCCGGCTCCTGCTGCCGGAGCTCTATGAGTCGGCGGTAAAAGGTAAGCATGGAGTACCTGTCGTCTTTCTGTGCCTCCACGTTTATCCGTTTGTAGGTCTGGGGCAAGGGCAGCCACGGTTCACCCTGGGTGAATCCGGCGTTTTCTGAGGCATCCCACTGCATCGGCGTGCGGGCAGGGTCACGGCTCAGGTCTTTGTCGGGCATGTTCAGGCCCTGCGGGTCCTGTACCTGATCAGGAGGAATGGGCACATCCAGCATGCCGATCTCATCACCGTAGTACATAGTGGGGGTGCCGCGCAGCGTGAGCAGCAGCATACCTGCCACCTTCGCCTGCGATTTGCCTACCCGACTGGTGATGCGGGGCTTGTCGTGGTTGCCGATCACCCAGTTAGGCCAGCCCCCCTCCGGCAGGGCACCCTCATACTCGTTGATGTGCCTGGCGAGCACCTCTGCGTCCCAGTCAAGCGTGATCAGCATGAAGTTGAAGGGTAGGTGGGTGCCCTGGTTGTCTGCGCCGTAGTAGGTTACCAGCCGGTGTATAGGCAAGTATATTTCCCCGATCATAACCCGCTCATCGTACTCGTCCATCACGTTGCGCATTTTCGCCACGATCTCATGTACCTCAGACTGGTCGGTAGAGTAAGTGGGGATCACCTTCTGGTAAGTAGACTGGTGCTCCTCATAGTCGGGGTTAGGCGGGTTGTCCCTGAACTGGTCGTCCTTGATCATGTGCCACATCACGTCTACCCGGAAACCGTCCACGCCTTTGTCCAGCCAGAAGCGCATGACGTCGAACATAGCCTTTTGTACCTCCGGGTTTCGCCAGTTCAGGTCCGGTTGCTCCTTCAGGAAGGCGTGGTAGTAGTACTGGCCGGTCTTTTCGTCCCACTCCCAGGCACTTCCGCCGAAAACGCTAAGCCAGTTATTGGGCTCCGATCCGTCCTCGGCAGGGTCTTTCCAGATATACCAGTCCCGCTTAGGGTTATCTTTTGAGGAACGCGATTCCAGAAACCAGGGGTGCTCGTTAGAGGTATGGTTAGGCACCAGGTCCAGGATGAGCTTCATATCACGGGCGTGGACCTCCTCCAGCAGCTTGTCAAAGTCGTCCATGGTGCCAAAGAGCGGATGGATGTCGCAATAGTCCGAGATGTCATACCCGAAGTCGGCCATGGGCGAAGGAAAGATCGGAGACACCCAGACCGCGTTGATACCCAGCCACTTCAGGTGGTCCAGCCTTTGGGTGATTCCTTTCAGGTCGCCCACGCCATCCCCGTCGCTGTCCTGAAACGAGCGTGGATAAATCTGATACACAATTCCATATTGCCACCATAGATGCTTTTGATCCTTCATGTTATCTAAAATTTCTGGGTCCTTGATGATTCAGATTTGTATGTACGGAGTTTGGAAACAGGAGATATTCAGCAGACGGCAGGAGCAGTGGAGAAGGTGAAAAGGAAGGAGAGCTAAGCCGTACTGCATATACTTCAGCTACCGCTGAGGCGGGGGACTCTAGTGATAGCTTCTTACTGTAAAAGTTAAAAATAAAATGGTGTATGTTTTATTCAGGTGCCTGAGCCGAATTGTGCGGATAAGTGATTCATTGATAGTTGATTGCGGGTGCGTTTTCTAAAGCCTGGTTTTGCGGGATTGAATTTAAGTAGTTAAAATTGTGAATATATTATTAGTAATATGTTTGAGTTGTTTAAAAATAAGATACCTTTGCATCCAAATAATAAAAACATATAGATATTTGAATATAAAATATTGCGCTTGCCAGCGCTTGGGGGTGCATGGCAGTGCGCTAGTATGTTACTGGTAAAAACTATTGCGAACTTGTGAAGGATCGTAGTGCAGCAGGATAAAAGCAAGTTTAATTAGTTCAACTAAAGAGACTAACCAACTAATCCAATATCCTAAACACAAAACTCAACCCATGAAAACACTTTTACCAAAGCTACTTTTGTTCATTTTTGCCGTTGCCCTTTTTGCTTCTTGCCAGTCTTTGCAGCAAACCTCTTGCCCTGCCTACAGCCATAAGACCATGAAGCCAATGTACAAGCCTACTTTTTACTCGGATAAGGCCAGAAGATAAGACAGCAGCCTCTGCTTATACCTGCAGGAACGTAAAAAACAGCGCCCGCCATTACATATGGTCGGGCGCTGTTTTCTATACCTAATGATCTCGGTCGCTCCGGGTGCTCTCTCCCGGGTGGTTCACTTCTGTGTATGGCTGTTACAGGTTTATTGTACCACAGCTTCGCGATCTGCTGTTCTCTGTAGCAGCGCTTACTCCTTCATCACCTGCAACCCGCTCCTGATCACCAGGAAATCCTCCAGCATGCCCAGTACACTGTCTTTGACCATGGTGTTCTGTGCGAGTGCCTTACGGAGGTAAAAGCTTCCAAATGTTGCGGCAACGGCGGCTGTGGCTCCTATCAGTGCCCCGGTTACCATACGGTCCTGGTGCGCCTTAAAAAGGGTAGCGGCCACCAGTGCTCCGGAGGCTGTTCTGCCGGCAAGTGCAGCAGGAGAGATCCGGTCCGGAATGCCTGGCATCTTGTCTCCTGTCATTTCGGAAGCTGCCATGATCTTGGTGGCGGTGGAAACCTGTGGGTACTGCATAAATCGCATGGGGGTACCGTTCAGGTTAGAGGAGGGATGCTTGCTCAGGTAGTGACTCAGCAGAGCGGGGGCAGCCATTGAGCGCATTCCGGCCAGCGCTCCCAAGGCTACAGCCTGCCATATATACTTGGGTGTTCTCATATACATCTTGTTTTGTTAAGTAAATGTATACGGAGCCGGAGGAAATGTTTTGAAGATTTTTCTAATTTGCGTCTACTCCAGCGCACGGCGCAGGTAATTGACCTGACCCAGGTGGTAAGCCAGGTGCGATGCCAGGTGTATCAGAAAGAAGCCGGTGGTCATCGGGAAGCCCAATACCTGCTCCGGGTAGGGCTGCTCCAGCGCTGCCGGGCTCAGCCTCTGCAGGGTGCTTGCCACCACAACCCTGGTCTCGGTGAGCCGCCTGATCAGCTCCTGCCGGGGCACCTGTTTCAGGCTGAACTCTTCGGGCCTGTTTCTGACGTAGCCGGTCTGGCCAAGCAGATGGCCGATGTAGGTGTTCAGGTTGCCCGCCAGGTGCAGTGCCAAGTTGCCTGCGGGGTTCGTGATACTCCCCGTTGTTTCCCACAGGTGCTGCTCATTTTTAAACAGCTTCAGCTCAGTTATCAGCTTATCTAGGTCTCTAGCGAAGATCCTGCTCAGTTCCTGTATCATGGTCGTAAAAGTATGGAGATGCTACAGGCACATACGTGGGCTAAAGCAGGGAGTCTACCGCTCTGAGTATGGCAGGCCATGCCGCCGACTGTGGGGCCACCAAGTCAAAGTGCCCGGCTTGCTCCAGCAGTATAAGTTGTGCCTGATCCCCTTTTTCCCTGGCCTGCTCGGTGAAGCGCTGGGCCTGCTCTACAGGTACGATGGGGTCTAAAGCACCCTGTACCAGCCTGGTGGGCACCCTGAGCGGAAGCTGCTCTATCGGGGAGGCCGCGGCATACAGGTCCGGATGCGCTGCGGGCATGCCGCCCATTAATTTTGAGACTGCACTGTTGCAGCTGCCCTCGTTTTGGCTGTACGCTCTCAGGTCCGTAATGCCGGCGAGGGACACAACCCCTCTTATTTTAAGTGGCCCTGGAGTGTAAAGCGGACTGCTTTTCGGGAGCTTATGGCGTGAGGCCAGCCACAGCGCCAGGTGCCCTCCGGCAGAATGCCCCATCACGATCACGCGCTTCAGATCCAGCGGATAAGTCTTCGCCAGCTCCTGTACATGGTCTGCAGCCTTGGCAACATCCAGGAAAGTGCCGGGGTAGGCACCGCCTTCATCTCCCACTCGCCTGAACTCAATGTTCCAGGTGGCATAGCCGGCCTGGGTAAGCGCCTGGCCCAGGTGCGACATGTACTGCAGGTTATACTGCGAGAGCCAACAGCCGCCATGCACCAGCACCACTACCGGGTATTTGGACTTGCCATGCTGGGGGAGGCGCAGCTCCCCGAACTGAAGCGAATCAGGTCCGTATGAAATCTTGTGATCTGCAGCGGCCAGGGGCAAGGCGGCTAGCTCCTGCCAGGTAACCAGCTTTGGGTGAGGCTCCTGGGCCAGTACCTTGCTGCTCAGCAAGAGAGGGAACATCAGGAAAAGGATCGTTGCCTTTAGTTGCATATCGGGTCTTGGTTGCTGTTAGTAGTGTGCCAGGTGGATACGTTGTCAGCAAAAGTAACCCAAAAGAGTTAATCAAGAAAGTTGTGTGCTGCGAGGCAATGAAAGCTAAGAACCCTGGAGCCGTACCGGCAGGTTTGACAAGGGGGGCCTTGCCAAAGTATCGCAGGGGCAGCCTCTCTGCATACTAGCTGCACAGAGGCTGCCACAGAATCTCCCGGGGCCAGGAGAAAAGGCCAGGGGGAAGGTTAGGCCAGGGAGCAATCATCCGTTTGATACGCTTGCTCCTTGAGTTGCTGTATGGTACTTTCCGACAGTGGTTTTTGTAAGAACCCCTTCAGCAGGGGGTGTTTACCAGCCCGGTCCATTTCCTCTGGGTATATGGAGGAGGTAAGCAGGTAGATGCTGCTTTTATCCTGAAGGTGTGCCTGATAGGGGGCAAGAGCCTCCATGAATTCCCAGCCGCTCATGCCCGGCATGTTGATGTCCAGAAATATTATGTCCGGCACCTGCTCCATGGAGTTTCCCTTCAGGCTGTCCCGCAGGTTTTGCAGTGCCTGCTGCGGATCCAGGAATGTTTGGTAGGCCATGGCAAATTTCTCTTCCGCAAGCGTTACCTCCGTCAGGAAAACGCTGATCTCGTCGTCATCTACGATGTATACTTGCTTATACATGTACTGTGCTTAAGTTGATTTTTACTTTGGTTCCGATATTCAATTTGCTCTTGATCTCTACTTTTCCGCCCAACGCCTCTACCTGCGTTTTCACCAGAAAAAGTCCCAGTCCTTTGCCTGAAATGCCCGGGTGAAAGCGCTTGTACAGTTTGAACAGCTGGTGCTGCACCAGCTGCATGCTCATGCCCGTGCCGTTGTCGCTGAGGGTGATCGTACAGCCTGAGGGGCCGTTCTCTGCCTTGATCTGTAAATGCAGCTGCCGGTCGGGGGCCCTGTACTTGAGGGCATTGGAAATGAGCTGTTGCAGGATGCTGGACAGGTAGGCCCTGTTGGATAAGAGCGTGCAGTGCTCCTCCATGGCCAGTGAAACGCGTGCCTCACTGCGCCGGAGCTCCTCCTCAAACGTCACCAGTACTTCCTGACAGAGGTCTTTCAGCAGGATTTTCTCAGGGACAAACGCGCGGCTGGACTCTCTGACCGAGAGGAGCTGGTTGATGTCTCTGATCACGTCATCCAACCGGTGCACCGAGTGGTGCAGCTTGTCCAGGGCATGCGCATGGGCAGGGGTGTCTTTGTCTACTTTTTTAATCAGCTTGGCCAGCCCCAGGGCATTGGCCACGGGAGCGCGCAGGTTGTGCGACAGGATATAGGCAAACTCCTCCAGGTCCCGGTTCTGCATATAAAGCTCATCCGTAAGTTTCAGCAGTGAGGCCTCCGTCTCCTTTTTCTCCGTGATGTCGGACTGTATGGCCACAAAGTACTCGATCTCCCCGGCCTCGTTCAGCACGGGTGTGATCTCCATCATGATCCATACCTTCTCGCCGCTTTTCTTATAGTTGAGCACCTCTTCCGAGAAGGGCTTACCGGCCATAAGTTTTTTCCGGAACCGTAGCTTGTCTTCCCGGTTCTTGTCGTGCTTCTGCAGCAGTTCCCCAGGTTTCTTGCCTGAGGCCTCTGCCAGCGTATAGCCGGTAAGGCGGGTAAAACCGTCGTTCACCCACTCAATGCGCGCCTCGCGGTTGGTGATGATAACGCTGTTGGTAGACCTGCTGGCCACCAGCGACAGTTTCTCCAGCTGCTTGAGCTGTTTTCTGCGGTCGGTGTTGTCAGAGAACTGAACGGTGATTCCATCGTGCCTCGGGTAGATGCTGATCAGCAGGGATTTGGCCTCACCGTTTACCACATGGATTTCCTCAAAATGGGCTGCTATGTTTGTTCGGGACACTTCATGGCACCGGGTATAGAAAACAGAGCCTATGCTGTCAGGGTATTGCTCCCAGATAACCTGCCCGAGAAGTTCTTCGCGGTCCCTCCCCAGGAAGGCGGCGCAGGCCCTGGTCATAAAAGTGTAGCGCCCGGCAATATCCAGCGCAAAGAAGGGCTCGGTTATACTTTCGACAATATGTTCCAGGTGGGCCGCCTGCTCCTTGATCAGCAGCTTTGAGTTCTTAATGTCGGTGATATCCTTTGCATTGATGACCATCCCCTGCACCTGTTCATGCTGCAGCATGTTGGTTACCGTACAGTCTAGCCAGCACCACTCTCCGTTGCTCTTTTTAACCCGGAAATGCGGTAGTTGCACGCTGTTCTCCTGCTGTACGTGCTGTAGGGCCTGCCTGCTCAGCGGGAGGTCGTTCGGGTGGATATAGTCCAGGCTGCGAGTTTCCAGAAGATCGCTTACCTGATACCCCAGTAAAGGGTGTGCGGACTGACCTGCAAATTTTATGGTACCGTTAGGGTCAGTCACCAGCACCAGTTCTGTGCTTTTGTTGGCTAAGGCATGATAAAACTCGGGCGCATGTAGGTTCATATTGGCTAACAGGGCATCGGATAGAAAGCAAGGCCCTGTAAAAGGAATTTTCGTTATTGTTTACAGATGGAACTTTGCAGAGCTGACGCCTATGGGAGGAACACCATTTTGTCTGCATTGCCTAAAAAACAAATGTAGAGTTCCGGCAAATCTTAAAAAGTGATAAATATCATCTTTTACACGAAAAAATGCCTTTGCAGCTGTTTAAAGCATGCTTTATTGCCAGAGTCTAATCCGGTACAGGTATTGTCTATATCTGATTTAGGCTGGACGAGCAGGAAAATGTTTTTTTGCTGCTATTGTGACCGAGGGTAAGAACTGAAGTATGGCAGCCGTTGTTAGAAAGCAGGAAATGAGTGAACAGGCCGGAGGGCATGTTCTTCTTTTGCCGCTCAGTTTTTACAGGTTGTTTCCCTAGACGCTCTTCACAATGATCGATAAAGCAAAGTTTTCTTCAGCTAAGCTGCCCGGCTTTAGCGGCGCGGCTTCCCGAGTCATCCGGGGGGCGGGTTTTGCGGTGGTGGGGCTGCTGTTGCTCCTCGTTTTCTGGTCAGCAGGGCAGCCTGCCGATGGAACGGAACCTATAGCACTGCGTTCAGAGCCTCTGCCTTTCACGCCCAAAGAGTTTTTTATAGCCGATGTTACAGATGCGCGCGAAGACCGTTCTGCAGTAGCCCGGCTGATACCTGCTGCCAGTGCCACTTCTCCGCTGACCGCTGCACGGCCCGTGGACCTGAAAGGCGGTGCATTGCCTGCGCTGAAGCAGTATATTCGCCAGAGCCTCCCGCATAACCCGGAGCTCCGCCCGGTAACCGTGCGCCTGAAGGAGATGCGCATCAGCGAAATGCCGGGGGAGAAAGGGCGCGTGGAAGGCAAGGTAACGATAGCCATGGCCTTTGACACAGAGCGCGAAGGCGAGCAAATTAACCTGGTGGAGTACCGTGGCGGCGCCCGCTACATTCGCTCCGCCAACCAGCCTGGTGTAGCGGAGCCTGCGCTGCGGCAGTCGCTGGCAGAGGCGCTGAAGTACCTGAACAACTGGATGAACCAGGAGGCGAACCGCAATGAGAAACTGGCCAGAGGCATCAAGGTATCTTTCACGGACTATACGCAGAGCCTGGCTCCGGATACTGTTTTTTATGCCCCGGATCGTCCGCTGGTGTGGGGTGACTTTCGGGCCAGCCCAACAAGGCAGAGCAAGTTTGCGGCCTCTGTCTTCCCGAGTTTTGCCTACGAAGGGCAGAGTGAGGTCGTGGACGGCTATATCCATCTGAACCTGACCCTGAAGGTATACGTGCTGCAGCACTCCTCC